>JAIXWZ010000172.1 GCA_027491035.1 Comamonadaceae bacterium | reverse complement strand
GAGCCTGCGGCAAGCTACGACGCGGTGGTCGTCGGTGGCGGCGGTCACGGATTGGCCACGGCCTTGTATTTGGCGCGCGACGAGGGCCTGGCCCGGGTGGCGGTGCTCGAGCGCGGCTGGCTCGGGGGTGGCAACACCGGGCGCAACACCACGGTGATTCGCTCGAACTATCTGCGCGAGCCGGGCATCCGTTTCCAGGACGAGAACCTGACGCTTTGGCAGCAACTGAGCCAGCGGCTGGACTTCAACCTGATGGTCAGCCAGCGCGGTCAGGTTGAAATCATCCAGACCTGGGCCAAGCTGCGCGATGCGCGCCGGCGCATGCATGCGATGCGCCTGATCGGTGCCGACTACGAGCTGCTCGACGCGGACGCGGTCTACCGGCTCTTGCCCCATCTGCGCCGCGATGCCGGCATGCGCCTGCCGGTGCTCGCGGGGGCCTGGCAAGGCCGCGCCGGCACCGTGCGCCACGACGCGGTGGCCTGGGCCTATGCGCGCGCGGCCAGCGCCGCTGGCGTGGACATCATCGAGAACTGCGAGGTCACCGGCATCGAATGCCTGGGCGATCGGGTGCAGGCGGTGCAGACCACCCGCGGGCGCATCGCAACCGAACGCCTGGGCCTGGCGGTGGCCGGCTCGAGCAGCCGGCTTGCCGCGATGGCCGGACTGAGCCTGCCGCTGGAGACGCTGACGCTGCAGGCCTTCGTCTCCGAGCCGCTCAAGCCCATGCTCGATGTCATCGTCTCCTGCCCGGCGCTGGGGATCTACCTGAGCCAGTCGGACAAGGGCGAGCTGGTGATTGGCGGCGGCCCAGATGCTGGCCTGTCCTGGACCCAGCGCGGGCAGTTTGGCGTGATCGAGGACTGCGTGGCCAGCTTGGTTGAGCTGTTTCCGGCGCTGGCGCGCGTCAAGCTGATGCGCTCTTGGGGCGGCGCGATTGACCTGTCGGCCGACACCAGCCCCATCTTGTCGCTCACGCCGGTGCAGGGCCTGTGCGTGAGCGCGGGCTGGGGCTCGGGGGGCTTCAAGTCCATTCCAGCGGGCGGGCGTAGCCTGGCCGGCTTGCTGGCCCGCGGTCAGGCCGACCGATTTGCGGCGCCGTTTTCCCTCGAGCGTTTCAGCAGCGGCCGTCTGCTGTTTGAGACGGCCAGCGCGTCCAACCGGTTTTGAGGCGCACACCATGCTTTTGATCGATTGCCCCCATTGCGGCCCGCGCAGCGAGCACGAGTTCATGGGCATGGGCGAGGCCGTCGAGCGGCCGGCCGAGCCCGCTGCGCTGGACGATGCCGCCTGGGGCCGCTACCTCTACCACCGCCGCAACCCCGATGCGCCGGTGCTCGAGCACTGGTGGCACGTGCACGGCTGCCGCGGCTGGCTGCAAGTGCAGCGCGATCCGCACACGCAGGCCATCGTGTCCTGCCAGCCTTGTCAGGAGCGGCCATGAGCGGCTGGCGCCTGCCTCAAGGAGGGCAACTGCTCGATCGCTCGCGCCCACTGGGCTTTGAGTTTGAGGGGCGCCGCTTGCAGGGCTTTGCCGGTGACACGCTGGCTTCGGCTCTGCTGGCCAACGGCGTGCAGCTGCTGGCGCGCAGCTTCAAGTACCACCGCCCGCGCGGCGTCATGGCCGCCGGCTGGGAGGAGCCCAACGCCTTTGTGGGATTGCGGGCGCCCTGGGCCGAGCCCAATGTGCTGGCCACCACCCAGCCGCTGATCGAGGGCCTGCGCGCGCACGGCCAGCGGGCCTGGCCTGCCTTGGGCTGGGACCTCATGGCCTGCGCCGATGCGCTGCACCCGTGGCTGCCTGCGGGCTTTTATTACAAGGCCTTCAAGTCGCCCGCCTGGGCCTGGCCCTGGTTCGAGCGGGCGCTGCGGCACGCGGCCGGTTTGGGCCGCCTGCCCGAGCCCGACACGGCCGGGGGCAATCGCCCGGCCGCGGCCAGCGGCCACCTGCGCCGTTTCGCCCACGCCGATGTGCTCATCGTCGGCGCCGGTGTGGCCGGTCTGTGGGCCGCCTGGGCGCTGGCCGAGGCGGGCGCCCGCGTGATTTTGGTTGACGACGCGCCGCGGCCCGGTGGCCGCTGGCTGGACCGGCCCGCCGGCAGCGCCATGCAGGCCTGGATCGATCAAGCTGTGCAGGCCCTCGATGGCTGCCCGCAGGTGCAGCGCTGGCCGCTGACCCAGGTGGTCGCGCAGCACGACCATGGCCTGTTCGTGGCCGTCGATCGCAGCGAGCCGGGGCGCGAGCGCATCTGGAAGGTGCGCGCGGCGCATGCCCTGCTGGCCACCGGGCAGATCGAGCGGCCGCTGCTGTTTGCCGACAACGATCGGCCGGGCATCTTGCTGGCCGGTGCGGTCAGCAGCTATTTGCACCGCTGGGCGGTGGCGCCCGGCCGGCGCATGGTGCTGGCGGCCAACAACGACGTGGCCTGGCGCGCGGCCTTTGACGCCCACGATGCCGGGGTGCAGGTGCTGGCCGTGGCCGATGCGCGCAGCCAGGTGCATCCCCGCCTGCTCGAGCAGGCGCAATCGCGCGGCCTGCCGGTGCAGCTGGGCGCGCGGGTGCAGGCCGTGCGCGGTCGCTCGGCGCTGCGCGCGGTGGCCGTGGGCGCCGGCGCTGTGCACTGGCACCAGGCCGATCTGCTGGCCGTCTCCGGTGGCTGGAGCAGTGCGCTGGCCCTGCATGCGCAAGGCGGCGGCGCCAGTGCTTACGACCGGCAACTGCACGGCATGGTGCCCGTGCCGGCCGCCGGCGCACCCACCTGCATCGGCTCTGCCACGGGGGCGCAAGGCACCCGCGCCTGCCTGGCCTCGGCCGAGCGCGCGGTGCACGATTTGGCGGGCAGCCTGGGCCTGCGCCTTAAGCACCTGCCCGCGCCCCCTCAAGACCTTGAGCTGGCCGAGCTGGACGGCTGCAGCGCGGTCGATCTGAGCGGGCTCTCGCGCGGCCGCGTCTTTGTGGATCTGGCCAGCGACGTCACGCTCGACGACTTGCGGCTGGCGCAGCGCGAGGGCTATGAGTCGACCGAGCACCTCAAGCGCTACACCGCTTTGGGTATGGGGCCCGATCAGGGACGCACCTCTTCGGTCCATGGTGCGGTGCTGATGGCGCAGCTGCGCGGCCTCGATGCCGGCTCTTTGTCGGCGACGCGGCTGCGACCGCCCTACACGCCGGTGCCTTTTGGCGCGATTGCGGGCATCGAGCCCGGCGGCCTGATCCGGCCGGTGCGGCGCACGCCCCTGTCGGCCTGGCACGAGGCCGCCGGTGCGGTCATGTACGAGTCCGGCGGCAACTGGCGCAGGCCGGGCTACTACCCACGGGCCGGCGAGTCGATGGCGCAGGCCGTCGAGCGCGAGTGTCGAGCCTGCCGCGAGGCGGTGGCGATGTATGACAGCTCGCCGCTGGGCAAGTTTGAAATTGAGGGGCCTGATGCGCTGCAACTGCTCGAGCATGCCTACGCCTGTCGGGTGGCCGACCTGAAGGTCGGCCGCGGCCGTTATGCGCTGATGCTGCGCGAGGACGGCCGTGTGTTTGACGACGGCACCGTCTTTCGGCTGGGCGAGCAGCGCTGGTGGATCACCACCACCAGCGGTCAGGCGCAAGCCGTGCACGCCTGGCTCGAGTCTTTGCTGCAGGTCCATTTTCGGGGTCGCTTGCAGGTTTACGTGACGCCGGCAACCGAGCAGTGGGCGGCGCTGGTGGTGTGCGGGCCGCAAGCGCGCCAGCTGCTCCAGGCCTGCGGCTGCAGTGTCGACCTCGCGGCGGCCGCCTTTTCCTTCATGGCGTGGCGCGAGGGCACGCTGGGCGGCCATCCGGTGCGGCTGTTTCGGGTGAGCTTTACCGGTGAGCTCAGCTTCGAGGTGCACCTGCCGGCGCGCCGCGCCCTTGACCTGTGGCAGCAACTGCTCGAGCAGGGGCAGCGGCTGGGCCTGGCCGTGATCGGGTCGGAGGCCAACCATGTGCTGCGGGTCGAGAAAGGGTTTATCTCGATCGGCCATGAAGTCGATGGCTGCATCAACCCCCTGGACTTGGGCTTGAGCTGGGCGGTGCGCATGGACAAGACCGACTTTGTCGGCAAACGCTCCTTGCTGCGCGATCAGGCCCGGCCTCAGGGGCGCTTTCAGCTGGTGGGCTTGTCGGTCGAGGCGGGCCAGGTGCCGCTGGAGGAGGGCGCGCAGATTTTGTGTGAGGGGCTCGACATGGACCCGCACAACGCCCGCGAGCGCGAGCAGGCCAGCGCCGGGTTTGTCACGGCCAGCGTCTGGAGCCCGGCCCTGGGCCGCGCGGTGGCGCTGGCCTTGCTGCAAGACGGAGCCGGGCGCCAGGGCGAGCAGGTCTGGGTCAGTGCCAGTGGGCCGGGCGCGCTCGCCCGCCGTCCGGCCCGCGTGGTCGCGCCGGTGTTCTACGACCTTGAGGGAGGGCGCATGCGTGGCTGATTCCGGCGTTCATGCGATGGGTAGCAGCCGCTTGTTGAGCCTGCGCGCCCAGCCGGCGCCCTGGCTCGACGAGCTGGCCGCCGGCCTGTCGGGGTTGCCGGTGTGCCGCCAGATGGCGCAGGGCTCAACGCTCTGGCTGCGCCTGGGGCCAGACGAGTGGTGGTGCTGGTGCGAAGGCGGCGACGAGCCGGCCATGCAGGAGGCCGTGCAAGAGGCCATGCAAGAGGCCATGCAAGGGGTCATCGAGCGTGTGGCGCACGCCGCCGGGCCTGCCCACCACGCGTGTGTGGACCTCAGCGATGCCTACTGCGCCTTGCTGCTTGCGCCACCGGCCGTGGACTTGCTGGCACAGGGCTGCGACCTCGATTTCGCGCGGCTTGCGGCCGACTTCGCCGGGCGCACCCGGCTGTCGGCCTACACCGTGGTGCTCGCGCCCAGCCGCACCGAGCCGGGCGCGATGCGCCTGTGGGCTGACGCCAGCCTGGCCGAGAGCTTGCAGGCCTGGCTGGCCCGTGCGGCAGTTTTGCAGGGGGCCTCATGCGCGGCCCCGGGCGTGCCCCCCGGGTCTTGAAGGCCGCCTTGCCCGGGATTTAGGTCGGCGCAGCCACGCGCGGGCTGGCTTGTTCAGCCGCGATGCGCTCGGCCAAGGTCTTGCGAAAGCGCGCCGCCCCGGCATCGAGCAGCAGGCCGATGTGGGGCGTGGCCGGGTTTTTCATGCCGCGGTGCACCGCTTCGAGCACCTGGCGGTCTTCCTCAAAAGCCGCTTTGGCGCCCGCCGCAATGCGCTCGGTCAGTGCCTGGTTGTGCGGATCGGTGTTGCGGTGCTGCAGCCAGAAGTAGAGCGTGCAGTCGGCGTCGATGGGGGTCAGGAAGTTGTACGACACCATGCGGTAGATGCGCGGGTCGTCGCCCACCTGCTGCCCGCCCATGCCGGCCGGCGCGAAGATGCTGCGGTTGATCGCGACCGAGGGCAGTCGCACCTCGTAGTGCTGCAGCCGGTCGGCCGGTCCCTCAAATTGGACCAGCGGCTCGTAAAAAGGCGGTGGCGGCTTGCCGTAGATCCAGCGGCTGCACACTACGCCGTGCGCGTCGCCGTCAATCTGCAAGGGGGTGTCTTCGGTGCCCGAAGACGCAAAGGTGCTGCGATGGACCCAGGCCACATGCGAGGGGTCGAGCAGGTTGTCGACCAGCCAAAGGTAGTGGCAGTTGCACAGCAGGCTGTCGCCCCCCGTCATGTGCCAGCTGGGGTCGTCGTGGTGCTCGATGTGCAGCAGCGGCGTCTGCTCGGCCTGCTCGGGCTCGCCCATCCAGATCCACAGCAGACCGTAGCGGTCGCGTACCGGGTAGCTGCGCACCCGGGCGGCCGCTGGAATGCGCGCCTGGGTCGGGGCCTCGATACAGGTGCCGCAGCCGTCAAAGGTCAGGCCGTGGTAGCCGCATTCGATGGCGTCGCCCTTGATACGCCCCATGGACAGCGGCAGCTTGCGGTGCGGGCAGGCGTCTTCCAGGGCCACGGGCGAGCCGTCCTGGCGGCGGTAGAGCACGATGTCCTGGCCCAGCAGCCGCACCGCCAGCGGCTCGCGGGTGACTTCGCGCGAAACGCGCGCCACGTACCAGCTGTTGCGCAGGAAGGCGTCGGGTGCGGTCAGGTCTAAAACGGACATGGCGGTCAGCAAGGGACAGGGAAGCCCGAAGAATACACCGGGGCTGCGGCGCGGGCGGCGGGCTCAACCGAAGGCGTAGGAGCCCATGTCGACCTCCAGGGCGTGGTCAACGAACCAACGCCGCCCCGGATCGTCCTGCGCGGCGCCGACGGCCACCATCAGCGGCAGCAGGTGGTCTTCCCGCGGATGAGCCTGCCGGGCCATCGGGGCTTGGGCCCAGGCGCTCAGCAGCTTGCGCCGCTGCCGGGCGTCGGGGTTGGAGACGGCGCTGGCCAGAAACTCCTCGAAGGCCTGCGCCACGGGCGTGGCCGTCGGCTTGCCGAAGCCGCGCATGTCGTGATAGGTCAGGCCGCTGCCCATGATGAGCACGCCCTCGTCGCGCAGCGCGCTGAGCGCCTGGCCGGCCCTGATGTGCTCGGCCGGGTCGTAGCTGGCCTTGAGCGAGAGCAGCACGATGGGCACGTCCGCTTGCGGGTACATCAGGTGCATGGGCACAAAAGCGCCGTGGTCGAGTCCGCGGGCGGCATCGCCTTGGCAGGGCAGGCCGGCATCGCCCAGCAGCTGCTGCACCCGCGCCGCCAGTGCGGGCGAGCCGGGCGCCGGGTAGCGCAGCGTGTAGGTGTGCGGCGCAAAGCCGAAGTAGTCGTACTCCATGGGCGGCTGCTCGGCGGTGGAGACCGAAAACCCGTCGGCCTCCCAATGGCCGCTGATCATCAGCACCGCACGCGGTTTTTGGGGCAGTTGGGAGGGCAGAGCCGACAGCTCGCGCGCGGTGCGGGCAAACATCTCGCGCATGCCCTCGACCCAGGGCCAGGGTCCGCCACCGTGGGAGACAAAGTAAACCGGCATGGGCTTCATGGCGTCTTGTATGGGAGGTCTTGCAATGAAAGTGGGTGGTTTTAGCACAGTGCGCTGCGCCCGCCAAAGCGCGGCTGTGGACAGGGTATAACTGCTGCTTTCCAAGCTGCAGACAAGGACAGGTCATGAATCCAGGCAAGGTGGCCATGGTCACCGGTGCGGCCCAGGGCATCGGGCGGGCGATTGCCGAGCGTTGGCTCGCGCAAGGCGGCAGCTTGCTGGCCGTCGATCGGCAAGACCAGGCCTTGCGCGAGCTGCAAGCGCTGTGGCCCGAGCGCGTGGCCTGTGCGGTGCTCGATGTCACCGCGGCCGATGCGCCGGCACAGGCCATGGCGCTGGCGCGTTCGCGCTTTGGTCGGCT
>JAIXWZ010000076.1 GCA_027491035.1 Comamonadaceae bacterium | reverse complement strand
GTTGGCGATGTCGTCTTCGGTGATGGGATGGGCCAGGGCCGTGTCAGAGGAATTCATGGACCCGCATTGTCTACGGTTTGTGGCCGCTGTCCAAGCCCGCAGACCGGTGTGTAGCCCAGCCCCAGGCCGCCCCCTCAAAGTCCGGGCCCTAGGGCAGCTCGATCTGCCCCTCGAACACGCGCACCGCCGGCCCGCTCAGGCGCACCGGCGCGAGCAAATCCGACGCGCCGGCCCACTCGATGCGCAGACGCCCGCCGCGCGTGTACACCTCCACCGCCGCATCGAGCAAGCCCTGGCGGATGCCCGCCACGACTGCGGCGCAGGCCCCGGTGCCGCAGGCCAGCGTCTCGCCAGCGCCGCGCTCAAACACCCGCAAGCGGATTTCCCCGCGTGAGACCACTTGCGCAAAACCGGCGTTGACCCGCTGGGCAAAGCGCGGGTGCGACTCGATCAAGGGGCCCCAGCTGAGCACAGGGGCCTGCTCGACGTCGCCCACCCACAACACCGCATGCGGGTTGCCCATGGACAGCACCGCCACCTCGGCACTGCCGGCCGGGCCAAGATCGAGCGGCCAAACCGGCCAGCCGCCCAGCAGCCGGGGCTGCAGACCGCTGGCGTCAAAAGGCACGCGCGGCAGCTCAAAGACCGGCGCGCCCATGTCCACCTTCACCCGGCCGTCGGGCTGCAATTGCAACTGCAGCACCCGGTTCAGGGTCTGCACCCGCACCGTGTCACGATCGCACAGGCCGCGGTCGCGAACGTAGCGCACGAAACAGCGCGCGCCGTTGCCGCAATGCTCCACCTCGCCGCCGTCGGCGTTGTGGATGGCATACGAAAAATCAATGTCGCGCGCACCGACGGGCGGCGGGCGCACGCTCAGGATCTGGTCGGCGCCAACCCCAAAATGCCGATCGGCCAAAAACCGGTACTGCTCACGCGTCAGGCCGAGCAAGCCGCGCGTCTCGTCGAGCACGACGAAGTCGTTGCCGGCGCCTTGCATTTTGGTGAATTCAATCCGCATGCGCGCATTATCGGCGCGGCGCCCGCCGGCGCAGGGGCGTCCTTGGCTTACCATGCAAGCCCCCACCGGCCGCTGCACGCCTGGCCCTCCTGTTTGAATCTTGCGCCCACCCCACCATGGCCCGCCCCTCTCAATTGCTCTACACCCAACGCGAACCGGCAACGCTGCGATCGGCCGCCACCATCTTGATGCTGCGGCCGGCCGAAGGCGGCTTTGAGGTGCTGATGACGCGCCGCTCGGACAAGGCCAGCTTTGCGCCGGGGGCTTTTGTTTTCCCGGGCGGTGGCATCGATGAGCACGACCGCTCGCCGGCCGTGCACGCGCAATGCCGCCGCCGGGCCGATCAGGACGAGGCGAGCCTGACGCCGGCCCTGGCGGCCATCCGCGAAAGCTTTGAGGAGTTGGGCATCTTGCTGGCCCGCCGGCCCGACGGCCAGCATGCCGACGCCCGCGATGTGGCCGCGCTCGATCGCCACCAGCCGTTTTTTGCCCAGTGCCAGGCACGGGGGCTGCAACCGGCGGCCGACGAGGTCTACCTGCTGGCCCACTGGATGACCGACCGGGACATGCCCAAGCGCTTTGACGTGCCCTTTCTGGTGGCCCGCATGCCCGAAGGCCAGCAACCGGTGGCCGACGAGCACGAGCAGTTCGAGCCGGTCTGGATCCGGCCGGCCGATGCGCTGGCGCGGCACGCGGCCGGTACCTTGTTCATGATCTTTCCGACCATCCGCACGCTGCAGCGGCTGCAGGCTTATGCCAGCGTCGAGGCGGTGCTGCAGGCCTGCGCCGGCGGCCGGCCGCTGTGGACCTCGTGCCCGCGAGCCGGCTGGCTGCAGGGGGGCGAGGCGCGCTACATGGAGCACGAATCGCCCTATGGCGAACTGGAGCTGACCTGCCCGGACGGCCAGCTGGTGCACGCCCTGGACTGGCAGACCGAGCGGCCCGTGGCGCTGCTCAAAAACGTCATGCGCCTGACCGCGCCCAACCCGGGCGTGATGACCGGGCCGGGCACCAACAGCTACCTGGTGGGCGACGCGCAAAGCGGCTACATCTGCATCGACCCAGGGCCCGCCGATGCGCAGCATCTGCAAAGCCTGTGGCAGGCCGCTGGCGGCAACATCCGCGCCATCGTCTGCACCCATTCGCACCCCGACCACTCGCCCGGCGCAGCCCCGCTGCAAGCCTTGTGTGAGGTCAAGCCGCCTATCTTGGGCCTGGCCTCTTTGCCCACCGCCCGTGCGGCCAGCCAATTCACACCCGATCGCGCCTTGGCGCATGGCGAACAACTGGTGCTGGGTGCGGGCGAGAACCGCCACACCCTGCGCGCACTGCACACCCCGGGACATGCGGCCAACCACGTGTGCTTTGTGCTCGAAGAAGACGGCCTGCTGTTCTCAGGCGACCACATCCTCAACGGCAGCACCACCGTGGTCGACCCGCCCGACGGCAACATGAACGACTACCTCGACTCGCTCGACCTGCTGGCCGCCGCCTGCACCGAGCATGGCATTGCGCACATCTTGCCGGCCCACGGCTACGTGCTCGGCGACGCGCCCGGAGCGATCGCCCGGCTCAAGGCGCACCGGCTGCAGCGCGAGGCCAAGGTGCTCAAGGTGATGCAGGGCGACCCGCAGGGCAGCATGGACGACTGGGTCAAGCTGGCCTACGACGACGTCGACCCGCGCATCTGGCCGGTGGCCAAGCGCTCGCTGCTGGCGCATGTGGAGCGTATCCAAAGCCTGGGCGGCTTGAACCACTAGGCTCGACCCGATGGATAGCGCCCAGCTCAGGGGAGCAGGCGCACCAGATGATCGGGCGTGGCGCCATGCACCGATCGCAGGGCAACGGCGCCGTCGAGCGTGACCAGCCGACCCTGGTGGTCAACCGCCAGTGCCAGCAGGTAGGCGTCGGTCAGCTGTCGATGCCCCAACAGGTGGGCCGGATTGAGCAGGCCCGGCTGCAGCACGCTCAGCGCATCGGGCCAAAAGCGGTGGTGCGCGCCTGCGCACAAGCCGCGCAGTTGTTCAAGCACCTGCACCACGGGCCGCGCACCCGGATAAGACGGCGCGCTCATGATGCGCAGCGCCCCGTTTTGCGTCAGCGGACAACTGGCCCAACCGGCGGCAGCATGCGCGACGAACCAGCGTGCCGCATGCTCGTGGTGCTCGTGCCGGCCGTCGCACAGGGCAATGAGGACGTTGACGTCCAAAAAGCTGATGCGCGGCATGTCGGTGGCAAGCCGGTAAGCCGCAGAGGTCTCGCGCACGCCGGGGGCCGCGCGGCGACCGCTCGTACCCGAATCACTCATACGCCCTCGGCTTCGCGCAAGGCCTCAATCTGGGCCTGCGTGACCACGGCGACCTCGGGCGCGCGGTAAGGCACCAAGCCCAAAACGGCCAGCTGGGCATCGAGTGCCCCCGCCGCACCGCCCACGGCGCTTGCGGCAGCGGGGGTCTGCAAGGCGCGGCGGGCCAACTCGGACAAGACCTCGCCCAGGCTGCGCCCCTCGCGGCGGGCCAGGCTCTTGACGGCGTAGAGCACATCGTCGTCAATGCTCAGGGTGGTGCGCATGGAAACTCCTGAAGGGATACTTGCCGTGTGATGCTTGATGCTTGATGCTTGATGCATATTAGAACAAGGACCTCACTGCGTCAAGATTGCGCCGGTCATCTTCGCACTATAGTGATCGCTTGACCGGCAAGACGACCGACTTCAATGAACGACGATCACCTGAACAACACCCAGTCGTCTCGCCTGGCCTTTGTTTCCGACATCCACGGCAATCTTGCGGCGCTGGAGGCGGTGCTTGCAGACCTTGCGCACCGGCAGATCGATCAGGTGGTCAACCTGGGCGACTCCTTGAGCGGGCCGCTCTTGCCTGCAGGGACGGCCCAGTTGCTGCGCCAAGTGCCTTGGCTGCACGTGGCGGGCAATCACGAGCGGCAGGTGCTGCGCTTGCCGCTCGATCGCCAAAACCCATCAGACGCCTACACCAGCGCTCGACTCAGCCCAGACGACAAGCTGTGGCTGTCCAGCCATGCCGACCCCTGCGATGCCCGGCTGCACCGCGGGCAGCTTTGGGCTGGCGCCCTGGGCCGCGATGTGGCGCTGTGCCACGGCAGCCCGCGCAGCGATACCGAGTACCTGCTGGAGACGCCGATCGACGAGACCGTTGAACTGGCAGCGCCCGAAGAGATTGAAGAGCGGCTGGACGGCCGCATCGCCTCGCACATCACGCTCTTGGCCTGCGGCCACAGCCATGTGCCGCGCAGCGTTAGATCGGCATCCGGGCTGTTGATCGTCAACCCCGGCAGCGTGGGCCTGCCCGCCTACGATGACGACCACCCCTACCCCAAATCGCGCTATCACCGGGTGGAAAACGGCAGCCCCGACGCCCGCTATGCGGTGCTTGAACGCGCGCCCGACGGTTGGGTGTGCCAACTCATCAGCGTGCCCTATGACCATGAATCCATGGCGGCACTGGCCGATCAGCGCGGCCGCCCAGACTGGGCCCATGCCTTGCGCACCGGCCGCATGGCGCGCCCGGCGGCAAAAAAAGTGTGAAGCGCGCCGATAGGCCGGATTCTGTGCGCCGCCCCTCTTGCGAAGACCGGCGTGACCGCCATTCATCTGGGCCGGGGGTCGCCCACCCGGCTCGGTGCCACCTACCCGCCAACCATGCCTGCGGAACCACAGGCTGGGGACAAGCCCCGGGCTGGCCTACTTGGTGTTGCTGCGCGTAGAGATTGCCCGTTTCACCCGGACTCAACCGGCTCGTCTCTGTTGCTCTGATCCTCACCTCGCGGTGGAGAGGTGTTACCTCCTACGCTGTCCTGTGCAGTCCGGACCTTCCTCCAGTGCCTGGTTTCCCAGCTTGCACCAGCGGCGGTCTGGCGTGCTTCACGGGCCTGATTATCCTTC
>JAIXWZ010000219.1 GCA_027491035.1 Comamonadaceae bacterium | reverse complement strand
GTGGCGTTAAAGCCCATGGTCCAGCGCCAAAACAGGGCGGCTCTTTCACTGGCTGTGCCGCGGTCAACGATCTGCTCGATCTCGCGCTCGCCGCCGTATCGGCCCACCGCCAAGATGGTGGCACCGTGCATCGCAAACAGCAGCACCGATCCGTAGAGGAAGGCGATCGACAGGGCGTGGAAGGGGTTGTAGAACAGGTTGCCGTAGCGCAGCGAGAACGCGGCCGTCCAGTCCAGGTGCGGGAAGATGCCGTAGGGCACGGCCTCGCCCCAGCTGCCCATCAAGACGGGCCGAAACAGGCCCAGCACCAGAAACAGCCAGATGGCCGACATGAACGCATAGGGAATGTGCATGCCCAAACCGAGCTCGCGGGCGCGCCGCCAGGTGCGCGCAAACCACAGCATCACCGAGATCAGCAGGAACAGGCTTGACAGCAGATACCAGCCGCCCTGATTCATCGGGGGCAAGGACAGGCCGTACTGGGGTGGGGGCGGCTCGAGCGCGAGCCAAAACAGCTGCCGGATGAACTGGATCGGATCCCAGTTGACTTGCGCCAGCATGTTAAAGCCGATGATGTTGATGGCCAGCGTGCCGAAGATGAGCGAGGCCAGCCCCAGACCGCCCAGGTAGATGGGTCCGAGCTGTGCGTTGCCCAGCTTGCCCAGCCAATAATTGAGCAGCGGCTCTCCGCTGCGCGGGCTGTTGCCGTGCCCGAGTTCGACGCCGTGTGAGACAGGGCCGACCGCGTTGACAGTGGTAAACAAGTTTTGATATTGAGCCATGGTCAGATCTCCTTGCTCACTGGATGGGCCACTGCGACCAGATGGGCAGATTCAGCCACCAGCCCCACCACTCGGGCCAGCCGCGTGTCCAGAAGGGGCCGCTGAGCACAATGCACAGGGCGCTGAACATGCCGGAGGCCAAGGCCAGGAACAGGCCCACGCGGTGGATGCCCAGCGTGCCCACCGAGTAGCCGATGATGTCGCGAAAGAACGTGTCTTCGTGCTCGGGCGTCTTGACCTCCTGGCCGCGGCCCGGATTGGTCGACGAGAGCACCAGACCGCCGTGCAGCGACAGCGCGAAGGTGGTGGTGAAGAAGAAACTCACGGCGATCATGTGCGCCGGGTTGTAGTGAAAGTGCAGGTACTGGTAGCCCACGTTGGAAACCCAGTCCAGGTGGCTGAAGATGCCGTAGGGAAAGCCGTGGCCCCAGGCGCCCATGAGCACCGGGCGGATCACCACCAGGGTGAAGTAGGCAAAGATGGCCACGCTAAAGGCCACCGGCACGTGGTAGCCCATGCCCAGCTTGCGGCAAATTTCAACTTCGCGCAATGCCCAAGATCCGAAGGCGCCGAGCGCACAGACGGTGATGAGCTGCCACAGCCCGCCTTCGGCCAGTGGCGCAAAGCGCAGACCATACGACAGGTCGGGCGGAGCGATGCTGATCTGCCAGAGGTTCCAGGTCGGACCCATGGCTGCGCCCCACAAAATCAGGGCGGTGCCCAACAGGGCAAAAAACGCGGCGGTGACGCCGAAGAAACCGACGTAAAACGGGCCGAGCCAGAAGTCGAACAGGTCGCCGCCGAGCAAAGTCCCGCCGCGGACTCGGTATTTCTTTTCAAAGCTGAGCATGGCCATGATCGGCTCTCCTGTCGCTTGAGAGATGAAGTTTTAGGGGGGCTCGGCGCGGGGGCTCAAAGAGCCTCCGCGCCGATTCCTGGGTCAGGACTTGGCCGCAGGCGTCGCTGCAGGCAGCGGCGCGTTCTGCGCTGCGACGGGGGCCTTTTTGGCACCGTCGAGCCAATTGAACTTGTTGGTGCTCAGCAAGATGAGGTGAATCATCGCTGCCAGCCCGAACAGGAACACGCCTTGGACCACCATAGCGCGCAGGGGGTCGTAAAGTCGCCAAACTCTCCACATGGTTTTTCTCCTAGATGATGTGAGACATGAATGTGTAAACAGCAGCATGGACGCCCGAGAAGATGCTGCTCTTTTGCTCTGCGCCGGGCAGCCAGCTTTGCCAATGCACACCGATCAGTTGGCCGATCAGGGCAAGGGTCAGCAGCAGCACGAAACAGGGCACGAAGATCAGCGCAAGCATGAGCCTGTCATCCCGGCTCGCGGACTTATTGCTCGAATAAGACGCGTCGTTCATGGTGTTCTCCATTCAATGGCCGTTGAGCCGTTTTAGAACCAGGGGCGCCACGCCCACACCAGGGCATGGGCGATCACGGCAACTGCCGTGAATCCGACCAGACCCTGCATGTAGTAGGTGTGGAACTCCTGAGCCTCTTCGTCGGTCAGTCCGGAAATGGACGTGCGATTCGACATACGAATGCTCCTTTTCAATCAAGGCCGCAAGGCCTGTCGCTGCGCGCAGCCCGCGCAGCCTGGGCGTCCGCAGCACCGTGCTGCGGCATGGGGGCGACGCCGCAGCCGAGGCGGTCGTCAGGAACATCGTGTCTGCTGCTCATGCGGGCTCCCCCAGCCCGAGCGAGCGACCGGCACTGCGCACATGCGCTTCGGTCACTTCGGGCAAATCGAGGTCGCGGGCCACCCGCTCGGCTTGGTCGCGCAGCCGCTTGGCTGCGGAAATCTGCACCAGCACCGGCTGGCGGCCCACCAGGTCGGCCAGCGCGCTTTGTGCCTGTTGCTGCCAGGGCTTTTGGGCCCGGTCGCGCGCCAGTGTGGGCTCGACCTTGTCCATGTCGCTGCCCAGCGGCAGGATATGAAAGAGGGCATCGAATAGCGCGTTGCAGACCTCCTGGATCAGGTAGGTCGCTCCGCTGTAGCCCATAAAGGGCGTGCCGGTGTGGCGCCGAATGATGGCGCCAGGAAACGAGGCCGGGATGAAGGCCGCGCGCATGGGGCTGCTCGAACTGGCCTCGCTCATGTACATGCGCTCGTTGTAGCTGCCAAACAAGATCAGCGGCATTTGCTGGTGCACCAATTCACGCACCTGGGCGTTGTCTGTCTTGGCCCCCGGCATGCGCGCCACTGCAAATTTGCAGGGCAGACCCATCTCGGTTTCCAGAAAGTTCTTCAAGCCGCGCACATAGGTGTCGGTGGCCACCACGGCAAAGCTGGCGGTGGCAAAAAAGTCCTGCGTGACCGAACGCCAGAGGTCCCACACCGGCTTGATGGTGGTGTGGCGCTCGCGCTCGATGAAGGGCTCGGGATCGAGCTCGAGCAGTTGGCCGAGCGTGCGCAGAAACTTGGTGGTGCTGTGCAGGCCGATCGGGGCCTGCAGATAGGGCCGGTCAAGCGCCTCGCACAGCAGGCGCCCGAACTCGCGGTACATGCAGATGTTGACATCGGCCTCCACCAGGCGCGAGACGTCGGCCAGGTGGCTGCCCAGCGGGAAGACCAAATTGATCTCAGCGCCGATGCCTTGCACCAGCCGGCGAATCTCGGCCAGGTCGCTGGCGCTGTTGAAGGTGCCGTAGCACGGCCCGATGATGTTCACCCGGGGCCGCTCACCGACCTTGCGCTCGCGCTTGGGCACTTTCTTCATGCCGTACTCGGTCCACAGCCAGAGCATGGCGCGGTTGGCACATTGCCACTGGTCCTCGTCGATGGTGCGCGGCAAAAAGCGCATCAGGCCGGTGCCCTCGGGCGTGACGCCCCCGCCGATCATCTCGGCGATCGAGCCGGTCACCACCACGGCGGGCAGGTCGGGATCGAGCGAGCCGTGGGCGCGTTTCATGGCCCCTTCGGTGCCTTCGCGCCCGAGCTGCTCTTCAGCCAGGCCTGTGACGACGATGGGCAGCTCGTGCGGCGGCAGCGCATCGGTGTAGTGCAGCACCGAGGTCACCGGCAGGTTTTCGCAGCCCACCGGGCCGTCGATGACCACCTGCAAGCCCTTGATCGCGGTAAAGACGTAGACCGCGCCCCAGTAGCCGCCGGCTCGGTCGTGGTCGAGCACCAGCGGTGTCTTGCCGCTCATGTTGGGGCCTGCGGTGGGCTCGCTCACGATCCCATCTCCTCGGCCTTGGCCTTTTTGCGCTTTTTCTCGGCCATGCGGCGCATGTCGGCCTTGAACTCGGGGTGCATCACGGGCTGCTCTTGCCAGACCCCGGCCTCATCGCCGGCGCCGACGCTGCCAAAGAAGTCCTTCATGGCATCGAAGCGGGCCTGGTTGCCGATGGCCGCACTGACCACCTGGATGAGCGAGCCTACACCGGCTGCGCCCATGAGCGGGCGCGCCGAGATCAGGTTGGTGAAGTACAGCGAGGGGATGCAGGCCTCTTTGGCGGCCTGCACCACAGGCGTGGTGCCAATGGCCAGCTGCGGCTTGAATTCGCGCACGGCGGCGATGTCTTGCTCGAGCGAGGCGCGAAACTGCACCTGCACGCCTTTGGCCTGCAGCCAGGCGGCATCGTGCGCGTTCCATGGGGTGGCCGGGCAGGCCGAGCCGACATAGGGCACTTCGGCGCCGCACTCGATCAGCAGGCGGGCCACCAGCAGCTCGGAGCCTTCGTAGCCGCTGAGCGTGATGCGACCCTTGATGCGCGCCTGGGCGAGCAGGCCGCGCATGGCAGCCAGGGTCTGGTTGCGCGCCAGGGCTATCTTGTCGGCGGCGATGCCGCAGGCCTGGCCGATGGCGCCCAGCCAATCGTGGGTGCCGTCGATGCCCACCGGTGCCGAGCCCACGATGGGGCGGCCGGCCGCCTGAAACTCACGCACGCTGGCGGTGTAGAAGGGGTGGATGGCCGCCACTGCCGTGCAGTCGAGCGCGCTGTAGAGCTCGCGCCACTCGCGCGTGGGCACCGTCGCGCCAACAGACAAGCCCATGGGGGCGAGCATCTGACCGATGATCACCGGGTCGGCCGGGAACATCTCGCCGAGCAGGCTGATGGTGGGCAGACCCGCCCGGGCTTGCCGCGGCTGGGCCACCGGGCCGGCCATGGCCTCTTCGCGCGCATAGCGCAGCATGGCGCCGGCGAGCACATCCTTGGCCTCGGCATGGGTGGGCACGCCAAAGCCGGGCACGTCAATGCCGATGATGCGCACGCCATTGATCTGCTTGGGCAGCAACTGCAGCGGCACGCCGCTGGCCGTGGGCACGCACAGGTTGATGATGACGATGGCATCGAGCTTGTCCGGGTCGGCCTCGCGGTGCACGGCCTCGCGGATGTCCTCGAACAGCTTGCCGGTGACCAGCGTCTCCGAATTAAAGGGGACATAGCCCACGCTGCGGCGCGCGCCGTAGAAGTGCGACGTGAAGGTCAGGCCGTAGACGCAGCAGGCCGATCCCGACATGATGGTGGCTGTGCGGCGCATGCGCAGGCCCACGCGCAGCGAGCCGAAGGCCGGGCACATGCTCTGGGGCTGGTCGTGCGGGCCCTTGGGGTAGTCCTGCGCATACTGCTCAAGCACCTGGCTCTTGCCGGCGCTGGCCGCCGCCTTTTGCAATTCGTCCTTGCCGGCGTGGCAGCCCAGACCCTGCTCGGTGGTAGCAGCCGGGTTGGCCAGAGGCGTGATCGGGATGGACTTCATGGTCGGCTCAGACGGTTTCGTAGACCACTTCGAGGCTGGCCTTGACCACGTGCTGCTTGCCTGTCATGTCGACCTCGGTGGCCGGCTCGAGCACCACATCGCGGCCAACCGCCGATGCGCTAAAGAGCGCCAGCAGCTCGTCTTGCGACAGCGGCTTGGGCCGCTGCGGCGGCGCTTCGCCCACATTGATGGCCAGGCTCTCGAACAGGGGGCCCCAGTCGCCGCCGGGCCGGCCAATGATTTCGTAGCTCGCGCTCTTGCGGCGGATGTCGTCGTGTGCCGGAATGGCCGCCAGAATCGGGATGCCCGCTTGCTCGGCAAAGGCTGCGGCCTCGCCGGTGCCATCGTCCTTGTTGATGACCACGCCGGCCACGCCCACATTGCCGCCGAGCTTGCGAAAGTATTCGACGGCCGAGCACACGTTGTTGGCCACGTAGAGCGACTGCAAGTCGTTGCTGGCCACCACGATGACCTTTTGGCACATGTCGCGCGCGATGGGCAGACCAAAGCCGCCGCAGACCACATCGCCCAGAAAGTCGAGCAGCACGTAGTCAAAGCCCCAGTCGTGAAAGCCGAGCTTTTCGAGCGTCTCAAAGCCGTGGATGATGCCGCGCCCGCCGCAGCCGCGGCCAACCTCAGGCCCGCCAAGCTCCATCGCAAAGACGCCATCGCGCTTGAAGCACACGTCGCTGATGGACACCGGCTCGCCGGCGAGCTTTTTCTTCGACGAGGTCTCGATGATGGTCGGGCAGGCCTTGCCCCCAAAGAGCAAGCTGGTGGTGTCGCTCTTGGGGTCGCAGCCAATGAGCAGGACCTTTTTGCCTTGCTGGGCCATCATGTAGCTCAAGTTGGCCAGCGTGAAGCTCTTGCCGATGCCGCCCTTGCCGTAGATGGCGATGATCTGCGTTTCTTTGGTGGGCGCGCCGGTGGCCACCGGCGGCGGCTCCTGCGCGGCTTCCTGCCGCAGTTTTTGCACGAATTGAATCGTCTGGCCGTTGCTTGCTTGGCTCATCAGTGTCTCCAGTCGAGGATCATCTTCAGGCAGGTGCCATCGCCAAAGGCTTGTTCGTAGGCCTCGTGCGCATGCCCCGGGTTTTGGCTGTGGGTGATCAGGCCGTCCAGTGACAGCCGGCCCTCGTGCACCAGTGCGGTGGTGGCCAGCAGGTCGGCTCTTTTCCATTCGGAGGCCACACGCAAGGTGGCCTCGCGCATGAAGGCCAGCGGATAGGCAAAGCGGATGTCTTGCTTGTAAAAGCCTGCCAGCACCACCTCGCCGCCAGGCTTGAGGCGCCCAATCAGGTCGTTGACGATGTCGGCATCGCCGCTGACGTCGTAGATGGCCGGATAGTCTTTTCGGTCATCGTCCTTCGGATCGATCACGCTGTAGCCCTGCGCGCCATCGCGCCGCTGGGCGTTGGTCTCCCAGACCACGGGCGCGGGCGCGCCGGCGGCCACAGTCAGGCGGGCGAGCAGTCGGCCCATGATGCCGTGGCCCACGATCAGCGCCGGGGGCTTGGCTGGCTCGCGCGTGCCACCCATGGCCACGCTGTGGTAAGCGGTTGCCGCCAGCGCGAGCAAGGTGGCGTTGCGCTCGAGGTGGGCCTGCACCTTGACGATGCGGCTGCAGGCGGCGACCAGGCGCGAGCCGGCCCCGCCGAACAGGTTGTGCACGCCCTCGAAGCTGTAGGAGCCCGGCACAAAGACGCGGTCACCCAATTCAAACCCGTCCGTGCCCTGTGGGTGCTTGCGCACCACATGGCCGGTGGTCTCGTAGCCGGGCACCAGCGGGTAGCCCATGCCGGGGAAGGCGGGCATGCTGCCGTCCCACAGCAGACGCTCGGTGCCGGTGCTGATGCCGCTGAAGTCAACCTCGACTTCGATCTCACCGGCGGCCAGCGGGCGCAAGGCCAGGGTCTGAACCGACAGCTGGCGGGGGCTTTGAAACACGATAGCCGAAGAGTTCATGACTGCATTCTTAAATTGACATTGACATGTGTCAACTTAAATTGACTAAATGGACGGAAAACTAGGGTAAACACTGATTTTTTCCGGGTTTTTAGGCCTTGCGGGCCAGCAGCAGGCTGCCGTGCAGCGGCACTGGATTGGCGATGGTGCGCACTTCGGCAAAGCCCGCGCGGCCGATCAGCTCGCTCAATTCGGCTGCGGTTCGCAGCCGCCCGCGGCCCATGGCCAGCAGGTAAAAGTGAAAGTAGGCGTCGCTGCGCGAGGGCTGGCCGCCCGGCTCGGCCATGGGTTCGGCCAGCAGCAGATGCCCGCCGGCCGGCAGCGCCCGGTAGATGGCGCCCAGCAGGTCGAGCACCGCCTCGTCGGCATGGTCGTGGGCCACCCGCAGCAAGGTGATGAGGTCTGCGCCTGCCGGCAGGGTGTCGCTGCGAAAGCTGCCGCCGTGGCAGCTGATGCGCGCGCCCAGACCGGCCTGCTGCACCCGTTCGCGTGCCAGCTCGGCCACACCCGGCAGGTCGAACAGCATCAGCTCCAGCGACGGAGCATGGCGCGCCAGCGCCATCACCCAGCCGCCTTGGCCGCCGCCAACGTCGAGCACCACCCGGTGCCGGCCAAAGTCATAGGCCGCCAGCAGCTCTTCAATGAGAAAGCGCTGCGAGCGCGCCATCAATTCCGAATAGCGGGCCAGCTGGGCCGCATCGGGCCGGCTCTGGCTGAAGTCGCGTTCGCTGACCTGGCGCTCGGTCACCTGGCGCTGGCTGAGGTCGCTCGCCACACTCGGGTCCGCCTGGGGCTGGGCGGCCGGTTGCCCGTCCTGCGCGCCGCCGGTGGGGTAGGGCCAATAGGCGTGCATGCCCGAGCGCTCGGGGTGTGCGAGCAGTTTGAGCGGGTCGATCAGGTCGACATTGAGCAGGGCGTTGTGCTCGATCATGGCGCGCAGCCCTGGGTGGCTGGCCACTGGCACACCCAGCGGGCCGAGCGCGTAGCGCTGGCCGCGCAGCTCCAGCAGGCCCAGGCTGATGGCCGAGCGCAGCAGGCGCTGCAGGCTGTCAGCCGGCAGCCCGCTGGGCCCTTGCAATTCGGCCAGGGTGCGCGGCTGCTTGAGCAGGGCCTCGAACCAGCCCAGGCGCACGCAGGCCAGCAACACCTGGCTGTGCACGAAACCGGCCATCAGGTCAAACAGCTGCTGCGCACGTCGGCGCATGATCCAGCGCCCCAGCGGATTGCCCAGAGCCCAACGGTAGGAGGCGGGGCTGCTGAGCCACTGGTCCCAGCGCATGGCCCAGCGTTCGCGCCAGCCCGGTGGGTTACCGGCGCCGGCCACGGTCACCCCCGATGCGCTCATGCCAGGCCGGCCACGGGCACGCCGCGGGCAATTTGCTCGCGCGCGTGCTGCGGCAGCAGCCGTTCCGATTCGGCCAGCACCAGTTTTTGCATGGCCGAGCGCGCCGGGCAGGCTGGCACCGAGTCGATGGCCGCCTGCATCAGCTCGCGAAAGTAGGCCACCGCACCGACCAGGCCCAGATCGGCGGCCGAACTGGGCCGCCCGTGCTGCGCGTCCTGCCCCTGGGGCTTGCCAATGGCCAGCGCCTGACCCATCACATCGCGGATGTCATCGGCCACCTGGTAGGCCTCACCCAGGCAGTCACCCAGGCGCCGCCAGGGCTGTGGGTCGTGGCCGGCCGCGATCGCGCCGGCACAGGTCGAGGCCACAAACAGGGCGCCGGTTTTGGCCCGCTGGTATTGGCTCAGGGCCACCTTGGGCTCGCATTCCCAGGCCTGGCCGGCCACGATGCCCTCGGGCGCGCCGGTGCCTTCGCAAACGATCTGCAACAGCGGCGCCAGCCGCTCGGGCCAGCGCACACCGCCTTGCGCCAGCGACTGATAGGCCAGCACGATCAGCGCATCGCCAGTCAGCAGCGCCAGGGGTTGGCCGAACTGTTTGTGCACCGTGGGCAGCCCGCGGCGGATGTCGGCATTGTCAAAGCAGGGCATGTCGTCATGCACCAGCGAGGCGCAGTGCAGCATCTCGATCGCAATGGCCGCTGCATTGCTCAGTGGCGGCGCGTCGTCGCCGCAGGCACCGGCCACGGCCAGGCACAGTTGGGGGCGGATGCGGGCGCCGCCGGGGAAGACGGCGTGGCGCATGGCAGCGAGCAGGCGCGGCGGCGCGCTGGCGCTGTGGACCCGGGAAAACTGTTGCTCGAGCGCTTGCTCGATGCGTAGGTTCATGCTCATGGGGCCCCCTCGTGATCCGATATCGTCACGGATGTCACCGAAGCGGGACATCTCGATGTGTCAATTTAACATGACACAACGGCTTGTCAAGTCGAATGTGATCGACTGGGGCTGCCCTTTGGCCTTTTGCCAACGCCGGGGCGACCCGCTCAGGGGCGCAGGCTGGCCGGTTGCGGCTCGAGCGCCCGCCCGCCCGATTGGCGCCACAGCACGCGCACGTCGAGCCCGTCGCGCCGCACCAGCGCTTGCTGGCTGACCATCAGGTCGTCACGGCGCAGATGGCCGGTGATGAGAAAGTGACGCGACTGCACGCCGTGACGCTGGGCTTCAAAGGCCAGGGGCGGGCCCAGCGCGTCATTGGCCGCTGCCAAGTCGCGCCAGTGTTGGCGCTGGCGCGACTGCACCAGCCGGCGCGCCTGACCCAGATCCAGGCCCTTGAGGCTGGCGCTGAGCAGCTCGGCGCTGGCCGTGTTCAGGTTGAGCGTGGTGCGCTCGGACAGCAGGCTGACGTGCGGCGCAAGGCGGGCCAGCTGATCGGCTGGCAGGCCCAGCCAGACCAGCTCCTCGATGCGCGTGGGCATGAAGCCCGCTGCGCTGGCCGCTCCCATGCCGGCCATCGAGCTCGATGGGCCTGCGGCCGCCTTGGCCGCCAGCAGCGCCCGCGCCATCTGCTGCACCCGTGCGGGCGGCAGCTCGAGCAGCTCGAACAGCCGTTCGGCCATTTGCACATCGGGCAGCGAGACCTTGTCGCCATCCATCAGGTTGCTCAGGTTCAAGCGCCCCTGCAGATCTTCGATTTGGCCCGACAGAAACACCTCGCTCAGATCGCCCAGCCCGCTGGCCTTGCCATCGCTGGCCAGAAAGCTCGACAAGCGCGCCTCTTGCAGCGCAACGGCCCAGGGCTCGCCCAGGTGGTCGGCGCCGCCGCTGCGGGCGTCTTCGCGCAGGATCAAGCGGGCCCAGTCGAGCGCGCCTTGCACCAGCCACAGTGCCTGCTGGCGGCCGCGCTCGTGTCGCTCGACCTCGGTCAGGCGCCACTGCTGCCACACCGCTGTGGCTGCCAGGGCGGCCACCAGGCTGACCAGCAGCATTGCACCGAGCAGCGCAGCCCCACGCTGCGACCGGGTCGGCGCACGCCTGGCGCCCATGACCGCGCTGGTGTCCATGCCCCTCATGCCTTCCCTCATGGCGAGCTGTCGGCACCGGCGGCACCGGCCCAGTCGCTCACCAGCGTGGCGCCCAGACTCTGGCCCGCGCCGAGCTGCAGCACCAGCCGCACGCCGCCGGGCAGGACTTTGGCCTCGGCCTGGGCCTTGCCTGCGCCGCCGCCAGGGGCCTGCACCACGTCGTCGGCCGACAGCGGGTTACTCCAGCTGTTTTTGCGAAAGTACAGCAGCTGCCAGCCCTCGATGCCCACGATGGCCACTTCGCGCGCCAGCTCCTCCTGCCGCGGGCTGCGGGCCCACAGCTGGGCCTGGTTCCAGGCCAGGGCCAGCTCCGCGCGCTGGCTCAGCGGCGGCGACTGCCAGCGCACCCAGCTGCCGCGCCCACCATGGCGCTCAGGCAAGACCCGCCGGCTCCAGGCCACCACGCGCAGGGGCTGGCCGGGCAAGCTGCGGTCGATGCGGGTGATGCGCAGCACCAGGCCGTCAAAGTCGATGGCCGGCGTCTGGCCGACGCTGGTCATGGCGTCCAGGTCGGCTCGCCACTGGGCCAGCCCGGTCTGCAATTGCGCCACCTCGCGCATGCGCCCATCGACGGCCTCGCGGGTGCGCAGCAAGGTGTCGAGTCCGCGCCAGCCCAGCAGCGCGATCAGCGCCAGCACGGCGATGGCCACCATCAGCTCGACCAGTGTGAAGCCGCGCATGCGCCGCATATCAGTTGGCCCCCATCACGGTGGTCAGGCTCAGCAGGGGCCGGCTGTCGGCGCTGCTCACCCGCGCCTCGACACGCCGGAAATTGGGGTTGGGTGTGGCCCCGACCACCAGTGTCACCGTCAGCGCCTGCCCGCCTTGCTCGCAGCTGGCGCTGCTTTGGCCGATGCCAGGCAGCTGACGCAGCAGCCGCAGTCGCACCAATTCGTTTTCGGCGCACAGCTGCGCCAGCAGCTGCTCGCTTTGGCGCTGGCCGTGGTTGAGCAGCGCGGCGCTGGCGCGCAGGCCAGCGGCCAGCGCCACGGCCACGATGGCCAGAGCCACCAACACCTCCACCAGAGTAAAGCCGGCGGCCGCACCCCCATGCGCCGGGCGCCTCATGGCCGCTGCACCTGAAACGGCGCCAGGCCGTCGGTGCTCAGGCGCAGCTGCTGCTCGCGCAGCTGCAGCACGACAGACTGCGCAGCCAAGATGGGTTCGGGCCCGAGCACCAGCGCGCGCTCGGCGCCCGCTTGCGGCCATTGCACCTGCACGCCCTCGCTGAGCCAGCGCTCGGGTGGCCGCGCGGGCACCCGACCCTGGAACACGAAGCCGCCTTCGACGGCCACCCAGCGCACGGGCTGGCCCGAGCTGCGCGACCAGGCCCGCTGGCCTTCGAGCAGGGCGATCAGGCGCTCGCCCTCGCGCTGCAGGGCCTGCTGGCCCTGATCGCGCAGCGCCAGTGCCGCCATTGCGGTGGCAATGGCAGCGATTGACAGCACCACCAGCAGCTCCAGCAGGGTCAGTCCCCGCTGCCTGCTGCGGGGTGCGGCGCTCAGTCGGCTGCCTTGGGATGGCACCATGGCTGGACGTGCGCGGCCTGCGGCCGGCCCTTACTGCCAGGAGCCGATGTCGGCGTTCTTGCCCTCGCCGCCTGGCTGTCCGTCGGCACCCAGCGAGAGCACATCGACTTCACCCTTGAGCCCCGGGTTGAGGTACTGGTAAGGGCGGCCCCACGGGTCTTTGGGCAGCTTGTCGAGCGTGGCGCGCCAGTTGGGCGGCTGGGGCCCGGCGCCCGGGCGGCTGACCAGGGCCTGCAGCCCTTGCTCGGCGCTGGGGTAGCTCTGGTTGTCGATCTTGTAGAGCTTGAGGGCCTGGCCGATATTGGCGATGTCGGTGCGGGCGGCCGTCACACGCGCATCGTCGGCTCGGTCGAGCACATTGGGCACGATCAGGGCCGCGAGCACGCCAATGATGACCAGCACCACCATCAGCTCGATCAGGGTAAAGCCGCGCTGCTTGCGCCCAGCGGGGCGGCGCGGCAGCTTGGGCAGGGGCATGAGGACTTGCATGCGTCGATCATAATCTTGCCATGCGACTGCCTGATGTCATTTTGCGGCTGGGTTCGACCGCTTTGGTCTGGGCCCTGCTGGGCCTGAGCGCGGTGTACTGGGGCTTGCTGCTGACTGAGTCGCCCGCACCGGCCGTGGCGCCCGCCACGCCGGCCGTGCCGCAGATCAAATCGGCCGCCATCGCCGCCTGGCTGGGCGCGCCGCCCGAGAGCCAAGCGGCGGGCGCACCGGCGCAGGCCAGCCGCTACGAGTTGCGCGGCATCATCGCGCAGGGCGCCGCGGGCGTTGCGGTGCTGTCCGTCGACGGACAGCCCAGCCGGCCTTATCCGGTGGGTGCTTCCGTGGCAGAAGGCGTGATGCTGCGCGCGGTGGGCGTGCGCCATGCCGAGCTGGCCGCAGACCGCAATGGGCCGGTGCTGCAGCGGCTGGAGTTGCCGCTGCCTGAGAATCGGCTGCCCGACGGGATGGCTTTGGTGCCGGCGCAGCGCTAGCGTCTTATTGCGCGGCCCAGCCGCCGTCCATGTTCCAGGCTGCGCCGCGCACATTGTTGCCAGCGGCCGAGCAGAAAAACACCGCCAGCGCGCCCAGCTCCTCGGGCGTGGTGAATTGCATCGAAGGCTCTTTTTCGCCCAGCAGCAGCCGCTTGGCCTCTTCGTTGGACAGGCCCAGCGCTTGCGCCCGGGCATCGACTTGCTTTTGCACCAGCGGCGTGAGCACCCAGCCCGGGCAGATCGCATTGCAGGTCACACCGGTGGTGGCCGTCTCCAGCGCCGTGACCTTGGTCAGCCCGACGATGCCGTGCTTGGCTGCCACGTAGGCGGCCTTTTCGGCCGAGGCCACCAGGCCATGCACCGAGGCCACATTGATGATGCGCCCCCAATTGGCCGCCTTCATGGCCGGCAGCGCCAGCCGCGTGGCGTGAAACGCGCTCGACAAGTTGATGGCGATCACCGCATCCCAGCGCTCGACCGGGAAGTCTTCGATCTTGGCCACATGCTGGATGCCGGCGTTGTTGACCAAGATGTCGACCCGGCCAAAGCGCTCGGCGGCAAAGCCCATCATGGCCTCGATCTCGGCTGGCCGGCTCATGTCTGCGCCGTGGTAGGCCACCTGCACGCCCAGCGCCTGTATTTGCGCCTGTGCAGCGGCCACATCGCCAAAGCCGTTGAGCACCAGATTGGCGCCCTCGGCCGCCAGGGCCTTGGCAAGGCCCAGGCCGATGCCGCTGGTCGATCCGGTCACGAGTGCTGTTTTGCCTTTAAGCATGAAATTCTCCTGTGCAATTGGGGCGACAATTCGTATCTCCGCCGCGCGGGGCCTCTTGTCCAACCCTGAGATTATGGGGCGCCTTCTTGGCGCCAAACTTTCATGACCGAGCCGCAACTGCACCATCTGCCGCGCCCCGATGCCGGCGGCAGACTCGCGTATTGGCAGTGGGGACAGCCTCAAAGCGCCCATTTGGTTGTGTGCGTGCACGGGCTGACCCGCCAGGGGCGCGACTTCGACACCCTCTCGCGGGCCTTGCTCGAGCGCGCCGGCGCGCTTGGGCTGAGTCTGCGCGTGGTCTGCCCCGACGTGGCCGGGCGCGGGGCCAGCGACTGGCTGGGCGATGCGGCGCTCTACCAACCCCTGACTTATGCGGCCGATATGCAGGCCTTGCTCACCCATCTCAATGGCCAGCAGCGCATCGACCGCTTGGACTGGGTGGGCACCAGCATGGGCGGCATCATCGGCATGCTGGTGGCGGCGCACGGCCAGGCGCTGCCGCGGCCCATCGAGCGTCTGGTGCTCAACGATGTCGGCCCTCGGCTCGATTGGGCCGGCTTGGCGCGCATCAAAGCGTATGTCGGCCGGGGCGCGCCTTTTGCCAGCCTGCAGGAGGGGTTGGACGCGCTGCGCGCCAACATGGCCAGCTTTGGCCCGCACAGCGAGCAGCAGTGGCAAGCGCTCAACACGCCCATGCTCAAGCCCACCGCCGACGGCCATTGGGCCTTGCACTACGACCCCGCCATTGCAGCGCCCTTGCGCGACCTGAGCGAGCAGTCCAACGCGCAGGCGGGCGAGTTGATGCAGGCCCTCTACCAGCAAATCAGTGCCCAAACGCTGTTGTTGCGCGGGGCCGACTCCGATCTGCTCTCGCGCGAGGCCGCCCTGGCCATGACCCAATGCGGCCCGCGACCTGCACTGATCGAGTTCGCGGGGGTTGGCCATGCACCCACCTTGATAGCCGATGACCAGTTGCGCGCGGTGCTCGACTTTGTGCTGCCGGCCTGAGCCTGGGCACTGCGCCATGGCCCTGTCATGAAAAGCGAGATTCACGCCGCGTCCCCCGACGCGGGCGGCATCCTGGCCGTCGCCGCGCAGGGTCTGCCCGACGAGCCGCAGGTGTTGGTGCGTGCGCGCGCTTTTGCCGAGCCCTTGCTCGCAGGCCGCCTGCTGGACACCGGTGAGCCCATCTTGACCCACGCCGATGCAGTGGCTGCGATCTTGCAGGCCCTCGGCGGCTCGCAGGCCATGCAAGCGGCCAGCTACCTCGTGTACGCCTGCGAGCACTTGAACAAGCCGGCCGAAGTCATTGCAGCGGCCTTCGGTCCCAGCCACGCCGAGCTGGCGCTGGCCACCAACAAGCTCGTGGCGGTGCAGCGCCAAGCGCGCCTGGCCCAAAGCCGCCACGCGCGTGCCCACGAGCCGGCCGGCCAGACCGAGACGGTGCGCAAGATGCTGCTGGCTTTCTCGCGTGACCTGCGCGTGGTCATGCTGCGCCTGGCCTCGCGTCTGCAGACGCTGCGCTACTTCGCCGCGGCCCGGCTGCAGCCCGATGTGGCGATGGCCCAAGAGTCGCTGCAGGTGTTTGCGCCGCTGGCCAACCGCTTGGGCATTTGGCAGATCAAGTGGGAGCTCGAGGATCTGGCCTTTCGCTTCACCGAGCCACAGACCTACCGCGAGATCGCCCAACTCCTTGATGAAAAGCGCTTGCAGCGCGAAGGCTACCTGCAGAGCCTGTGCGCTCAGCTGCAAGCCGAGCTTGAGCAGATGGGGCTGCAGGTGTCGGTGCAGGGCCGGCCCAAGCACATCTACAGCATCGTGCGCAAGATGCGCAGCAAATCGCTGGGCTTTGAGCAGGTGCTCGACGTGCGGGCCTTGCGCGTGATCGCGCCCGATGTCAAGGCCTGCTACGCCGTGCTGGCCCATGTGCACGAGCGCTTCGAGCAGGTCGAAGGCGAGTTTGACGACTACATTGCCCGCCCCAAAGCCAATGGCTACCAGTCGCTGCACACTGTGGTGCGCGATGGTGAGGGCAAGGCGATTGAGATCCAGATCCGAACACCGGCCATGCACGCGCACGCCGAAAGCGGCGTGGCGGCGCACTGGGCCTACAAAGAGGCGGGCGGCAAGAAAAGTGGCGTGGTCGCCAGCGGTCCCTACGAGGCCAAGATTGCCGTGCTGCGCCAGTTGCTGGCCTGGGAGCGCGAAATGTCGGCGCCGCTGCCCAGCCAGGGCCTGCTCGAAGACCGCATCTACGTGCTCACGCCCGAGGCGGCGGTGGTCGAGCTCGCGCGCGGTGCCACCCCAGTGGACTTTGCCTACAGCCTGCACACCACGCTGGGCCACCGCTGCAGAGGCGCGCGCATCGACGGCGCCATGGCGCCGCTGAGCACGGCGCTGCGCAACGGCCAGACGGTCGAGATCATCGCGGCCAAGGAGGGCGGGCCCTCGCGCGACTGGCTCAATCCGGAACTCGGTTTTTTGGCCAGCCCGCGTGCACGGGCCAAAGTGCGCGCCTGGTTCAATGCGCTGGCGCTGCAAGAGACCGTCTCGCGCGGGCGCGAGGCGGTCGAGCGGCTGCTGCAGCGCGAGGGCAAGACCGCGCTCGGCCTGGAAGATCTGGCCAGCCAGCTGGGCTTCAAAAGCGCCGATGATTTGTTCGAAGTGGTGGGCAAGGACGAGTTCTCCCTGCGCACCATCGAGAACATGCTGCGCCCCAACGAGCCCGTGCCCTCGGCTGACGAGCTGGTGCTGGCCAAGATGCGCGCGGGTCCTGACCGCTCGGCGCAAGGCGGCGTGCTTGTGGTGGGCGTGGACTCTTTGCTCACCCAACTGGCCAAATGCTGCAAGCCCGCGCCGCCCGATCCGATTCGCGGCTTTGTCACCCGCGGCAAGGGCGTGAGCATCCACCGCAGCGACTGCAGCAACTTTCGCAACATGGCCTCAGGCAGCCCCGAGCGGGTCATTGAGGTCAAGTGGAATGCCAGCACGCCGGCGCTTTACCCGGTCGACATCGCCATTGAGGCGGCCGACCGCCAGGGGCTGCTGCGCGACATCTCCGAAGCCTTCTCGCGCGAGAAGGTCAATGTGACGGGCGTGCAAACCCAGTCGCTGCGCGACCACCATGGCGACAGCGCCCGCATGACCTTCACCGTGGAGATTGGCGACGCGCGGGTGGTGCAGCGGGTCCTCGCTGCCGTCGCTCAGGTCGCCGGTGTGCGTTTGGCGCGCAGGCGCTGAGTGGTTGGCTGGCCCGCTGCCGTGGTCAGGGCAACACGCTCAGGGCACCAGGGTCAGAAACAGAAAGGCCGCAAACAGCACCAGGTGGATGGCGCCGTGCATCATGAAGGTGCGGCCCGAGGCCAGCGTGATTGAGCCGACCAGGAAGGTCAAGGCCAGCAGGGCCATGTCCTTGGGCGCTAGGCCCAGCGTGAGCGGCAAGTCCAGCAGCACCGAGGCGAGCACGACCACCGGGATGGTCAGTCCGATGCTGGCCAGTGCCGACCCGATGGCCAGGTTCATGCTGGTCTGCAGCCGGTTGGCCCGCGCGGCCCGAACCGCTGCCCAGGTCTCGGGCAGCAGCACGATCATGGCGATCACGATGCCCACGACCGCTCGCGGCGCACCGTGCTCGGTGACCACACTCTCAATGACTGGCGAGAGCAGCTTGGCAAAGCCCACCACAGCAAGCAAGGCCAGCACCAGCATCAGCACACTGAGCCAGGCCTGCCTTGCACTGGGCGCAGGTGCGTGCACCGACTCGTCTTCCACCTTCAGGCTGGGCAGGAAATAGTCGCGGTGCCGCACCGTCTGGACGAACACAAAGATCAGCCACAGGCAGCCCGAGGACAGGGCTACGAACAGCAGCTGAGACGTTGAATAGGCCGGCCCGGCGACGGTTGTGGTCAGCGAGGGCATGACCAGCACCAGCACCGACAAGGTGGCCAGCGCGGCAAAACCGGCGCCCATGCCCTCAATGCGAAAGCTCTGCTCCCGGTGCTGCAGGCCTCCGATGAGGATGCACACGCCGATGACCCCGTTGGCAATGATCATCACCGCCGAGTAAATGGTGTCGCGCGCAAGCGCCGAAGCCTCTCGGCCGCCGGCGAGCATCACCGACAGAATCAGCGCCGTCTCGATCACCGTGACCGCAAGAGCCAGCACCAGCGTGCCAAAAGGCTCGCCCACCCGGTGCGCAATCACCTCGGCATGGTGCACGGCCGCCAGCACAGCGGCGATCAAAACGGCGATTGCCCCGGCGGTCAGCAAGCTGCCCGCCGGCATCGCAAAGGCCAGCGGCAGCGCAGCGGCCGCCAGCACGGCAGTCAAATTCATCCAATTCATGGGTGCTACAATCTTGCCCAACGATTCAGGCGCATAGCTCAGCTGGTTAGAGCACCACCTTGACATGGTGGGGGTCGTTGGTTCGAGTCCAATTGCGCCTACCATACAGGCCCCTGCAAGTCTTTGATTTGCAGGGGCTTTTTTATCTCGGGCCAAGCGCGTGCGGGCCTGGCGATCCGTGTCGTTGAATGACCGTCGATGGATTGCTTCGTTCCTCGCAATGACAGCGCGGGGGTGCAATGACGGGGCGGGGGTGCAATGACAGCGCGGGGGTGCAGTGACGGGGCAGGGGCGCCATGACAGGCTGCGACCCTGACGCAGCCTGCAGCTCACCAGTCAAACACGGCGATTTCGGGTCTGGCGCCTAACCTCGCGGGCAGCACCGAGGTGCCGATGCCTTTGGAGACGTAGAGCGTCTTGCACAGCGGCGATGGGTAGGGGCCACCGACGTATGCGCCGCTGCCGCTTGGGGTCCACAGGGGTAGGCCAAACAGGGTGATTTGGCCGCCGTGGGTGTGGCCGGCCAGGCACAGGTCGTAGCGGGCGGTCGTGCGCTGCGCGGCGGCCTCGTCGAACCAAGCGGGCGAGTGTTGAACCAGCACCTGGATGCGGCCTTGCGGGCTTTCGGGCTCGAGTTGGGGCAGTTGCGGCTGGCCTGCGGTGTGGTCGTCCAGCCCGTGCACCTGCACCTGGCCGCCACCCAAGCGGTAAAGCTGGCTGGCGTTGACCAGCAAGGTGGCATGGGGATGGCGGGCGTAGGTGGACTGCAGTTGGGCCAGATCGATTTCGGACCAGTGCTCCCAATTGCCCAGCACGGCGACGGTGGGCCGGCCTTGCAGGCTGTGCAAGAAAGCATCGAGCACCGGCAGGGCGTCGGCGCGGTCGATCACGTCGCCAGACAGCACCACCAAGTCGGGTTGAAGACGCGCGATCTGCTCGGCCACCCGAGTCTCGCGCTGGCCGATGCCTTGCAGATGCAGGTCGGACAGCTGCGCAATGCGCAGGCGCGGCCGCGTAGCGCCGCTGGTGCCAGCGACCGTGGGGCGTGGCTCGCCGAGCCGGTGCATTTTGACCTCGATCCACAGCGGCTCGATCCAGACGGCATAGACCGCGAGCGCCAGCAGTGCGGCAATCGCACTCAAGCCGGTCAGTGCGACCCGCCCGCTTAGCCCATATGGCCGTCGATGAATTCGAGAATGCATCGGCCCAGGATGTCTTCACTCGTGTTGAAGTGGGTCACGATAGACATGTGGTTGTGGTCGGGCAGCGTCATATGCACCGGGGCGCGTCCGCGCGCTTGTGTCAAGGCCAGCGCGTACTCCAGGCCGTAGCGGTCGAGCAGCGGGTTTTCGTATTGCGCATTGACCAGCAGTGTGGGCACTTTCAGCCGGCTGGCGTGGGCCATGGCCGAGCGGCTTTCGTACAGGCTCTCATCGAGGCCATAGTAGGCCCGCACGCCAGCGGCGTTGGGGTTGGCGGGCAGCACGTCAGCGCGCAGGCGCGCCGAGATCAGCACCAGGGCCGCCACAGGCACCGCTTCGCGATCCATCACCGGATCGCTCAGGCAGGTGGCTGCATGGGTGCCGCCTGCCGAATGGCCGATCAGACAGATGCGGCTGGCGTCGCCGCCGTGCGCGCCAATGTGGGCGGCGATCCAGTCGCAGGCCTGCGCCACATCGAGCGAGGCGCCGGGGTAGGGCGCTTCATCGGCCAGGCGGTATTCAATGTTCACGCCCACGCAGCCGTGCCGCGCGAACCAGGTCAGCACGTTGGCGTAGAGGTGTTCGCTGCTGTCTTTCTCGCCGCGCACGAAGGCACCGCCATGTACAAAGGCCACCACCGGTCGACCGTGGGCGCCGCTTGGGCGGTAGATGTCGAGCACCTGCCTGGGGTGGCTGCCGTAGGGCAGATCGCGCACGACCTCCAGCGCGGTGGGGGGCGCGGCGGCCAGCAGCGGCTCGTAGATCGCGCGGGTGCGCTCGGCCCAGCCACGGATGTCGAGATGCCACTGCGGGCCGATGTCGCGCAGCGCTCGCGTCAGGCTGGCCGGCCGCAGGGCGTCGGAGGTGGGGTGCAAGAGGGTCATGGGGTGCCTGTGTTGGCGACGGCCGGCCAGTGTAAGCGGGCACGGGACAGCCACACGACATGCAAAGGACGGGCGCAGGGCTCGTCCGTCACCTCTACACCTCTAACCCGTCGGCCTGACCGGGGCTGGCAGCGCTGCCAGCCCCGGCGCACGATCGGCCGTGCTGCTCAGCAGCCCAGCTTGCTCCAGTAGTAGGTGCTGATGGTGGGGTTGTAGCCCGGATTGGCGTACTTGGCCTTGTAGGTCGAGCCGCTGTAGGTGACGACGCTGCCGGCGGCGTAGGCCTTGCCTTGCACCCAACTGCCCACGGGTGCCCAGTAATAGGTGCTCACCGTGGGGTTGTAGCCCGGATTGGCGTACTTGGCCACGTACTGCAGCCCCTGGTAGCTGACCACGGCACCGGCGGCGTAGTTCTGGCCCTGCACCCAAGTGGCAATCGGATTGCTGCAAGTGGGCGCGCCACTGCTGCAGGTGTACGTGGCCCAGTAGTAGGTGCTGACGGTGGGGTTGTAGCCGGGGTTGGCGTACTTGGCGATGTAGAGCGAGTTGTTGTAGCTGACCACCGCGCTGGCCGCATAGGGCAGGCCCTGGGTCCAGTTGCTCACGGTGCTGCTGCACACCGGCGCTGTGCTTAGGCTGTTGCAGTCATAGCGGGCCCAGTAGTAGGTGCTGACGGTGGGGTTGTAGCCGGGATTGGCGTACTTGGCCAGATACAGCAGTCCGCTGTAGGACACCACACTGCCTGCCGGGTAGGCTTGACCCTGTACCCAGGCCGCTGCACTGCTGATGCACGCCGGAGCCGGAGCAGGAGCCGGAGCAGGAGCCGGAGCAGGAGCAGGAGCAGGAGCAGGAGCCGGAGCAGGAGCCGGAGCAGGAGCCGGAGCAGGAGCAGGAGCAGGAGCAGGAGCAGGAGCAGGAGCAGGAGCAGGAGCAGGAGCAGGAGCAGGAGCAGGAGCGGGAGCGGGAGCGGGAGCGGGAGCGGGAGCGGGAGCGGGAGCGGGTGCGGGAG
>JAIXWZ010000192.1 GCA_027491035.1 Comamonadaceae bacterium | reverse complement strand
TCGAGCGTGACGATTTCTGGCGTGTTGGACGCCGGTTATGTGCACACCAAAGAAGTCGCTACTGGCGCTGCCAAAGGCAACGTGACCCGCGGCAACAACAACCGCATCAACTTCAGCGTCGCTGAAGACCTCGGCGGCGGCATGCGCGCTGTTGCCAACGTCGGCATGCGTTTTGAGCCCGCCACCGGCAATGCCGAGAGCAATGGCGTGCGTCCCCTGTTCCAGGGCGAGACCCGCGTGGGCGTCGCTGGCGGCTTCGGCACCGTGATGTTTGGCCGTGGTCTGACCGCGGTGCAAGGCCCCAACGGTGGCTTTGCAGACCCCTGGGGCGTGACCACTGTGGCCGGCAGCATCTACTCGCCTGGCTTCACGTCTGACTACGCCGGCGGCGGCGAAGGCCGTATCGATACCGCCATTTTCTACACCGCACCCACCATCAGCGGTTTGACCCTGTCGGCTTCCTTCTCGCCGCGCAAAGTGGCCCTGACCACCGGCTACTCGAAAACCCACTCGGCTGTGAACGCTCTGTATGTCGCTGGCCCCCTGGGCATCGGCGCCGGTGTTGAGAACAACCGCGCTGGTGACAGCTTCACCAACATCTACGGCACCTACGACCTCGGCGTGGCCAAGCTGCACGCCTCCTATGGCACCATCAAGGGCGGTACCGCCGCTGAGCGCGCTGGCCTGACCGTGGCTGCAACGGCTAACAACGTGGCCACCGGCGCCGCTGCTGCCACCAATGTGGCCGTCAACGGCGAAATCAACACCTGGACCATCGGTGCGATGATGCCCATGGGCGCCACCAGCCTGCGCGCAGGCTACAGCGTCTGGAACGGCAACGGCGCTCCTGGCCAGAAAGACGACGCCAAGCTGGGCCTGGGCGTTCGCCACAACCTGAGCAAGCGCACCTACGTGTACAGCGACATCGCCACCGTGACCCGCAAGAACAACACGGGCTCGGTTTCTGCCACATTGAACGCGGCCAGCACCCGCCAGATGCTGTTGGACCTGGGCGTTGCCCACTCGTTCTGATGTGACGCTGGCCTTCGCGCCAGTGTGACGAACAGTCGAATCAAACCCCGCCCAGGCAACTGGGCGGGGTTTTTTCATGTCTCGCTTTAGGGTTTGCAGGCCCGCCGCATCGCCGCCAGGGCGCTCAGAGCGGCCAGGCCACGCCCTGCTCGCTCAAGATGGCATCGAGCGGTACGTCGTGGCCTTCGGGCTGCAGATCGGGCAAGGCGCCGATGCTGTAGCCCAGGCCCACGGTCACCGGCTTGGGGGTGTAGCTGGCCAGGGTGCGGTCGTAAAAGCCGCCGCCGTAGCCCAGGCGATAGCCCCCCGGGCCCCAGCCCACGCAGGGCACCAAGAGCAGCGTGGGCACCACCTGCTCGGTGTCCTTGGGTTTGGGGATGCCATAGGCATCTTCGGCCATGGGGCAGCCTGGGTACCAGGCATGAAAGCTCAGGGTTCGCGTCTCTTTGTTGACCACGGGCAGCCCAATCTTGCGGGGCAGCTGCTTGGCCAGGCTGTCGCCGGCCATGGGCGGCGCATCGGCGCTGGCTGGCCAGCCGCCCAGCGAGGGCGCGAGCAAAGCGTCTTCTTGCCAGCGGTAAAGCGCCGGCAAGGGATCGAATTCGCCCTTGATCGGCCAGTACGCCCCAATCACGGTATCGGGCCGGCCCACCAGCCAAATGCGCAGCACGCGCTGCAGCATCTCGGCGCGCTGCAGTCGGTCGGGCAGGTTCAGCCTTTGTTCAATCAGGGTTTTGCGGGCGGTTTGTTTGTCCATAATTGCCCCATGCTAACGAAAATTTTTGTCAACGGCTTTCGGGTGGCGGTAGTCTGGGCTGCCCTGCTGGCCGGGCAGGCCGCCATGGCCCAAAATGCCGCTCCTGCCTTGAGCGCGGCCGACCAGGCCGTGCTCGATGCCCGGCAGGCCTTCGATCGCAACGACAAAGCCCGCTTGCAGGCCTTGCTGCCTCAGGTGCGCGGCCACCTGCTCGAGCCCTGGGTGGGCTATTGGGACATGCGCCTGCGCCTGGCCGAATCGAGCCCTGAGCAAGTGCGCGCCTTCCTCACGCGCTGGGCCGGCAGCTACCACGAAGACCGGCTGCGCAACGACTGGCTGCTGCTGCTGGGCCAGCGCCGCGACTGGCTCAATTTCCAGACCGAGTTGGCGCTGTTTCGCATGAACGACGACCCCGAGGTGCGCTGCTACGCGCTGTGGGTCGAGCATTTGCGCAACCGCAGTGCCTCGGGCGCGCGTCTGGCCGAGGACGTGCGGCGCCTCTGGCATGCCCAGCGCGATGCCGACGACGGCTGCAAAGGCGCCGCGCGGCAGCTCTACGAGGACCGCCAGCTCAGCGCGCTGGACGTTTGGCGCAAGGTCAGGCTGGCAGTCGAAGCCAACCGCAGCCGCGTGGCGCGTGATGCGATCGACATCGTGGCGCCCGATGCGGCCGGCTTGCTCGCGCAGGTGCAAAGCGAGCCGGCGCGTTTTTTGCGCGACAAGTCGGTGGCGATTTCGCGCCAGCGCAAGGAATTGGTGACGCTGGCCCTGCTGCGCCTGGCGGGCGAGGATGCTGCGGCGGCCATCGAGCAAATCGACAAAAAATGGGGCGCCCAGCTCAGCGCCGAAGAGCGCAACTGGGTCTGGGGCAGCATCGGCCGGCGTTCGGCCATGCGGCTCGAGCGCGAGGCACTCGAGCACTTTTCGCGGGTGAGCCGGCTGGGCGACCTCAGCGACGACATGCTGGCCTGGAAAGCGCGCGCCGCCCTGCGCGCCGGCAGCCAGCCCAACTGGCCGCAGGTGCTCGCCGCCATCGGCGCGATGAGCGAGCCCGCCGCGCGCGAGCCCACCTGGGTGTACTGGCGCGCCAAGGCCCTGATGGCCACCGCGCCCACCCCCTTCACCCCCTCCACCCCCGGCTCCTCGATGGCCGGCGCGAACCCGGCCGCATCCGAAGCCCCCGGCCTGCATGCCGGGCCGCTGTCGTCTGCGCCCGGATCGACCGCAGCGGCCGTGGCGCCGCAGCGGGCGCAGGCCCTGGTGCTGCTGCAGTCGATTGCCTCGGTGCGCGGCTTTTATGAGCAGCTGGCCCTCGAAGAGCTGGGCCAGCGCATCACAGTGCCCGCCAAACCGGCCCCCTTGACGCCGGCAGAGCGCGAGGCGGCCCTGCAAAACCCGGGGCTGCAGCGCGCGCTGCACGCCATTGCCATTGGGCTGCGCAGCGACGGCGTGCGCGAGTGGAACTACAGCGTCAATCTGCACCGCCCGGGTGGGCTGAGCGATCGCGAGATGCTGGCGGCGGCGCAGCTGGCCTGCGACCGCGCCGTGTGGGACCGCTGCATCAACAGCAGCGAGCG
>JAIXWZ010000062.1 GCA_027491035.1 Comamonadaceae bacterium | reverse complement strand
GGGCGCTACGCCAACGCCAACGTCGAGCAGATGCGCGTCATCACCGACGCGGCTGCGGCTGCGTTTGCCCAAGCCTCGGTCAGCACGCTGCGCGAGGGCAGCACCGTGGCCGTCAACCAGGGCTACAGCGTTACCTTCAAGAAGGATTTCGGCGAGCAGCGCTTCCAGCTCTACGTGACTGGCAAAAAGGTCTTGCCGCCGACGCCCTTCTATTACAACTGGGCCAAGAACCCGGCCAACACCATCCGCGACCTCAAGGCCGAGTATGTGCGGGTGCTCAACAGCGACGAAGCAAACATTCAAGCGCTCCTCGGTGCGGGCAAGCGGGTGACGGTCGACGACATCAAGGTCACGCGCGACACCAGCTACAAGGGCACAGGCAACCGATACCTGGTCGAGCTGGTCGGGCAGCTGGCCGGCAAGCGGGTGACGGGGCTGAGCATGTCCTCGGAAGCGCTCTCCTTCAACTTTGCCGCCACCCAGGCCGGCTCTAACCGCACCGACGAGACCCAGCGCATCGACATCGCGCACCGGGGCTCGGGCACTTTCACTCTGAGCCTGGTGCACGAAGGCCAGACCTACACCACCGACGCGCTCGAGCTGGGCGCCAGCGAGCAGCTGGTGCAGGCCGCCTTGAACCGCGCCTTGGGCGCCGTGGGCAGCGTCACTGTCACCGCGCCCGAAGAAGGCAGCTACCTGGTCGTCTTTGGCGGCGCACTGGCTGGCAAGGACCTGGCAGCGCTCGTCGCGGTCACCACCAGCGATCCGGCCCGCTTCATCCAGACCCAGCAGCAGGGCCAGAGGGGCGTGGGCGCGACCTATTCCATCGACTTGCAGGCGCCCGATGGCACGACCGATTTCAACGCGCAGGTCGAGCTCAATGGCGTGGTCTACACCGCCGAATCACTGGCCGTGGGCTTGACCGCTGCCCAGCTGCGCACGCAGCTGCTGGGCGCGCAGTCCGAAGAGGGCGAGCGGCTCGATGCCTCGGGCCTCACCCTGACCGTCAAGGCTGGCGAGGAGGCCGGCCAGTGGACGGTGGCCTTTGGCATGACGAGCGAGGGCCTCACGCCCTCGGGCCTGCGCACCGCACTCATCACGCCCGACGAAGAGGCGCCACCCGAGCTGCCCGTCGATGTGCCGGATGTTCCGGCCAAGGGCGCGATGGCCGTGGGCGGCCTGGTGGTGCGCAACGACGTGCGCGCCGTGGCCCAGGCCTACATCCGCTTTGCCCAGCTCACCGCCGGCTCGGTCAGCGTGGCGGTGTCGGAGGCAGCCAGCATCGAGGCCAGCCTGGAGGCGGTGGCCGAGGCCAGCGGCGGCACGGGCAAAGGCCTGGCCGTGGGCGGCGCGATTGCGACCAACCTCATTCTCAACCAGTCGGCCGCTTTCATTTCTGACAGCACCGTCACCACCGAAGAGGGCGGCGTCAGCGTCGAGGGCAGCAACACCGCCAGCATCAGCGCCACCAACAACAGCGCCATCAGTTCGGACGGCACCTCGGTGGGCGTCACGCTGGCCTTCAACACCATCGGCTGGCAAGCGCAAAACGTGCTCTTTGCCGCCATCGATGCCCTGGTGGGCAGCGAGATTGGCGACCAGGAAAAGTCGCTTGTCAAAGCCTATCTGCACAACACCGACGTCGATTCGGCCGGAGCCGTGGTCGTCAACGCCAGCAACGAAGCCGAGATCTTTGCGCAGATCCGCAACGAGGTCGCCTCGGCCCTGCCCGAGCCTGCCCCTGGCGCCACCGGCGTGGGCACCGGTGCCGCAGCCGGCCCGCAAAAGAGCGTGTCGGCCGGCTTTGTGCTGGCCAGCAACATGGTTAGCAGCGGCGCCTTGGCCACCATCACCCACGACAAGCTGGCCACCCTGCGCGACCTCACTGTGGGCGCAGGTGGGCTGAGCGTGGAGTCCGTCGACGATGCGCGCATCGTCTCCAAGGTCGACCTGTCGGTGATCTCGGGTGACGAGAGCGAGCTGACCATGGCCGTGCGCGCCTTCGTCAACCTGTTTGGCGTGACCTACACCGACATGTCGGGCACGCAGCGCGTGATCATGGGCGACCGCGTGCGCGTGGGCGGGCCGAGCTACACCACCTTCGATCGCCCCGAGACGGTGACCGCTGGTGACCGCATCGAGCTCAAGTCCAGCCTGGGCGGCGCTCAGGCGGGCGACCTCTACGAGTACATCGGCGAGGAAGACCTGGAGGCGCCGCGCCTGGACAAGACCGACTACAGCGACACCGAGCTGTGGCGCCAGATCCAGGGTTCGGCCGACACCACCTATGTGTTCAAAGGCTCTGACTCGATCTTTGACCTGGGCAGCGAAGACTTCAACGATTCCAGCCGCTGGCTGGCGATCGACCTTGACGGCCTGGTCGACACGGCTGCCGCCGCCATTGAGGCGGCGGCCACGCTCAAAGGCAGCGCCACCGGCGGCGATTCGGGCGCTTCGGCCTTTGGCGGCCTGGTGGTGCGCAACGATGTGCGCAGCGACGTCGACTCCCTGGTCGATGGCTTTGCGATGGAAGTCACCGGCGATGTGAGCATCACCGCCACCGAGTCGGCCATCATCTTGGCGCAAGACAACAGCACGGTCGAGGCCAAGACCACCGGCGTCAATGTGGTGGTGGCCACCAACACCATTTTGGGCGGTGCCAATGCGGTGCTGCGCAACAGCACTCTGGTGACCTTGGCCGAAGAGACGGCCGAGGAGACCCCCGCGGATGAGGCGACTCCCGAGGACGGTGCGGCTGCTGCTGAGGCGGCTGCAGACGAGGCCTCGGCCACCGACGAAAGCGCAAGCACCGATGACAGTGCTTCAGCCGATGAGGGCGAAGCCGCAGAACCCATGACCGGCAGCGTGACGGTCAGGGCCGAGAGCCTGGCCTTTATCCTGGCCGAGGTCGACAGCTCGGTCAAGGCATCGACCTCGGTCGGCGTGGTGATGGCTTTCAACACCATCGGCTACACCCCGCAAAACGTGCTCTACAACATCGTGGACGGCGTGTTGGGCACCAGCCTGGCCGGTCAGAACAAGCTGAGCACCACCGCGCGCATCGAGTCCACCCCGCTCGAATTGGCCGGTGGCCTTGATGTCGCCGCCGAATCGGACGGCCAGATCCAGGCCATCATCGTCAATTCGGCTTTGGCGCTCGATGTCAGCACCAAGGCCGACAGCAAGGCGATTACCGTTGCACCGGTGATCGCGATGAACAAGATCGCGGCCAACACCGACGCCACCGTCGACAAGACCGCCACGGTGGCGGCCGATGGCGACGTGACCATCCAGGCCAGCGGCAACACCCGCATCGAGTCCGAAGTGGCGGCCAGCGCGATCGGCATCTCGGCCAGCACCAGCGGCGCCAGCAAGTCGGTCTCGATCGGCGTGAGCCTGAGCCGCAACGATGTGCAAAATGATGTCAACGCATTCGTGCGCGGCGCCTCGCTGGCCACGCCCACCGAGCTGACATCGGCCAACGGCAATGTGCTGATCGAGACCGAGCGCGGCTCGGCCATCGTGGCCAATGGCCGCGCCACTGCGGTGGCCGTCTCGGCCAGCCTTTCAAGCGGCGCCACCGCGGTCTCGGGCGCGGGCACACTCGCGCTCAACCGCATCACCGGCAGCTCGCAGGCGTATGCGCAGTGGACCGATATGGTCACGGGCGCACCCGTGGACGCCCAAGTGCCTGCCGAGGAAGGCGCCGATGCCGGCACGGATTCCGGAACGGATGCTGCTACAGATACGGCCACGGACACCGCTGCGGACGCCAGCGGCGAAGAGGCCGCCGACGCCCCCAGCACCGGCAACGTCGAGATCAAGGTCTCCGACGATGCCCACATCAGCGCCTACCTGCGATCGGTGGCCGCTTCCGTGTCCTTCGGCATGTCGGGCTCGTCCAAGGCCGCGGCCGTGGGCCTGTCGGTGGCGCGCAACCTGATTGGCATGGCGCCCACCTCGGTGACCTACCACTACAAGGCCACCGCCTACGACAAGGACAACAAGCTCACCGAGCTGGTCAAGGGCAAGCGCGTGCTGCTCGACTCGGCCTTGATGGGCAACGACATCTACGAATACGTGGGTGACAAGTTCACCGACGAAGACGGCATCGACCTGGTCAACCAGAACTACTCTGACGAGAGCCAATGGCGTCTGGTCAGCTACAGCGCCTCGGTGGTCAACACCCGGGCGCAGCTGGTGCACAGCTCCGTGGAGGCCAGTGGCGATCTGAACATCGAGGCCGTCAGCAGCGCCAGCATCGAGGCCACCGTGCTGGCCGCCGCCGCTGCGGTGGGCGCGAGCGCCAGCTCCTCGGCCTACAGCCTGAGCGCCGCCGGGGCCTATGCCGAAAACCGCATCAATGCCAGCTTGCAGGCCGGCGTGCTGGGCAACCCGGCCGCGCCCTTGACGCTGGAGGCCGAGTCGATCACGGTGCGCGCGGAAAACCTCGCCACCATCGATGCGATTACCGGCGCTGCAGCCTTGTCGGCCTCGCTCTCAGGTGCCGGCACCGCCGCCTCGGTGGCCATCGGCCTGTCGCTGGCCTTCAACAGCATCGATGCCGACACCCTGGCCGATGTGGTGGGCGCCGATCTGGTGGCCCGCAGCGGCTCGGTCGAGCTGCGCGCGATCTCCGCAGGCGTGGACCGCAAGGAGCTCGACTACGACGCGATGAAGCAAGCCGGCTTGACGGCCGACGCGCTCAACGCCCTGGCCAATGCCGGCAAGAAGACGAGCTACAGCAGCGACGAGGACCAGAGCTGGGACTACAGCACCAGCGACGGCGTGGTCGAGCTGCGCAAGATCCAAACCGGCAGCGTGCTGGGCATCACCACCAGCCGCATGCCGCGGGTGCGCGTGGACGTTCTCGACACGAAGGGCAAGCCCACCGGCGACTACACCATCTACGAGCTGAAAAACAGCGCCTTGGTCTATGCACAACGCGATCTGTCCAAGGTCGACTTCGCCAAAAGCTCAGACTGGAGCGTGGTCTCCACCGACGCGCAGACGGTCAAGACCGGTTACACCGTGCGGGTGGCCGATGGCCACATGGCCGGCGGCGAGGTCGGCCGGGTCTATGTGTTTGGCGGTGTGGAGGAAGACTACACCACCGAAGACGGTGAACGCATCGAGGGCAAGACCTGGCGCATGGTCTACAAGGGCGACGTGGTGCTGGTGGCCAGCAACCACATGGAAGAGTCGACGCTGGGCCCACCCAAGGAAAGCGGCTTTGCCGGCAAGCTGTTCCGCTACCAGGGTGCCTCGCAGCGCATCGACCTGTCGACCGTCGAGCTAGAAGACGCCCCGGACTGGCAAGCGCTGTCGGTCGAGGAAGAGGTGGAGCTGTGGAAAGAAGACTACAGCAACGCCAACCGCTGGCGCCTGGCCAGCGACTTTGCCAACCCCGAGCTGCAGCCCAAGCTGGTCGAGGCGCTGCAAGAAGCCGGGGTGGAACTGCCCACGCTCGACGAGGTGCACGCGGCCTATATGTACCGCAGCACCGAAGGCCTGAGCTGGGACTACACCGTGGGCGACGGCGTGCAAACCCTGCTCAAGGGCGACCGGGTGGCCATCATCTTGGGCGAGGACGCCGGCAAGGTGTATGAATACAAGGGCGAATTGCCGCTCGATGACCTCACGCTCGATGAGGCGGCGATCACCAAGGACGGCGCTGAGGCCGCATCGCAGAAGGCGCTCGACAAGCTTGAAATCGACCTTTCCAAAGAGAAATTCAGCAATACCGACCGTTGGGAAGAGGTCAAGGTCAACGCCTACCGCCTGAGCAAGGGCGACACGGTGCGGGTGGCGCGCGGTCACGAGGGCGGCGGCGAAGAAGACCGCATCTACCGCTATGTGGGCGTCAACAACCTGCTGTTCCTGGCCGACGAGGACTACTCCGACGAATCGCGCTGGCAGATGATGCCGGTCGAGGTCACGGTCTCGGTGGTCGAAGAAGGCAAGCGCTGGAAGCTGGTCGATGCGGCCGGCAAGAGCTACACCCTGACCTTCAATGAGGCCCCTGCCGGCTCCTTGGCGGCCTCGACCGCGGTGGTGGCGCGCAACAGCATCAACGCGGTGTCGGTGGCGGCGTCGGCGGCCATCGGCATCAGCGGCGGCGGCACCGGTCTGGCCTTCAGCGGTGCCGGCGCGGTGGCCCTCAACACCATCAGCGGCTCGACCGACGCCTTGCTGCGCGCCGGCTCGGCCAGCGCCGAAGAGGGCGACGTGGTGCTGCAAGCGAGCAGCGACAAGAGCATCAGCGCGACGATTGCCGCTCTGTCGGTGGCCATTGCCGGCGGCAGCGGCAACGGCCTGGGCGCGTCCATTGGCATTGCCGTGGCCCGCAACCTGATCGGTCAGGAAGGCTTTGGCCGAGTGGGCGAGGACTCGATCGCCACCGTGCGCGCCCTCGTCATCGATTCGGACATCACCACCGGTGGCGTGCTCGATTTGCGCGCCGATGCGCGCCAGGTCATCAACTCGCTGGTGGTCTCGGGCTCGGCCGCGGTGGGCATCGGCGGCGGCAATGGCCTGGCCGCCAGCGGCTCGGGCGTGTGGGCTGAAAACCAGATCGGCACCCGCGTCCATGCCGGCGTGAGCACCGCCACCGAGCTGGGCGAGCGGCCCAGCGACATCGAGGCCGGCGAGGTGCTGGTGCAAGCCACCGACCGCTCGTCCATTCGCTCCTTTGCCGGCGCCGCCTCGCTGGCTGCCGCTTTTGGTGGCAGCGT
>JAIXWZ010000182.1 GCA_027491035.1 Comamonadaceae bacterium | reverse complement strand
GCCCAGCGCCAGGCCACCCGTGGCATCGGCCAGGGTCACGGCCGCGCCAGTGGCGTTGACCGTGCTGCCGAAATCATTGCCCGCGCCGCCCAGCGTGATGTTGGCCGGCACTGTTGCGCCACCTTGCGCCTGGCTGGCATTGAGTGTGGTCACGCCAGCGGCCACGATGGCGTTGCTGCCGCTGCTGTCCTGCGTGATGGCGCCGCCGGTGCTGGTGGCCGCCAGCGTGCTGCTGGCTGCCATATTGCCCAGCACCAGGCCGCCCGTGCCGTCGGCCAAGGCGATGTTGCCACCCGTGGCACTGACCGCGCCGACAAAGTTGTTGGTGGTGTTGCTCAGCGTCACATCGGCCGCTGCGCCGTTGTCGCTGGCAGCCAGGCTGCTCGTACCGCTCACGCTCAGGCTTGAGCTTGGGCTCTGGGTGATCGCGCCGCCCGTGCTGCTGGCATTGAGCGAGCTGGCCGTGACATTGCCCAGTTCAAGGCCGCCCGTGGCGTCGGTCAAGGCCACGGCTGCGCCGGTGACATTGACCGTGCCTCCAAAGCTGTTGGTGGCATTGTTCAGCGTCACGCTGGCCGCTGCGCCACCGCTGCTGGCGGCCAAGGTGGTCGTACCGGCCACGCTGAGGGTCGCGTTCGGCGCCTCGGCGATCGCACCGCCCGTGCTCGTGGCGTTCAGCGACGCAGCCGTCACATTGCCCAGCACCAGGCCGCCCGTGCCATCGGCCAGGACTACGGCCGCGCCCGTGGCATTGACCGCGCCGCCGAAGTCATTGCCGGCACCAGCCAAGGTGATGGCGCCCCCAGCGCTGAGCGCACTGTTGCCCGCGACCGTCAGGGTGCTGCCTGCGCCCTGCGCGATGCTGCCTGTGCCGCCAGCTGTCGCCGTGAGAGAGCTGACCGCCACCACACCGCTCAAGCCCAGGTTCCCCTGAACCGTGGACACGTTCAAGGGGCCGCTGACCGCCACGGCGCCCAGGCTCAGCGCATTGCTGTCTTGTACTGTGACGCCGGTCCATGTGCCTGCCGAGGCCTGCCCAAAGGACAGCGGGCCCTGGAAGTCGTTGAGCGGGTCGGACAAGTCCACCCCCTGCTGCGTGCCTGTGGTGGCGCTGAACTGGGCGCTGCCGCCCACGGTCAATGCGCCCGTCTGGCTGACGCCGCCCAGTTGGCCTGCGCCCGTGGTCGCGCTGCTCAGGTCGCCGGCCACCGTGGTGCTGCCAAACACGGTACGCGCCGCGCTGAGCTGTAAATCGCTGCCGGCCACCGAGACGTTGCCGCTGACAGCCAGTACCCCGCCCGCCTGCAACTGGGTGTCGCCCGAAGTGTTGAGCGTCGCGGTCAAATCATTGACATCTCTCAACTGGGTGGCCCCGCCCGTCACGCTCACGGTGCCCGTGAAATCATTGCCCGGGTCGCTCAGATTGATCGCGCTGCTTGAACCTGCGCTCAGGCTGGTGCTGCCGGTCACGCTCAGTGCGCCAGTCTGGCTGACGGCACCGCCACTGCTGACGCTGAGGTTAGCGCCCACCGTGCTGGTGCCCAGGTTCAAAGCGCCGCCCGATGTCACCGACAGGTTCTGCGAACTGGTGACCGTGCCCAAGCTCAGGTTGTTGGCGTCGGCCAGGGTGACCGAGCTGCCATTGACCGACAGCGAACCGGTGAAGTCATTGCCCAGGTTGTTCAGGCTCACCGCGTTGGCCCCTGCGTCAAAGCTCGCCGCGCCAGCGCCTGCGGCCTGCGCCAGTGCGCCGCTTTGCGTGATCGCGCCCCCGGATGTGACCGACAAGGTGCCGCTACCCACCGAGGAAGCACCCAGGGCGGTGGCCAGGGTATTGTTCAGCGCGACCTGGTTGGCGCCGCTGTTTTGCAGCGCCACCGAACCGGCAAAGGCATTGTTGCTTGAAGTGGCCAGTGCAATCGCGCCAGCACGCGCGCTGACGCTGGTGTTGCCGCCCACCCTCAGGCCGTCGGCCGTCTGGCTCACGCCAAGCGCGCTGACCAGCAAGCTGCCGCTCAGATTCATGCCGCCCAGCACCAGCGCATTGCTGTCAGCAAGGCTGAGGTTCTGGCCGCTGGACACACTTACCGCGCCGGTGAAGTTGTTGCCGGCATTGCTGAAGGTGATGTCGTTGCCCGCACCTGCCGCCAGGCTGGTGGTGCCGCCCACGGTCAGCGCGCCGGTCTGGGTCATGCCCGCAGCGGTGGCCGACAGATTGCCGCCCACCGCGGTCATCCCCAGGGTCAATGCGCCTGGCGCCGAGGCGCTCAAGTTGCCGCCGGCCGAGATGTTGCTCCAGCTCAGCGGGCCTGACACCTGGGTGATGTCGATGTTCGCGCCTGCCCCGGTGGTGCTGAGCGCTCCGCCGCTCTGGCTGAACGCGTCCGTCACCACGACGCTGCCAGTGCTGCTGAGCGTGCCAGCGGTCTGGGCATAGCCGCCCAGGCTGGCGCCACCGCTGCCCAGGTTCAGCGTGCCGGCGCCCATGTTCAAGGTGGCGCCACCGCCCGACAAGGAAGTGAGGGAAACCGCACCGGCCTCAGCCGCGCCGCTGCGGTCGGCTTCGGCAAAGCTGACCGACACGCCCGATGGAATGACCACATTGGCCACGTTAGCGAGGTCCGGTACCACGCCAACCACGCCCAAGTTGCTGGTGGCCGCCCAGTTGTTGGGGTCGAACCAATTGCCCGAGCTGCCGCCCACCCAGGTGACCGAATCGCGCTGCGTGATGGCGCCGGTCGAGCTGGTCATGCCGGCATTGGCCCGAACATCAGGTTTTTGCAGCGGATCGTTGACATCGACCGTGACGTGGTAATTGCCGGCCTTGGTGCCACTGAGGCTGACCGAGTTGAGCGTCAGCGGGACTGCGGCGGCCACGTTCTTGCTGCTGAACGTGCCGATGTAATTGACGGTCACGTCATTGACGTCGCCGGCCACCGGTGCATAGGCGGCCGTGCCAAAACTCAGCGTGCCGCCTGAGGCGACTGTGGTGCCGTCGTAGACCTTGCTGACGCCGGTGAGCGAGACATTGAGCGGGCGCTTGTAGACCAGGCCGTCAGAGCCCGTGATGGTGGCGCCGCCACCGCCAGGAATGCTGTAGTTGCTGGGCACGGCGCTGCCACCCCAGGTGTGCCCGGTCACTGTGTAGGTCTTGGCGGAGCCGGCGTCGGCTGTGCCGTAGGTGCCGGTGCCGCCAGTGGCCGTCAGGGTTTGGCCCAAAACCAGCCCAGAATCCGTCGCTCCCGTGCCGGCGAAACTGATACCCACAGCCCCCATGCTGGTCGAGCCGTCATACACCTTGGACGTACCCGTGCCGCCGACCACGGACAGCGGGCGAGCCGTAATGCTGGCGCTCGTGCTGGTCGTGAGGTTCCAGTCGTAGTCCGTGATTTGCGGTGAACCCGTGCCGGTGGCGCCAGTCACCGCAATGCCCGACACGTTCAAAGTGGTGGCACCCACCACATTGGCATTGTTGTAGGCGGCAGTGCCCGTCACGCTCAAGGTCTGGCCGCCAACAGCGTTGCCCGCCACAAAATTGAGCGTGATGGGCGCGTTCGCTTGCGAACTGCTTCCGACCAGGGCGGTGGTGCCGCCGTCGTAGACCTTGCTTACATTGGTATTGGCCAGGGTGATGGCCAGCATGCGCTTGTTCATGTTGACGGTGTTGACGCTGGCCGTGCGGCTCAGCCCCGTGCTCAGGGCCACGCCGGCGCTCAAGTCCAGGCCTTGCAGGCTGTAGTTGCTCACCAGGCCCGTGCCGTTGGCCAGCGTGAGGCTGTTGATGAAATTGCTGGCGTTGCCTGAAACGTTTGAGCTGCTGGCCGTGGCGCTGCTCACCGTCAGCGTCTCGCCAGCCACCCGACCGCCGATGGTCGCGCTGGACGTCACATCGGTGGTTCCGTCGTAGGTCCTGCTGGCCGACACCGTGAGGGCAGCGCGGTTGATGGTGACCGTGTTCGCTGCCGATACGGCGTTCACGCTCGGCAGCTGGTAGTTGCTGGCCAGGTGAGTCACGCCGCCATTGACCTTGTCGGTCACGGTCAGGCCCGTCACGTAGCGCGTCCCCGCGTCCTTCAGGCTGAGCGTGGCATTGCCGTAATTCAGAGATTGTCCGGTGACGAGGTTGCCCAGGGTCAAGCTGCCGGCCACCAGCGTGGTGTTGCCGTCGTAAGTCTTGCTGCCGCTCAGGCTGAGCTGGCGCGCCGTGATGCTGGCATTGGCCGAGGCCGTGGTGTTCCAGTCGTAGTCGCCAAGCTCCGGGCTGCCCGTGCCCGTGGGCGAGCTGACTGTCAGCCCCGTCACCGTGAGGGTGTTGGCTGCCAGGACATCGGCCGAGTTGTAGGTGGCCGTACCCGCGACTGCGCGTGAAACCGTCACGCTTTGGCCGCTCGCCAGGTTGGACGCCGAATAGCTCAGCGCCAGCCCCGAACCCTGGTCGCTGCCGTCGTACTCCTTGCTCAAGGTGCCGCCCACGCTGAGCTGCAACATGCGCTTGTCGATGTTGACCGTGTTGGCGCTGGCGTTGCCGCCGTAAGCACGGGTGAGGCCGGTCACGCCGGTGCCCGAGGCCAGGTCCTGCCCCTGCAGGCTGTAGTTGGCCACCAGGCCGGAACCGTCGGCCAGCGTCAGTCCGGTGATGAAGTTGCTGCTGTTGGCCGAAACATGCGAGCTGTTGGCCGTGGCTGCGCTGACCACCAGCGCCTCGCCGGCGAGCAAGCCGCTCAGGGTGGTGTTGCTGGCCACACTGGTGCTGGCGTCATAGACTTTGCTGGCACTCACGCCCAAAGCCCTGCGGTCTATGGTGACTTGGTTGACGCCCGAGGCCGCCTGCCCCAGGTTGGGCAACTGGTAGTTGCTGGCCAAGCCACCCGAGCCATTGGCCAGCGTGATGCCGCTGACATAACGCGTCCCCGCGTTTCGGCTGCTGGCCACGGCGTTGCTGAAGGTCAATGCCTCACCGCTTACGCCCGTGCTCACCGTGAGCTGGCTGGCGCTGAGCGCGGTGGAGCCGTCGTAGGTCTTGTTGCCGACCAATGAAACGGTCTTGGGCGTCACGTTCAGGTTGCCCACCAGGGCCAGGCCGCCGGCCAGCACGCCAGCCGGCTTGACGATGTTGGTGGCCTGCAGGTCATAGGCGCCCACGTTCAATCGGTCGTTGGCGTTGCGGGCAGCGATGGCATCCACATGCAGGGTGATCAGGTTGCTGGATGCGTCGGTGAAGGTCAGGCTGTTGCCGGTGCTCAGGCGGCCACCGGTGGGGTCAGTCAGGCTCAAGGCCACTTCGGCCATGACGTTGGAGGCCGTCACGGCATAGCTCTGGCCATTTTTTTCGACCGAGTTCACACCCGTGAAATTGCCCAGGGGCTGGATGGTCAGCACACCGCCCGAGTTGTCCACCACCAAAGCGGTGGTCAGGGTGTTGGCGCCATTCTTGAGGGTCACGGTGTTACCCACCTGGAAGTTGCCGGCATCGCCGCTGGCCACCGTGACAGAGTTGGGCGCCGACACGTACTTGGCGCTGGTCACCGTGTAGGTGGGCTCGGCACCGTAGGCCAGAGCCGTGGCACCGATGGTCACCGTGAGCTTGTCCATGGGCACGATGGTGAACACACCGCCAGCCGCATAGGTGATGTTGTAGTTGTTGGTCTGGGCGTTGCCGCTGGGCGTGATGGCATAGCTGGCAGCTGCTTCACCGCTGGCCCGGCTCACGCTGACGGCCGTACCGGCCGTGGTTTCGCCACTGGCCAGACCGCTGTAGCTCACGCCAGCCAGGCCTGTCGGGTCAAGCTGGGAGTAGAACTTGGAGGCGTTGTTGGCCGTCACCGTCACATTGCGTCGGTTGATGGTCAAGTTGCCCGAGGCAGGCGACGTCAGGGCGTAGCCCAGGGGCGAGCTCACGCTGCCAATGCGCAGCTTGTAGCTTCCGGCGTCATAAAAACCATTGCCATTGAGCGTGGCGAGGTTGGTGTCCGCCGCGTCGTAAATCACGACCGAAGGCAGGCTCGGGACGGCCGTGTCCATCAGGTCACCATTGACCGTGGCCGCGCCGACACTCAGGGCCGACCTCAGCGTGGGTGATTCGCCATAAGTGAGCGACTCGGCCTGCGCCGCCAAGGCCAGGCTGGGCTGCTCGCGGTACACCGCGTACAAGCCCGCGCCCAAGGGCGAGGTGAAATTGGACGTGCCCAGCTTGGAGTTGTAACGAAAGCGCCCGCTGCCAGAGCCCACGAAGTCCGTCACGCCGGTGCTACCGCTGATGCTGCCGGTGTACAGCACCGCCCGCCCGCCGCTGCCCGTGGTGATGGTGGGGCTGCCGCTGATGAGGATGTTGCCCGCCGCAAAAGAGCCCACCGCCTCCGACATACCGGCCTCGAGCACCACGGCCGAGCTGCTGGCGCTCAAGGTGTTGATGGACTCGGTGAGCGTCAAATTGCCAGTGCTGCGCACCGCCACATCGCCAACGGCATAAATACCCGTGGGGTTGACCGTGCCAATGCTCAGCGCGGCCGCATTGCGGAAAGTCAAGCTGCCCACACGGGCTGTGCTGCTGCCGCCGGCCAGGGTGGTGACGCTGTTGGCCGCGTTGTCCAAAGTGAAAGTGCCCGCGCCCTGCAGCCCCAGGCCAGAAGCCGTGATGGCGCCGGTTTGGGTGACTGCGCCCGAGGCGTAGAGGTTGATGTTGCCAGCCGTGGACGTCAGGGCCGCGTTGATGGCGATGTTGCCGCCATACACCGTCACGGGGCCGGCCATGTTGATGGCCCCGGGCAGGGTGATGGTCCGGTCGCCGCTGCCGTCGGCACCGGCCAGCTTGCCGACCGTCAGCCCACCCAGGGTGCTGGCAAAGGTCCAGCCCGAGAGGCTCAGGCCAGCGCTGAAGTCATCGGCAGCGGGCTCGATGCGCAGCGCACCGGCCCCACTGAAGCCGCTGCTGGCTGTGCTGGGCGCGTTTCTCTCTAGCACCAACGTGCCTGCGGAAATCGCGGTGGCACCGGCGTATGTGGTGGCGCCCGTCAGTGTGACGGTGTTGCTCAGCAGCTTGCTCAAGCCGCCCGTGCCGCTGATGTTCTGCGCGAAGGTGAAGGCATCGCTGCGGTTGAACTCCAGCGTGGCGTTGTTGACCACCGCGCCCGTGCCCAGCGTGCCGGAGGTGCCTGCATTGCCCACGCGCAGCGTGCCGCCACTGATGGTGGTGCCGCCGCCGTAGGTGTTGCCGCCGGCCAAAGTCACACTGCCGTCGGTGGCAGCGACAGTCAACGAGCCGCTGCCGGAGATGACGCCGCTGAACACAGGGTTGATCGCGTTGAAAGTGAGCGTGCCGTTGCTTGTGAATCTGTGCACGGTGTATCCCGAGAACGTTCCTGAACCGGCAACCACCGTTCCCCCGGTAGCCGCCGTGGCCCCCAGGTACCTCGCCATGACGATGCCGGAGCCGCCAGCACCGCCCCCTTGCGATAGGCCCGCAGAGGAGCCGCCTCCGCCACCCGTGCCGCTGTTGGCCCCCCCCGCAGTGCCATCTGAGTTGCCATTTGCATTACCACCTACGCCACCCAAGCCAATAGGCGTACTACCAGAGCCGGTGAAGTTCACTGAATAGCCGGCACCAGCACTCCCACCGCTGTTAGTGCTTGTGGACCCGCCAGCGTTGCCTGCGCCACCGCCGCCTGCGCCGCCTTTTGCGCCGGTGCTGGTGTTGCCGCCGAGGTTCCCCTGTAAAGACGTTCCGGCGGCACCAGATGCAGCGGAGCCGTCTGGCTGGCCAGAAGCGCCACCACCGCTGCCGCCAACCCCGGCCGTACCGCCCGCGCCACCACCGCCGCCGCCGCCAATGGCAGTCGCAGTGCCAAGAACGGAATTACCACCGTTGCCGCCATTGGAGGTGGCGGACGTATTTGTTCCGCCTGCCCCCCCGGCGCCCACGGTCACGCTGTAAGACCCACCAACCATGGATTGCGTTCCCGAGAGATAGCCACCGGCGCCACCACCACCACCAGCAAAACCGCCCCAGGCGTTACCGCCACCGCCACCGCCTGCCACCACCAAGTGCTCCACAACGGTGTCCAGGTCCACCGTGGCCGAGCCGGTGAGCGTGACGTTGTTGGCGATTTCCGAGACAGCTCGGCCCAGCAGCAAGGTGGTGCCACCCGCCATACTTAAAGCGCCCGTGCCCATGGCACTGTTGTGGTAAACGCCCAGGGTGCCCGCGCTCAAGGTGGTGCCGCCGGTGTAGGTGTTGTTGCCCGTCAAGGACAGTCGGCCTGCACCGGCCTTGGTGAAGCTGACGCCCGTGCCGGAGATCGTGCCGGTGTAAGTCGAGTTGCTCGACTGGGTGACGGTCAGGCTGCGCTCCGAGGCCAAGCTCAGGTTGCCCGCGCCGCTCAGCCCGGTGGTGGTCATGGCGATGTTGCCCGTGCTGGCATTGGTGGTGGCCAGGTTGGCGTCCAGTGTCACAGCGCCGCCGTAAAACGTGATCGGTCCGGCCACAGACAAGTCACTGGCCACCGTGACACCGGTCGTGTTGTTGGCCTTGCCCAGCGTCAGGCTGGAGATGGTGCTGCCAAATGTCCAGCCGCTGGTGGAGAAGGCGCTGGCAAACGAATTGGAGGCCAAGAGCGGCTCCACCGTCACAGCGCCGGTGGTCTGCACCCGCTTGGTGCCCGGGGTGCTTGCAGAAAAGCTGTTGGCGCGCAGCGTGATGGCGCCACTTTGCTCGCTGCTCACACTGGAGCCCAATGTGAGCGTGTTGCCGTCAAGGGGTTCCAGCGAGATGCCGACGCTGCTGGCATTGAGTCCGGCGGTGCCTGTGATGGTGAGCGCAGATGCACCGCTGCGGATGCTGCTGTCAAGGCGGACAAAGACCCCATGGTTGGTCGTGCCACCGCTGGCCTTGCCACCGCCGGTGCCGTTGATGCTGAATGCCCCCGATGCGACAAGTCTTGCACTGAGTTGGACCCCATGATTACTGCCCCCGGTGGAGTTGCTGCCGCCACCCGTGCCGGTGATGCTGAGGGCGCCACTGGCAACAAAGGTGTATATGTCACTCATAAAAACGCCGGTGTGGCCGGTGAGGGACCCTGAGCTGGCAGAACCTGTGCCTGTGATGCTGATGTCGCCGCCCTGCACGGTGCTGAACGTAGTGATACTTACACCCCTGCCGTCACTGCTCCCGGTAGACGCGTTGGCACCTCGGATTGAAACAGCGCCCGCCCCGGCATTCAGGCTGGCACGTCCCACAAGATTGACGCCTGCGGATGCAGTGACCCCGGTGTAATTGGCGTAGCCCGTGAGCGGATTGGCACCACCGCCAAGCACGATATCGCCGCCGCTGGTGGCGATGCTGGTGGTGTTGCCCGAGGTGCCCGCTGCCAGCTCGATGCGGCCTCCGCTTGCGCTGTCGCTGTCGGCCCAGTAAGTGGCGCTGCCGCCATTGGTGCTGACATCCACGCCCGCCGCCTGAAGGATGTCGCCGCTGGCCTTGAGCAAAACTGCCGCGCCACTGAGCGTGCTGGTGAGGTTGGCGTTGACATTGACCGCCGAGCCATAGACTGTCACGGGGCCAGCGATCGAGATGGCGGAGGCCAGGGTGACGGCTTGGTCGGTGGTGCCGTCGGCACCCGAGGCCTTGCCGATGGTCAAGCCACCCAGCGTGCTGCCAAAACTCCAGCCCGAGGTAGAAAAAGCGCCGGTGAAGTCATTGGCCACCGGCTCGATGCGCAGCGTACCAGGTCCGTTGATGGCGCCGGCCAAGGTGCCCGGCGCGTTGTGGCTGATCACCAGCGCACCGCCCGCGATCTCGGTGCTGCCGCTGTAGCTGGCCGCGCCGGTCAGTGTCAGCGTGTTGCTGCCGCTCTTGGTGAGCCCGCCGGTGCCACTGATGGCATTGGCCAGCGAAAGGTTGTCAGAGCGGTTGATGGTCAACCTGCCGCTGTTCGTGATCGCGGCTGCGCCCAGCGTGCCGGTGGTGCTGCCGTTGCCCACTTGCAGCGTGCCCGCAGAGATGGTGGTCGCGCCGCTGTAGGTGTTGTTGCCGGCCAGCACCAGCGTGCCGGTGCCGGCCTTGGTCAAGGTGGTGGTGCCCGCATCGGCCAGCGCACCGGTGAGGGTGCTGGTGGCGGCGTCGGAAGACACGGAGAGCGCGCTCAGATGGGTGATGGCGCCCGTGACGTTGACCGCACCCGTGCCGGCGGCAAGGCTCAGGGTGCGCGCGCTCGTCAAGCCGGCAAGGGTGCCGCCCATGCTGATGCCGCCACCGGTGGAATTGAGGACGAGATTGCCCGCTGCCCCCAGGTTGCCGCTGTAGCTTTGTCCGTCCCAGGTGTAGACGTCGTTGTTGAGGGTGACCGCGCCGCTGACCGACAGGCTGCCCACCCGGCTGACCGAGGTGCCCACTGCCCCCAGGCTGAGCTGGCCGGTGTTGTTCACGGTGAGTGCAAAAGCACCGCTGACAGCGCCGCTGAGGGTCAGCGCACCGCTGCCGCTTTTCACATTGGTATCGGCCGCCAGGGTGAGGGGGCCGGTGTAGCTGATGTCAGTGGCCGATGTGCTGAAAAGCGCGCCGCTGTTGCTGACACCGGCGCCGCTCAGGGTCAGCGCCTCGGCCGTGCTCAGGCTCAAGCCGTTGAGGTCCAGCGCCGCGCCACTGCTGACCACGGTGCCGCCTGCCGTGGTGCCCAGGGGGCTGTTGGTGCCGTTGCCAGCCGCGCCTAAGCGCAACGTGCCGGCCGACACGGTGGTGATGCCCGCATACGAGCTGGCGCCGTCCAGGGTCAGCGTGCCCGCACCCAGCTTGGTGAGTGTGCCCGTGCCTGAAATCACGCCGCTATAGGTTGAGGCGCCACTTTGCGTGACGGTCAAGCCCTGACCTAAGCCCAGGCTGACGCCACCGCTGCCGGTCAGGCCCGAGGTCGCGATCAGGATGTTGCCGCCGGCCGTGCTGGTGGAAATGGCCTGATTCAAGTTGACGGCAGCGCCGTAAAGGGTCACCGGACCGGCAATGCCGATGGCCGAGCCTATGGTCAGCGCCTGGTCGCTGGTGCCGTCGGCACTGGAGGGCTTGCCTATGGTCAGGCCGCCCAGGGTGGATGGGAAGGTCCAGACGGTGGTGTCGAATGCGCCCGAAAAATCGGCCGATGTCGGTTCGATGCGCAGCGCACCCGAGCCGATGAAGGCGCCGGTCAGTGGGCTGGGAGCGTCATTGCTCAGCACCAGGGTGCCGCCGGAGATGGTGGAGTTGCCGCTGTAGGTGAGCGCGCCGGTGAGTGTGAGCGTGTTGCTGCCACTCTTGACCAAGGCACCCGTGCCACTGATGGCGTTGGCCAGCGTCAGGTTGTCGGAACGGTTGATCTGCAAGGTGCCACTGTTGCTCACCGCGCCGGTGCCCAGACGGCCGGCGGTACCGCCGCTGCCCACTTCCAAGGTGCCTGCAGAAATCGTGGTGGTGCCGCTGTAGGTGTTGCCACCGGTCAGGGTGAGGGTGCCCGCGCCCAACTTGGCCAGGGCGCCCGTGCCGCTGATGGCCTGCGACAGGCTGAACGCGTCGGAGCGATTGATCTGCAGCGTGCCACTGTTGCTCACCGCACCCGTGCCCAAGGTACCGGCTGTGCCACCACTGCCGATTTCCAGCGTGCCGGCAGAAATCGTGGTGGCGCCTGTGTAGGCGTTGTTGCCGGTGAGCGTGGCGGTACCGCTTTGCAGTTTTATCAACACGCCCGAGCCGCTGATGTCGTTGGCGATCGTCAGGTTGTTGGAGCGGTTGATCTGCAGCGTGCCGCTGTTGATCACCGCGCCCGTGCCCAGCGTGCCGGTGGTGCCCGCGTTGCCCACTTCCAGCGTGCCGGCTGAAATGGTGGTCGCGCCGGTATAGCTGTTGCTGCCGGTGAGCGTGAGGCGCCCGGCGCCGGCCTTGGTGAAGCTGCCACTGGTACCAGAAATCACACCGGAATAGACGGAGTTGCCCGACTGCGTCAGGCTCAGGCTGCGGCCAGTGGCCAGGCCCAGGTTACCCGTGCCGGTGAGCCCTGTGGTCAAGATGGCAAGGTTGCCGGTGGCGCTGTCGGTGGTGGCCACATTGGCGCTGAGCGTGACCGCCGCGCCGTAGAAGGTGATGGGGCCGGCAATGCTCAGGGCCGACGCAATGGTCAGCGCTTGGTCGCTGGTGCCATCGGCG
>JAIXWZ010000085.1 GCA_027491035.1 Comamonadaceae bacterium | reverse complement strand
TCCTGACCATGGGCTGGGACGCATTTGGCCTGCCCGCTGAAAACGCAGCCCTGAAAAACGGAGTGCCACAGGCCAAGTGGACGTACGAGAACATCGCGTACATGAAAAAGCAGATGCAGGCGATGGGTTTGGCCATCGATTGGTCACGCGAAGTGGCCACCTGTGATGCGAGCTACTACAAGTGGAACCAGTGGCTGTTTTTGAAGATGCTGGACAAAGGCGTGGCCTACCGCAAAACCCAGGTCGTCAACTGGGACCCGGTCGACCAGACCGTGCTGGCCAACGAGCAGGTGATTGACGGCAAAGGCTGGCGCACCGGCGCGCCAGTCGAAAAGCGCGAGATTCCTGGCTACTACCTCAACATCACGGCCTATGCGCAGGAGCTGCTGGACCACGTGCAGATCGGCAACGACAAAGCCACGCTCAACGGTTGGCCCGACAAGGTGCGGCTGATGCAGGAAAACTGGATCGGCAAAAGCGAGGGCGTGCGCTTTGCGTTCCCGCACCGCATTGCGGGTGCCGATGGTGTCGATGGCGCTCTGATTGGCGAGGGCAAGATGTACGTCTTCACCACCCGCGCCGACACCATCATGGGGGTCACGTTTTGCGCGGTGGCGGCCGAGCATCCTTTGGCCTTGCACGCTGCGGCGAGCAACCCGGCATTGGCGGCTTTCCTTGAAGAGTGCAAGAGCGGCGGCACCACCGAGGCCGAGCTGGCCACGCAAGAGAAAAAGGGCATGCCCACCGGCCTCTTTGTGACCCACCCAATCACCGGCGCGCAGCTGGAGGTCTGGGTCGGCAATTACGTGCTCATGAGCTACGGCGACGGCGCCGTGATGGGCGTGCCGGCGCACGACGAGCGTGACTTTGCGTTTGCCCTGAAGTACCAGTTGCCGATCCGGCAGGTCGTGTCCGTCAAGGACCAGACCTTTGACGCCACAGTGTGGCAAGAGTGGTATGGCGACAAGCAAAGCTGCGTGTGCGTCAACTCCGGCGAACTCGACGGCCTGAACCAAAAAGCGGCCGTCAACAAAGTCGCCGAACTGCTCGCTGCCAAAGGTCTGGGCGAGAAGAAGACCACCTGGCGTTTGCGCGACTGGGGCATCAGCCGCCAGCGCTACTGGGGCACGCCCATTCCCATCATCCACTGCGACGAACACGGCGCCGTCCCGGTGCCCGAGAAAGACCTGCCGGTGGTGCTGCCGCAAGACTGCATCCCCGACGGCTCGGGCAATCCGCTGAACAAGCATGAAGGCTTTCATGCCGGCGTGGTCTGCCCGGTGTGCGGCAAAGCCGCGCGCCGCGAGACCGACACCATGGACACCTTTGTCGATTCGTCCTGGTACTTCATGCGCTACTGCGACCCCACCAACGCCGACAAGATGGTGGCCGATGGCACCGATTACTGGATGCGCGATCAGAACAAAGCCACGGGCGGCAGCGGCATGGACCAGTACATCGGCGGCATCGAGCACGCCATCTTGCACCTGCTGTACGCGCGCTTTTGGACCAAGGTCATGCGCGACCTGGGCCTGGTCAAGGTCGACGAGCCGTTTACCAAGCTGCTCACCCAGGGCATGGTGCTCAATCACATTTACTCGCGCCGCACCGCCAAAGGCGGCAAAGACTATTTCTGGCCGCACGATGTCGAGCATGTGTTCGACGAGGGTGGCAAAGTCGTCGGTGCCAAGCTTAAAAACGCAGCCGACAGCGGCGACGGCCCGTTGCCTGTGGGCACGCCGATCGACTACGAGGGCGTGGGCACCATGTCCAAGTCCAAGAACAACGGCGTCGACCCGCAGGACCTGATCGAAAAATACGGCGCCGACACGGCGCGCCTGTACACCATGTTCACCGCGCCGCCCGAGGCCACGCTCGAGTGGAACGATGCGGCGGTAGAGGGCAGTTTTCGGTTTTTGCGCCGGGTGTGGAACTTTGCAGTCAAGCACGAAGCCCTCCTGAAGGCCGCCACCGCAGGCGACTTGAGCCAGGCCGCTTATGGCAAGCCCGCGGCCGATCTGCGCCGCGACGTGCACCTGACGCTCAAGCAAGTGAGCTTTGACTACGAGCGCATGCAATACAACACCGTGGTGTCGGGCTGCATGAAGCTGCTCAACGCCCTGGAAGACTTCAAACCCGACGCCAGCCCGGGTGACCAAGCGGTGCTGTGCGAAGGGGTCTCGCTCTTGCTGCGCATGCTCTACCCCGCTTGTCCGCATATCAGCGCCCATTTGTGGCTGCATCTGGGCTATGCCGCTCGCACAGGCGACTTGCTCGATGCCGCGTGGCCCAGCGTGGACGACAGCGCTTTGCTGCGCGACGAGATTGAACTCATGCTGCAAATCAACGGCAAATTGCGGGGGTCGGTTTCGGTGCCCGCCACGGCCAGTCAAGCAGACATTCAAGCAGCGGCTTTGTCCAGCGAAGCCTTCCAAAAACAAGCCCAAGGCGCGGCAGCCAAGAAGGTGATCGTGGTGCCCGGGCGACTGGTCAACGTGGTGCTCTGATGCAGCTGCCGCGGCGCCTGTGCTTGCTTGGGGCCGCGGCCGCCGCAGCCACTTTGGGCGGCTGCGGCTTTGCCCTGCGCCAGCCGCCCCAGTTTGCCTTTCGCAGCCTCTACCTGCAGCTGCCCGAAGGCTCAAGCTTGGGGCCGCAGCTGGTGCGCGCGCTGCGCTTTAGCCCCTCGCTGCGCGTGTTGCTGCTGCCCAGCGAACGCGCCTCGGCCGATGCCATCCTTGAGGTGCGCAGCGAGCAGCGCGAGAAAATCGTTGCCGGTCTCAATGCGGCCGGCCAGGTGCGTGAGTTTCAGCTGCGCCTGCGCCTGCGCTTTCGGCTCATCACGCCGCAAGGCCGTGAACTCATCCCCGACACCGAGATCGCCTTGCAGCGAGAAATCGGTTTTGCCGAATCGGCGGCGCTGGCCAAAGAGGAAGAAGAGGCGCTGCTCTATCGCGACATGCGCGCCGACATGCTGCAGCAAATTCAGCGCCGCCTGGCGGCCGTCACCAGCTTGCAGTCGGGCAGCACGCCGCTCGAGCGCTGAGCGGCCTGGTCTTTTTTACAATTGCGCTCCATGCAACTGTCCCCCGACCAACTGGCTGCCCACCTGGCGCGTGGGCTGGGCAGCTTGTATGTGCTCTACGGTGACGAGCCGCTCTTGATGCAAGAGGCGGCCGATGCGATCCGGCAGGCCGCCCGCGCACAAGGCCATACCGAGCGCAGCGTGTACACCGTCTCTGGCGCCTACTTCGACTGGAGCGCGGTGCTGGCCGCCAGCGGCGCCATGAGCCTGTTTGCCGACCGCCAGATCCTGGAGCTGCGCATTCCCGGCGGCAAACCCGGCAAGGACGGCGGCCAGGCCCTGGAGCAATTGAGCCAGTCGCTGCAGGGCCAAGATGCCACCTTGGCCCTGGTGCTGCTGCCGGCCCTGGACAAGGCCACCCGTGCCAGCGCCTGGTTCGGTGCGCTGCAAGCCGGCGGGGTTTGCGTGCCCATCGAGTCGATCGACCGGGCGGCCCTGCCGGGTTGGATCGCCCAGCGCCTGGCCCTGCAAGGCCAGCGCATGGCCGCAGGCCAGAGTGGACAGCAGGCGCTAACCTTCTTTGCCGACCGCGTTGAGGGCAATTTGCTGGCGGCGCACCAGGAAATCCAGAAGCTGGCCCTGCTTTACCCGGCCGGCGAGTTGAGCCTGGAGCAGGTGGAGTCGGCCGTGCTCAACGTGGCGCGCTACGACGTTTTCAAACTCTCTGAGGCGGTGCTTGCGGGCCAGGCCTTGCGCGTGCAGCGCATGCTCGACGGCTTGCGCGCTGAAGGCGAATCGCAGGTGCTGGTGCATTGGGCGCTGGCCGAAGAAATCCGCAACCTCAAGCGCGTCAAGGACGCCATCGCCGACGGCCGCCCGCTGCCGCTGGCCCTGCGCGAAAACCGCGTCTGGGGGCTCAAAGAGCGCCTGTTCGAGCGGGTGCTGCCGCACCTGCCGGCCGGCACCCTGGCCCATCTGCTCGATGCCGCGCACAAGGTCGATGGCATTTGCAAAGGCTTGCGCCACCCCGACTGGCCCAGCGACAGCTGGCAGGCCTTGCACCGCCTGGCCATGCAGCTGTGCGAGCCCTGCGCCGCCGGCACACGGCCCTTGCGGCGCGCGGCCCTGTGACGGGCGCGTTGGACGCGCTGCTTGGCCCCGGCCAGCGCCTGGCCATCCTCAGTGCGCTGGTTGACGAGCAGCGCGGCCTGATCGATCAGCTGCGCCAGCGCCAGCGCATCGAGCATGCCGGCCGCCACTTCTGGCTGGGCCTTTTTCATGGCGTGCCGGTGGTGCTGACCGTCTCGCGCATTGGCAAGGTCTCGGCCAGCATGACTGCGGCCATCTTGATCGAGCGCTTTGCCGCTGGCGCCATCGTCTTTACCGGTGTGGCCGGCGCACTCGGCGATGCGGTGCAGGTGGGCGATGTGGTGGTGGCCGAGGACTTCATCCAGCACGACCTTGACGTCTCGCCCCTGTTTGCCCGCTACGAAGTGCCCGCCTACGGCCGCGCCCGCTTCGCCTGTCATACCGGCCTGAGCCAGGCCCTGCTGCGCTCGGTGCGGCACAGCCTGGCGCGCGACTTTGCCTCGGCCCGCGTGCACCAGGGCCTGATCGCCAGCGGCGACCGCTTTGTCAGCGGCGCAGCCGAGGTGCAGGCCCTGCGCCAGCGGCTCGGGCAAGACGGCCACCCGGCCCTGGCCGTCGAAATGGAAGGCGCCGCTGTGGCCCAGGTCTGCGCCGACCACGGCCTGCCCTACGCCGCCATGCGCACCATCTCCGACCGCGCCGACGACCACGCCCACCGCGACTTTGCGCAGTTTGTCGAGCAGGTGGCCAGCCGCTATGCGCAGGCCATCATTGGGCATTTGCTGAGCGCTTAAGGCAAACCGCTTATGGCCTCAGGCGCGAGCCAGCGCCGACTCAATGTCCGCTTGCAGCGACTCGGGCTTGTCCATTGAGCCGTAGCGCTTGATCACCTGGCCGTCTTTGCCGATCAAAAACTTGGTGAAGTTCCATTTGATGGCTTGCGTGCCCAAGATGCCCGGTGCGCTGCGGGTGAGCCATTGGAACAGC
>JAIXWZ010000139.1 GCA_027491035.1 Comamonadaceae bacterium | reverse complement strand
TCGGGGCTTGCGCCCTCGCGGGCCCAGGGGCCGGGCCTCATGCTGCGGGGGTACACAGAAATCGGCCCGGCCCCTGAGCCCGCGAGGGCGCTGGAAAGAGTAGCCGGGCGTTTAAGTTCCGAACTTCGGCGCGGTCATGTATGAAGTCATGCGCGCAGTCATGTGCGTGAGAGGGGTATGCCCGGCCGGCGATTTCTGTGTACCCGCAGCATGAGCCGGCCGGGCATACCCCTCTCACGCTGCCCATGGAACTCAAGACACCGTGAGCCTTGGGGCTTTATTTAGGCAGCAGGGAGGCGTATCAAGGGGGCAGGCGCTCTCGCGGACCCGGGCCTCATACTGCGGCCAATGCTCAATCCCTGTGCAGCACCGTCACGCTCATGCGGCGGTTGCGGGGGTCTAGCGGGTCGTTGGGGTTGAACGGCATGGTGTCGGAGACGCCTTCGATGCGAGCGAAGCGGGCGCCGGCCACGCCTTGTTTTTCCATCTGGGCGCGGGTCGCTTCGGCGCGCTCGGCTGACAGCGACCAGTTGTTGCGGCCCTCGGCGTTGGTAAAGGGCACCGCGTCGGTGTGGCCCCGAACGGCCAGTTTGTTGGGCGTGCCAGCCAGCGACTTGGCCACTTCATTGACCAGTTGTTGCGCGCGCGGCATCATTTGTGTGCCGCCCAGGCCAAACATCGCAAAGTCAGCCTTGTCGATCAGGTCGATGCGCAGGCCTTCCTTCTCGCGCGTGAACTTGACCTGGTCCTTCAGATTGGCCAGGCGCGGGTTCTGTTCGATCTTTTCGCGGATTTCCTTTTCCAGCTTTTCAAACGAAGCCTGGTCCTGCTGCTCGGCAACCGCCTTTTTCTGCTCCTCGCTCATCTTGGACGGATCAGACGGGTCCGAGCGTTCGGTGCTGTTGGGGTTGGGATCGTTCTCGGTTGGCCCGCCTTCCGATTTCGGCGTGACTCTCTCGAGCGCTGCGGTCTGCTTGGTGCTGAAGGGAAAGCCATCCGGATCGATGATGGACCTGCCCCCTAAGATGCCATTGGAGCCGGCCAGCTTGCCCATGGTGACGTTGCTGTGCGAGGTCGGCTTGAAGTAGTCGGCGATGCTCTTGCGCTGGTCTGCATTGGTGGCACCGAGCAGCCACATGAGCAGAAAAAAGGCCATCATGGCGGTCATCATGTCGGCCAAGGCGATCTTCCAGGCGCCGCCGTGGGCGCCGCCATGGCCATCGTCCATGACCTTCTTGATGACGATGACGGGCGCCACCGCATCCTTGGCCGGCTCTTCAGCCGCGGCAGGCGCGGGCGCAGCCGCCTCAGCGCCGCCCTGCGCGGCGGCCTCGGCCGGCGCCTGCGCTGCGGGTGCGGGGGCAGCCGAAGCGGCTTCGGGGGGTGCTTGGCCAGCGGCGTCAGCCATGATGAGAGGGCGCTAGCGCCTTATTTGCCGCGCAGACCGTCGAAGACTTCGGCGAAGGTCGGCTGGTTGTGGTGGCTGATGCTGACTCGGGCGCCTTCGATGATGAGCGGCGGCGGGTGGCCGTGCATGGTGCCAATGATGATCTGCTTGACCACCTTGTAGATCTCACCCTCGTCATCAATGATCTGCTTGAGCCGGGTGGCCAGCGGCTCGATCAAGCCGTAAGCGAAAAACACGCCCAGGAAGGTGCCGACCAGGGCGCTACCAATGAGCGCGCCGAGTACCGGCGGAGGCTGGTCGATCGCGCCCATGGTCTTGACCACGCCGAGCACGCAGGCCACGATGCCCAGTGCGGGCAGGGCGCCAGCCATCGAGGCCAAGGCCTCGGCCGGCTTGAGTTCGCCGTGGTGGTGGGTCTTGATGGCTTGGTCCATCACTTCCTCGACCGCGTACGGGCTCAGGTTGCTTGACGACACCACCAGAAGCCGGATCGTGTCGCACACCAGGTGCAGCAGGCCCTCGTCCTTGAGGATGGGCGGGTACTCGGCAAAGATGGCGCTCGAATCGGGGTTTTCGATGTGAGGCTCGAGCGCCACCGCGCCCTCGGCCTTGAGCACTTTCATCAGTTTGGACACCAGAAAGATCACCTGAAGGTAATCGTCCTTTTTGTACTTGGGTCCCTTGAAGCAGCGCAGGATGCCGCCGAACGCGCCCTTGACGATGTCCAGGCTGTTGCCGATCAGCATGGCCGCAACGGCCGCGCCACCAATAATGAAGGTCTCAATAGGAGCGGCTTTGATGATCGGGGCCATGCTGCCGCCGGCCATGATGTAGCCACCGAAGACGCAAATCATCAGGACGACGATACCGATGATGCTGAACATGGTTGTTTCTTTTCGTTCCGACGGTCAGGTTGTGTAAACGTGGCGCTACTGTACAACGCAAAACAAAGCAAAAAGGGGCCAAGGCCCCTTTTTAGCCTGGGCCATCTGGGGCTCAGGGATAACCTAAGCAAGGTCTGTGCCTTGCCGCCTGACGGCCAGGCTCAGTGCTGCAGGCTGGGCGAGCCGGCGGGCAGCAGGGCAGGGACCTGGCGCCAGGCTTCGCGCACTTCGGTGATCAGGCCGTGGATTTCCTTGAGCGTCTGCAGATCGTTGTAGGCGTTGACGTGCAGCAGCCGGCGCAGCACGTAGCCATACAGTTCATTGAGGTTGGCGGCCAACTCGCCGCCCTTGTCGAGGTCAAGTGCAGCCTGCAGACCCACCACGATGCGGCCAGCGCGCGCCAGGCTCTTGCTCTTTTGTTCGATGGCGTTGTGCTCAATGTGACCGCGCGCGGCGCTCAGGCTGTCGATCAGTCCATCGAAGAGCATCTGGATCAGCTCCACCCGGTTGGCCACGGCGGCCTGGGTGGCGGTGCTGCCGGTGCTGTAGCTCTCGAGGGCTTTGAAGTGAACTCGCATCTGGAAGGCTCCTGGTGTTGGCTTGACCCCCCTTGAATCGGCGCCCCTGCGAAAAACTTGAGCCTTGGCCGCCCGCTTGATGCTGTTTCTGTCCCGCTGCGGTGTCTGTGATGCTTGGCCTGCCCGTTTGGCTTTGCCGGCTTGGCGGCAGGCGGCAAGATCTTGCCGCTGAGGTGTTGCCGCTGCAGGCGGGCCTCAGGCGCGCGCGCGCCGGGTCGGCATGGCCTCGACCTTGAGCGTGGTGCGCAGTTTTTTAACGATGGCGCTGAGCAACTGGCTCACGCGCGACTCGGTCACCCCGAGCACTTCGCCGATCTCTTTGAGGTTGAGCTCTTCAACGTAGTACAGGTTCATCAGCAGGCGGTCGCGCTCTTGCAGCTGCTCGATCGCATCGGTCACCGCGCCCATGAACTGGGCCTGCTCGACGATGACCTCGGGCTGCTGGCTGGCGTCGTCGGCAATGGCCATGACCTCTTCAGTGACCACCTCCATCGAGTAGGTCTCAAAGCGCTTGGCCTGGCCGCGCTCTTTCTCGAAGGTGTCGACGTCCATGCCAATGTGCTGGGCCAACTCGGCCTGCGTGGGCGTGCGCCCGAGCTCGGCGGCCAGCTCGTCGGTGGCTTTGCTGTGGCTCTTGTTGAAGGCCACGGCCGAGCGCGGCAGAAAAGACAGGCGACGCACCTCATCGAGCATGGCCCCGCGCACACGGGCGTGGGCAAAGCTTTCAAACTCGATGCCCTTGGTCGGGTCATAGGCGCGCGCTGCCTCGAGCAGGCCGATCATGCCCACCTGCACCAGCTCGTCGAGCTCCATGAAGGGCGGGATGCGCACCTTCAGATGCAAAGCCACCCGCTTGACCATGCCCAGGTGGGCCATGATCAGGCTTTCTTCCTTGTCACGGGCCTCGTGGTTGCTCTGAACCTGCTCGTAGAGTCGGGTGCTGGAGGACATGGCGGCGCTCAATGGATCCGGCCGACCAGGCGCTCGACGAAGAACTGCAGCGCGCCGCTGGCTTGCTCGATCGCAGGCAGTTGTCGGGTCAATTCGGCGAGCCGGCGAAAGTCGCGCGCGCCGGCGCTGCCAGGTGCAAATTCGATGACCGGCTGGTGTTTCTTGAGCGCCGACAAGATCAGCTCATCTTGCTCGACGGTGCCCAGGTAGCCGATGCTGCGGCCCAGAAAGCGCGCGCAGACCTGATTGATGCGGCTGTAGAGCAGCTGGCCTTCTTGCTGACTGCCCATGCCGTTGGGGATGAGGTAGATCTCGTCGGCCCCGCAGTCCTGGATCAGCACCTTGATCGTGCCGTAGGCATCGGCGATGGAAGAGGGGTCATCTCGCACGACGATAAAGCGCCTGGGGCAGGCCTGCATGAAAGACATCACCGACGGCGAGATGCCTGCGGCCATGTCGACAATCAGGTAATCGACCTCGTCTTCGAGTTCGCTGAAGGCCTGCACGATGCTTGCAGCTTGCAAGGCGCTGATACCGGCCATCTCCTGCATGCCCGATGCACCGGGCACGAGTTTGACGCCCGAGCGGGTGGTCACGATGATGTCGGCCAGCGATTTGTGGCCCGCCAGGAAATGGCTCAAATTGTTCGGACAGGCGGCGCCCAACGCGATCTGCGCGTTGGCCAGACCGAGGTCGGCATCAAGCAGCATGACCCGCTCGCCCTGCGCCTGCAAGGCTACGGCCAGGTTGACCGAGACGGTGGTCTTGCCGACACCGCCCTTGCCGCTGGCCACACCGATGACTTGCGTGGGTTTGGCTTTCATGGATGAGCCGACGTTGCGCTGGCCTTGCGGCCCGAGCGGCTGACTGCCGCCGGCACCACGATGGCCTCGGCGGGCTTGCGTTTGCGTGCAGACACCACTGGCGCTGCCGGCTTGACGGCTGCAGCCGCGGCCGGCTTCTTGCGCGCCGCGCTCTTGGCGGCGACCGGCGCGGCTTGGACGACTGGGGCGACTGGAGCGATTGGTGCGACCTCAGGGGCCGGCGTGGCTTGAGCGGGCGCATCGGCCTGCGCTGCAGCGCGGCGCTTGCTGGCGGTGGGGGCCGCACCGAGCACTTGCGCGGTTGACAGAAACACTGGCATGGCCGGCAGGCGTGCGATTGAGGCCAGGGTGGGGCTCAGTGCGCCGGGCTCGCCTGTCGGTTGTGCGATGGGATGGGCCGCCACTGCATCAATCACCCCCAAATCGACCGCTGTTTCGCAGGCCGCATCGGTCATGGCGCGCTGCGGGATTGCCTTCAGGCCGATCGCGCTGGTCAGCGCGTCTTCAACCAGCGACGCAGCCGCTTGGGTGGGCTGTTCGATGGCGCTGACCAGTGGGGCGAGTGCGAGGTCCACGAGTTGTTCAAGGGTGAAATCGAGGCTCAGGTCGCTGGGGCGGGCGCCGTGGCTGGCGCCAGCAATTTTCAAGGCATTATCACTGAGGAATTGCAGCAGCGGCCAAGGCGAGCTGGCCTCGTCGAGTTTGGTCAGCAGCAGGCTCTCAAAGGGCAGGCCCTGGGCGAGCACGCGCTGTACCGTGGCACTGGAGGCATCGGCTGGCAGCACCGCATGGCAGTGGCAGGCGCCCGCTTGCGCCAGGATTTGGCGCACATGTTCAACCATCTGCACGCCGGCGGTGTCGATCAGCACCAACTTGCGGCTTGACAGCTCATCGACCAGCAGGCGCAAGGCCTGTGCGTCGGCGGCCCGATAGGCCTCGACGCCAAGCTGGGCCGACAGCATCTGCGTCTGGCTCCAGGCCCCGGCGCGGATGTCTTGGTAACTGATGACGGCCACCTGCTCGCAACCGGACTGGGCAGCCAGCCCCGCCAGGCGTGCGGTCATCAGGCTCTTGCCGGCACCGGAGGGGCCGGCCAGCACATGCACGCCCTGGGCCGGCAAGCTGCCAGCCGGGCGCTTGAGATGGTGCAGCAGCTGCTCGCGCAGAATCTGCAGGCCCTCGTGGGCATCACCGGCCTGGCCCAGGCCGTCGAGCAGCAAGGTGCGCAGCGCGCCGGGGATGCCGGCCTCCTGCAGCGCCTGGGCCAGCGGGGTGACTGCCGGCGCGAGGTTCAGGCCGCCTTGCCAGGCCGAGGTTTGCTGGCGCATGCGAAATTCGCGGCGCAGCGATGAGATTTCTTCGCGCACCATCTCGACGATCTCGCGGCTGCGCTGGTACTCGCGCGCATCTTGCTCGCTCGTGTCCTGGCTGCTGTCTGTCGGTGCGCTGGCCGCAGGGGAGGGCGTGATGGACGCGGTCACCGGCGCCGCGACGGATGCGATGGCGGGCGCTGCAAGAGGCTGAGCAAGAGGCTGAGCAAGAGGCTGAGCAAGAGGCTGAGCAAGAGGCTGTGCAAGAGCAGGTGTTTGAGCTGCAAGGTCGCACGCCGGCAGCAAAGCGGCTGGCTGTGACTGCGCAGCCCGCGCTCCGCTCTGGCTGGCTTGATCAAAGCTGCTGCGAAAGCTTGCGGTCAGGGTGTCAGTGCCTGCCGGCGCGTCGGCGACCCGGGTCTGGGGGCTGGCGCTGGTTTGGCTCTGGGTGTGGTTTGCGCGGGTCCGCTCGTCGGCTGGGCTGGCTTCAAGCTCCACTTCGATGGCCACCACCAGCTCGGTCTGGCCGGCCACCTGGTGGTTGGAGATCACCAGCACATCGGGACCATAGGTCTTGATGGCCTGCTCCATGGCGCTGCGGGTGTCGCGGGCGAGGATGCGTTTGAGTTCCATGGGTCACCTCAGAGTTTATTGGGCAGCGTCGGTGTGAACGGTGTGGATCACCTTGACCATCTGGTCCTCAGGGATCTCGCTGTAAGACAAGATGGTCAGGTCGGTCACGCGAAAGCGGGCGGCTTTGGACAACCAGGGCCGGATCGAGGGCGAGACCACCAGCACCGCCGGATGGCCTTGCTCTTCGACGGCGCGGGCGCCCTGGCGCAGCGCGGCAAACAGCCGCTCGGCCAGCCCTGGCTCGAGCACCATGGGGGTGCCGGGCTGGCTTTGCTGGATGACGTTGTGCAGCAGTTGCTCCAGGCCAGGGTCGAGGGTGATGACCGACAGGCTGTTCTTGTTGTCCAGCAGGCTCTGGCAGATCATGCGGCCCAGCTTAGGACGAATCAGGGTGGTGAGCAGTTCGGGGTCTTGCGTGCGCGAGGCGGCCTCCGACAGGGCCTCGACGATGCTGCGCATGTCGCGGATCGGCACGTTTTCGGTCAGCACGTTTTGCAGCGTGCGGGTGATCACGCCCAAGGCGAGCTTGCCGGGCACCAAGTCTTCGACCAGCTTGGGCGAGCGCGCCGCAAGCTTGTCGAGCAGTTGCTGCACCTCGTCGTGCGAGAGCAGGTCGGCCGCGTTGTCGCGCAGCACCTTGTTCAGATGGGTGGCCACCGCGGTGGCGGCGTCGACCACGGTGTAGCCCAGGGTGCGCGCATGGTCGCGCTGCGAGGGGTCGATCCAGACGGCCTCCAGGCCGAAGGCGGGCTCGCGGCAGGGGGTGCCCTCGAGTGGGCCATAGACCTGGCCGGGGTTGATCGCCATCTCGCGCCCGGCCTTGACCTCGCCGCGGCCGCGCACCACGCCCTTGAGCACGATGTGATAGCTGTCCGGGTCGATGTTGAGCGCGTCGCGGATGCGCACCGGCTGGATCAGAAAGCCCAGTTCGGCCGAGAGTTTTTTGCGCACGCCCTTGACGCGCGCCATCAGCTGCCCGCCGGTGTCTGGGTTGACCAGGGGAATCAGGCCGTAGCCGATTTCCAGGCCGATCAGGTCGACCTGGTCGACATCGTCCCAGTCGAGCTCCTTGGGCGCATCTGGGGCCAGCGCAGCGGCCTCGGCTGCCGCTTGTGGACTGGGTTGGGCGCTGCGCTTGAGCACCATCAGCCCAAGCGCGGCGGTGGCAGCGGCCAAGGTCAAAAAGACCAAATGCGGCATGCCCGGGACGACGCCCAAGATGGCCAGAAAGCTGGCCGAGATGAACAGGGCCGAGGGGTTGGCCAGCTGGCTGCTGGCCTGCTCGGTGGTGTTTTCTGCGGTGTTGACCCGGGTCACGATGATGGCGGTGGCCAGCGACAGGAACAGCCCCGGAATCTGCGCCACCAGACCGTCGCCGATGGTCAGCAGGGTGTAGACGCGGCCGGCTTCGGCCAGCGGCATGTTGTGCTGCATCACGCCGATGATCAGGCCGCCAATGATGTTGATCGCCAAAATCAAGAGGCCGGCAATGGCATCGCCGCTGACGAATTTGGACGCACCGTCCATCGAGCCGAAGAAGTCCGACTCCTGCGACAGCTCCTCGCGCCGCTTTTTGGCCGTTTCCTGGTCGATCACGCCGGCATTGAGGTCGGCATCGATCGACATCTGCTTGCCCGGCATGGCATCGAGGGTAAAGCGTGCATTGACCTCAGAGACTCGCCCGGCGCCCTTGGTGACCACGATGAAGTTGATGATCATCAGGATCATGAAGATGATGAAACCGACCAGGTAGTTGCCGCCGATCACAAAATGACCGAAGGCCGCGATCACCTGACCGGCGGCTTCCTCGCCCTCGTGTCCGTGGACCAGGATGACCCGGGTCGAGGCCACGTTGAGCGCCAGGCGCAGCATGGTGGCAAACAGCAGGACCGACGGGAAGGAGGAGAACTCCAGCGGCTTGCGGGTGTTGATCGCAATAAGAACGATCAGCAGGCTCGAGGCGATGTTGAAGGTAAACAGCACATCGAGCAGCCACGCCGGCATGGGCAGCACCAGCATCGCCACGATGAGCAGCACCAGCGCGGGCACGCTCAGTCCGGTCATGCTGAAGTTGGCCAGGCTCTGTCGGAGGCTTGACAGGGTCAGGGTACTCATAAAAGTGTGCGCTTTGCGGTGACTCGTCGATTCAAGGGCTGACTGGGGCCACCGGCTGTCCGGCGACCTGGCGTGATGTGCAAGCTCCGTGCCATGTAAATCCGACAGCTTGGGCACCGACCTGGGACGTCACCTAGGACGTGGCCTGGAACGAGGCTTGGGGCTGCCGGGCCGGCAAGATGTCTCCGGTCATGCTTTTTGCTACATCTGAGCACCCGCCTTTGGGCCCACCCTTTTTTTTTGCTCAAGCCACCCATGGACGCACCCTCGCTCTCCCTTGTCACGCCCGCATCCGTCAACCCCGTGGCGGCCCCCGATGCCGCCGGCACCGTCGCGCCGGCAGCCTTGCGCGGGGCTGATTTCGCCAACCTGCTGGGCCATCTGATGGGTCCGGCGGGGCGGCAAGACCTTGCCGGTCTGCAGGCCCTGCCCATCGGGCCGCAGATGGAAGTCATCACCGTGGCCGCGCCCTTGCCCGATGCCGCCAGCCTGAGCGCCTTTGCCCGGGGCCAGGGCCTCGACGAAAGCATGGTGCGTGCCTTGTTTGGCGGCGCCGATTCAGTTGCGCTCGCTATATCGCCCACACCGGCTGGCGCAGCCGCGCTGCAAGCAGCCTTGTTGGCCGAGGGCGCAGCGGCCAAGGCCGGCGAGACGGGCGAGGGGGGCGCAGGAGGCGAAGGCGCCGCCGGGGTGTCCGCTGCGATGCTGCCCGCTGCGCTGGCCTTGCAGGCCGGCCTGCTGGCCGGCCAGGCCGACTCCGCGAGCCTGATCAAGGAACCGCCCCCACCGCCCGATGTCAGCGAGTTGGCCCGGCAGCAGGCGCAGGCCGCCAGCGCGGTGTTTCCCACCCTGCTCGGGCGCGGGGTCATGGTGGGCGGCACAGACCTGTCCGGGCGCCCCAGCGGTCCGGCCGCCCTGGCCGGCGCCATGGGCGTTGCTGCCTTGCAGGCCGATGGCGCCCCCGAGACCTTGGACGGGGTGGAGCTCGGTCGCATCAGCCATCTGAGTTGGCAGCTGCGCACCGGCGCGGCCCAGCCCAGTGCCTGGGTGCAGGCTGCCGACCTGACCGCCGGGGCCAGCCTGGCAGCCCAGGGCGCTGCGGGCGCGCCCGACGAGGGCCTGCCGCAGGCGCTGCGGCTGCAACTGGCGCCCAGCGAATTCATCACCCAGCGCCTGGCGGCGATGGCAGGCACGGGTCAGCAAAGCACCTGGGCGGCGGTGGCCGGTCATTCGGTGGCGGCCGAGACGCTCAAGCTGGACGTGCAGACCTTGCAGTGGCCCGCCCTGGCCGAGCCGCTTGCCGACGCCACGCCGGGCGAGGCGGGCGCCGGTTTGGGCCAGGTCAGTGGCGAGCCGCTGCGCCCGCAGGCCCCCGCGGGCAGCCCGGCCAACGTCTGGAGCAGCAGCGCCAGCCAGCGGATGGAACAATATGAAGAGCTGGCCCAGCGCCTGGGCGAGGCCCTGGGGCAGCGCCTGCAAAGCCAGCTCGAGCGCGGGCAGTGGAAGGTCCAGATGCGGCTCGATCCGGCTCAACTCGGTCGAATCGACCTGGATCTGGACATGAATGCCGGTGGTCTGGAGGCGGTCTTTCGCAGTGACAATCAGGCCACCCGTGACCTGATTGCCCAGAGTCTGCCCAAATTGCGAGACAGCCTGGCGCAAGCGGGCACGGCAGTTGCTAATGTGTGGGTACAAGGGGATTCCAGCCGCCAATCTGGCGGAAATCCGACACCCGAGCGCGCGCCTGAGATGCATCAGGACCGCAGCCGCGACACCGACTCCGAGGAGCCGGCGGCGGCAGCGGCCTCACCCAGACCGCGCCGGGGGACAAGTGCCTGGGATGTGTTGGCCTGACCACAAGGGCTGGCGCCTCGCACGGGCGATACCTGAGGGTTGAGTCATGGCTGAAGAAGCAGTTGTTGAAGAAGGTGCGGAGCAAAAGCCCAAGTCCAAGCTGATCCCCATCATTTTGGGTGCGGTCGGCCTGATCGTGCTCGTGGCCGGCACCATGTTGGCCACGCTGTACTTCACCGGTTATTTCAAACCCAAGCCGCCGCAGCTGACGGCCGAAGAGCGCATTGCCCTGGGCCTCGATCCTGAGGTCGGCGCCAAAGAAGGCGAAAAAGGCAAGGGTGGCAAAGGCAAGGACGGCAAGGACGGCCTGCCTGAAAAGCTCAAGAAGTCGCCGCAGGCCGAGCGCTTTGACTTCAACTATTTCCAGATGGAGCGCGAGTTCCTGGTCAACGTCACCGGCTCCAAGCGCGTGATGTCGATCCAAGTCGCCGTCATGACCCGCTACGACCAGCGCGTGGTCGACAACATCAAGAAGCACGAATTTGCCCTGCGCTCGGTCATGATGGACGTCATGCGCCAGTCGCAAGAGGCCGAAATCAACAAGCCCGAGTTTCGCGTCGACCTGGCCAAGCGGCTGCGCGATGCGATGAACGCCCAGCTCGAGAAGTTCGAGGAATTTGGCGGCGTGGAAGACGTCTTCTTCACCTCCTTCATCGTGCAGTAAAGCGCACGCAACCGACCGCCGGGCACACCTGACCATGTCTGATCAACTGTTGACCGCAGAGGAGCTTTCGGCGCTGGCCGAAGGCATCAACGACGGCAGCATCCCCGTCGATACGGGCTACAACACGTCCATGCGCGTGCGCAAGCACGATCTGGCCAGCGAGGATTCGAGTCTCGGGGTCAATGTGGCCTCGATCGACATGATCAACGAGCGTTTCATCCGCACCTTCCGGCTCGGATTGCTCGAGATGCTGCGCTCGAGCCCGCGGGTCACGCCCAGCCGGGTGCAGATTGCGCGTTTTGGCGACTACCTCAAGGGCTTGCGCGCGCCGCTGTCGGTCAACATGGTGCGCCTGAACCCCCTGCGCGGCTACTCGATTGTGGCCATCGACCCGGTGGTGGTGTTCAGCTCGCTCGACAGCTTTTTTGGCGGCTTTGGCCGCGGCGTCACCCAGCTGCCGCCCACCCGCCTGTTCACGCCCACCGAGACCCGTATCATCAACATGATTCTGGAGGTCTTTTTTCGCTCGCTCAAGGACGCCTGGTCGCCCATCATGGGCATCGACGAGGAGGTGGTGAGCTCGGAGATTAATCCGCAGTTTGCCCAGATCGCCGATGAGAACGATCTGGTCATCGTCTCGCATTTCGAGGTCGAGGCCGGCCCCAACACGCAAGGCTTCATCGACCTGGTCTACCCCTATGCCGCGCTCAAGCCGGTGCGCGATCTGCTGCGCAGCCGCGTGCAAACCGGCGACGGCAACGAAGAGTCGGACAACCAGTGGCGCAGCGACCTGGGCACAGCTGTCGACAACGCCCCGGTCGAGCTGCGCGTGCTGCTCGGTGAAATTTCCAGCAGCCTGGGCGCCGTCGAGGCCATGCAGCCCGGCGATGTGCTGTTCTTCAAGAAGCCGGAATTGGCCCGGATGACGATCAACGACGTGCCCGCCTTTGACGTGCAGGTGGGCAATCTGGGCAGCCAGACGGCGGTGCAGATCGCCCGCAGCGTCATTCCCGGCATGCAATAAAACACGCAGGACCCTAGACCATGAGCGATCCCAAACTTGGCAACACCGGCGCCGGCGACGGCCAGATCAACCCCGAGGTGTTGCAAAACATCCAGGTGACCCTGTCTGTGGAGGTGGGCCGCGCCATGATCAAGATCCGCGACCTCATGCGCCTGACCCAGGGCAGCGTGGTCGAACTCGATCACATCGCCGGTGAGCCGCTGGACCTGCTGGTCAACAAGACCGTGGTGGCCCAGGGCGAGGTGGTGCTGGTCAACGACCGCTACGGCATCCGCCTGACCCGCGTCGTGCCCGCCTCTGAGCGCATGAAAAACCTCTGAACAACCAGCGGCTGACTGACCATGGACATCTTGCGCATCATCGGCAGCCTGATCCTCGTGTTTGGGCTTATGGGTGCGCTGCTGTGGGGCCTCAAGCGCATGCAGATGAAGATCGGCGCGCCCATGCCCGGGCGCCGGCTGCACATGCTCGAGACCGTCAGTGTCGGCCCGCGCCAAAAAATCGCCTTGCTGCGCATTGATGCGCGCGAAGTGTTGGTTGGGCTCTCGCCTGGACAGATGACCGCGCTGGGCCAGTGGAGCGTGGTGGCCGGCCAGGACGATGGCGACGGCTCGGCGGGCATGCCCGCGGGCCAGTCGCCCGCCGAAACCTACCCCATGACGGCCCAGGCCCTGCTGGAGCGGGAGGCTCGCGGTGGCCGCTAAATTTTGGATCCGCGCCAGCGCGCTGCTCGTCCTGGCTGCCCTGCTGGTGCTGCCCGAGACGGGCTGGGCGCAGGGCCTGCCCATGGTGACGGCCAGCCAGGGCCCGCGTGGCACCCAGTACAGCATCACGCTGCAGCTGCTGGCGCTGATGACGGTGCTCACGCTGCTGCCTTCGCTGCTGCTGATGATGACCTCTTTTGTGCGCATCATCATCGTCATGTCGCTGCTGCGCCAGGCGCTGGGCACCGGACAGACGCCGCCCAATATGGTGCTGGTGGGCCTGGCCTTGTTCTTGTCGCTGTTCATCATGCAGCCGGTGCTCACCGACGTCTACCAAAATGCGGTCGTGCCCTTCATGAACAACGGCATGAGCGCCGAGCGGGCGGTGGCCGCCGCCGAAGGGCCGATCCGCGAATTCATGCTCAAGCAGACCCGCCAGGATGACATTGCGCTGTTCATGCAAATTGCCCGCAAGGGCGAGCCCATGGATGCGGCTTCGGTGCCCTTTACCACCCTGGTGCCGGCCTTCATCACGTCTGAGCTCAAAAGCGCTTTCACCATCGGCTTTTTGATCTACATCCCTTTTGTGGTGATCGACCTGATCGTGGCCAGCGTGCTCATGTCCATGGGCATGATGATGCTCTCGCCCATGATGATCTCCATGCCCTTCAAGCTCATGCTCTTTGTGCTGGTTGACGGCTGGGGCCTGATCATGGGCTCGCTCGCCTCAAGCTTCACGCTCTGACCCTTCTTTTGACCGCCTGCAACCCCCAAGCCGCACACCATGGACGCCACCACCGTCGTTGAACTGGGCTCGCAAGCCCTCTGGATGACCTTGCTGGTCTCGGCCCCGCTGCTGCTGGTGGCGCTGGGCGTCGGTCTGGTCATTGGCATTGTGCAGGCGGCCACCTCGGTCAATGAGGCGACGCTGAGTTTTATCCCCAAGCTGGTGGCCATGTCGGTCACCTTGGCGGTGGTCGGCGGCTGGCAGATTGCCACCCTGGTCGACTACATGCGGGCCCTGTTTCTGCGCATCCCCACCTTGTTCAGCTGAGGACTGCCGTGATCACCGTGGCCGCCATCGACATCATGGAGCACTTCTATGCGCTCCTGTGGCCCATGCTGCGCATGTCGGCCCTGATGCTCTTTGCCCCGGTGTTCTCCCTGCCAGCGCTCACCACCCGCCTGCGCGTGCTGCTGGCGCTGGCGCTGTCCGTGATGGTCTACCCCATGTTCGATTGGCCGCGCATCGATCCGCTGTCGGCGCGTGGCCTGCTTGAGATTGCCAACCAGATCACCATCGGCTTGATGATGGGCCTGATCTTGCAGGTGGCCATTGCCGCGGTGGTGGTGGCCGGTCAGGCCATCTCTAACTCCATGGGCCTGTCGATGGCCATGATGATCGACCCCAATTTGGGCAACGTGCCCACCGTGGCGCAGTTTTTGATTGTGCTGGCCACGCTGGTGTTTGTCGGCCTGGGAGGCCACGGGCTGCTGCTGGCCATGCTGGTGGAGAGTTTTTCGAGTCTGCCGGTGGGCACCTTTGTGATGGTCGAGCAAAGCTGGCGGCAGGTGCTGGCCTGGAGCTCGATGATGTTTCTGGGCGCCGTGCTCATTGCCCTGCCGGTCATGGTCACGCTGCTGTTTATCAACATCGGTATCGGGGTGATCACCCGCGCTGCGCCCAGCCTCAATATTTTTGCGGTCGGCCTGCCGGCCACCATCGTGATGGGCTTTGTGGTGCTCATCATGTCCATGGCCAATATTGGCTCGCGTCTGCAGTGGCTGTGGACCCAGAGTCTGGTGCAAACCCGAACCCTGGTCGGACTGTCATGAGGCCCGCACCATGAGCGACGACAGCGCAGAAAGAACAGAAGAGCCCACAGGCCGGCGACTGAGCAAGGCGATTGAGGAGGGCGATGTTGCGCGCAGCATGGAGTTGCCGGCGGCCGCGGTGATGATCGCGGGAGCCGTCACGATGGCGCTCATGGGCAGTTGGTGGGTCAGCCGCTTTGCCCAGCAGATGCGCGCCGGTTTCACCTTTGACCGCAAAACGCTCGACACGCCCACACTGCTGCCGACGACTTTTTTGTACGCTGTCGGCGAGGGCCTGCTCGTGGTGTTGCCCCTGATGGTGGTCACCGCCGTGGTGGCCATTGCCGCATCGGGTGTGACGGGCGGCTTTCACTTCTCGGCCAAGGCTTTTGCGCCCAAGTTCAGCAAGCTCAGTCCCATCAGCGGCGTCAAACGCATGTTTGGCACGCACGCGCTGGTTGAGCTCATCAAGGCGATCGGCAAGTTTTCCGTGGTCAGCCTGGTGCTGTGGTGGCTGATCAACCGTTACCTGGTCGAGCTGATGCGCCTGGCCAATATGGGGCTCGAGCCCGCCTTGGGCGCCACCGGCGAAATGATCATGCAGTCGGTGATCTGGCTCACGCTGAGCCTGCTCGTCATTGCGGCCATTGACGCGCCGTACCAGCGCTGGAGCTACTTCAAGAAGCTGCGCATGACCAAGCAGGAGATCAAGGACGAGATGAAGGACAGCGAGGGCCGGCCCGAGGTCAAGCAGCAGATCCGTCGGCGCCAGCGCGAAATGTCCAACGCCCGCATGATCGCCAAGGTCAAGGACGCCGATGTGGTGATCACCAACCCTGAGCACTTTGCGGTGGCCCTGTCCTACGATCCCACCGCCGACGGCGCGCCCATCTTGCTGGCCAAGGGTGCCGATCACATTGCCGCGCGCATCCGGGAAGAGGCCCGGCAAAACGGCGTGGAAATGTTCTCCTCGCCGCAGCTGGCGCGCGCACTGTACTTCACCACCGAGGTCGACCAGCCCATCCCGGAGTCGCTTTACCACGCGGTGGCCCCCGTCATCGCCTATGTGTTCAGCCTGGCGCAGGTGCGTCCGGGTGTCGAGCCCATGGCCAAACCCAACCCCGAAGTTCCGCCCTCGATGCGTTTTGACGCCGAAGGCAGACTGGAGAGCGCATGAACACCCATGTCGATCTGACCTTGAGCTTGGCTGCCGACGGATCGGCCTTGCCTTCGCTCTTTTTCCGCCCAGCCGACCGACTGCGACTCGAGGGCTGCGTGGCCGCGCTGACGCAAGAAGGGCGCAGCCTGGCCTTGTCGAGCCAGCACGATGCCGCACTCGACCACTACGGCCGCTTGCTCGCAGAGCGCCTGCGCCGGGCCGCGCCCAACAGCCAGATCGAGACCTACTTTCCCACTAGCACCGATGCGCTGGTGGCCCGTTTCAACGAGGTGCTGGCCAGCCACACCATGCGCGAGGCCATGAATGAGCCGCCGCCGCAGCAGCCGGGTCAGCGCATCTGGCTGGTGCACGATGCCGGATCGTTGGCCGAACACGAACTGCAGCTCTTGGCCCGCCTGGTCAGCAATTTTCCGGGCGCCAATATCCGGGTGGTGTTGCTGCTCGGGCCGGCGCTGCGCAGCCGCAAAGCCTTCGAATCGCTGGGCCGGCGCTTTGTCCGTTGGGACATTGAGGCCCCGACGCCCGAGCAGGCCCAAAGTATGCTCGAGCAAGCCCGAATTGACGGCTGCGAGAGTTTGGTCACGCCCTTGCTGCGTCGTCTGCAGCCGTCTGCGGTGAGCAGCCGGCAGGCCGATTTTTCAAGCAGCACCGCGCCCTTTGGCTTTGCGTCTGCACCGCAAGTTCAGGCAGAGCAG
>JAIXWZ010000202.1 GCA_027491035.1 Comamonadaceae bacterium | reverse complement strand
TTGGGGTTCAGGGGCGGGTGATCAGCACCGCGCGAAAGTCGTTGATGTTGGTGAGCGTGGGGCCGGTGACCACGGCGTCGCCCAGCGCGCCAAAGAAGCCGTGGCCGTCGTTGTCGTCGAGGCTGCTTGAGGCCTTCAGGCCCAGGGCGCGGGCGCGCTCGAGCGTGTCGGGCGTGAGGATGGCGCCGGCGATTTCCTCGATGCCATCGACCCCGTCGGTGTCGCCGGCCAGTGCCCAGATGCCCGGCGCGCCCTTGAGCGCCGCGCCCAGCGCCAGCAAAAACTCCACATTGCGCCCGCCGCGCCCGCTGCCGCGCACCGTGACGGTGGTCTCGCCGCCCGACAGCAGCACGCAGGGCGCGCCCAGGGGTTGGCCGTGCGTGGCCACCTGCTGCGCGATGCCGGCCATCACGCGGCCCACCTCGCGCGCCTCACCCTCCAGGCTGTCGCCCAGAATGCACACGCCCAAGCCGGCCTCGCGCGCCACGCGGGCGGCCGCCTCCAGGCCGATCTGCGGCGAGCTGATCAAGCGGGTCTCGCAGCGAGCCAGGCGCGCGTCGCCCGGCTTGAGCGTTTCGCCTGCGCCGTTTTCGAGCACTTGCCTGGCGGCCGGGGGCACCGTGATGCGGTAGCGCTCGAGCACCGCGAGCGCGTCGGCGCAGGTGCTGGGGTCGGCCACGGTGGGGCCGGAGGCGATGTCGGGCAGCTGGTCGCCCGGCACGTCGGAAATGAGCAGCGTGAGCACCCGCGCCGGGTGGCACAGCGCAGCCAGGCGCCCACCCTTGATGCTCGAGAGGTGACGGCGCACACAGTTCATCTCGCCGATCGAGGCCCCGCTTTTGAGAAGCTGGGCGTTGATGTCCTGTTTGTCTGCCAGGCTCAGGCCGGGAGCGGGTGCTGGTTGCTACGGATACGGCGACCCCCGAGATCGACACAGCACCAGATCGTCTGACGACAGGCCTTGCACCACCGACTTGATGCGCTCGGCCGCCTTGAGCCCCGCCGCGTCGGGCACCGGGTGCGCCGCCTCGATGATTTCGATGCGCTGGCATGGCACGCTGTAGCCGTAGCGCGTCACCACCAGGCCGCTGAGCTGTTGCGCTGGGCCCTGCCAGTGGTCTTCAACGGCGCGCGCCATGGCAGCCGACGCCTTGCCCGCGCCGATGACCACCAGCCTGCCCTTCACGCTGGCCGGATCGGGCAGATGCGCCGGCACTGCGGCCGCCGGCTGCGCCGAGGCAATGGCAGCATCGAACAGGGCGCGCAGCAAGTGGCGGGGTGTCAAGGCAGGTTCACTTTCTTATTAATGATGCATCGCGCCGAGGGCGGCGCTCCCACATGGCAAAGCAGACTTGAGCCATACAAGTTTGACCTCAGCCTTGTGCGACCTGGAAGTTGGCCGCAATCTCCAGCGCGCGAACCAGGCTGGAGTGGTCGAGCGCTGCGCCGCCGTTGGCCGCGCAGCTGTTCATGAGCTGCAGGGCGCTGGCGGTGTGGGGCAGCGACAGGCCCAGAGCGCTGGCCCCTTCAAGGGCGAGCTTGAGGTCTTTTTGGTGCAGCTCGATGCGAAAGCCCGGGTTGAAGGTGCGCTTGATCATGCGCTCGCCATGCACTTCAAGGATGCGGCTGGCGGCAAAGCCGCCCATCAGCGCCTGGCGCACCTTGGCCGGGTCGGCGCCGGCCTTGGCCGCAAACAGCAGGGCCTCGCCCACAGCCTCGATATTGAGCGCGACGATGATCTGGTTGGCGACCTTGCAGGTCTGGCCGTCGCAGACACCGCCGACCAGGGTGATGTTCTTGCCCATCAGTTCGAACAGGGGCTTGATGCGCGCAAACGATGCCTCGGTGCCGCCGACCATGATGGTCAGGCTGGCCGCCTTGGCGCCGACCTCACCGCCGGAGACGGGCGCATCGAGGTAGTCGCAGCCTAGCGCCGTGATGCGCTGGGCAAACGTTTTGGTGGCTATCGGCGAGATCGAGCTCATGTCGACCACGGTCTTGCCCGGGCTCAATCCCTTGGCCACCCCGTTATCGCCAAACAACACCTCGTCGACATGCGGCGTATCGGGCACCATGATGAAAACGATGTCGGCCTGTTGCGCCACTTCGACGGCGCTCTTGCAGGCCTTGGCGCCGGCTGCCAGCAGCGCTTGCGGCACGCCGCTGCGCGACTGGGCAAACAGCTCGTGGCCTGCGGCCAGCAGGTGGCCGGCCATGGGCGCGCCCATGATGCCCAGGCCGATGAATCCGAGTTTCATGTGTGTCTCCTTGTCGGGCCCAGGTGCTTTAGCGCACCAGACAGGGCATCTTGGGGTTGAAGGTCCAGCTGGGGATCAGGTATTGCATGGCGATGGCATCGTTGCGCGCGCCCAGGCCGTGCTGCTGGTACAGGGCGTGGGCCCGCATCACCGCGTCCATGTCGAGCGTCACGCCCAGGCCGGGTTTGCGGGGGACGTCGACATAGCCGCCTTTGATCTGCAGGGGCTCTTGCGTGAGGAACTGCCCGTCCTGCCAGATCCAGTGGGTGTCGATGGCCGTGACGTTGCCGGGCGCCGCGGCGGCGCACTGGGTGAACATGGCCAGTGAGACGTCGAAATGGTTGTTCGAGTGCGAGCCCCAGGTCAGGCCGTGCATTTGGCACAGCTGCGCCACACGCACCGAGCCTTGCAGCGTCCAGAAGTGCGGATCGGCCAGCGGAATATCGACCGACTGCAGCGCGATGCTGTGCGCCATTTCGCGCCAGTCGGTGGCCACCATGTTGGTGGCCGTCGGCAGCCCGGTGGCGCGGCGAAACTCGGCCATGACCTCGCGGCCCGAGAACACGCCCTCGGCGCCGCAGGGGTCCTCGGCATAGGCCAGGGTGCCGTGCAGGTCGCGCAGCAGGCGCACCGCGTCCTTGAGCAGCCAGCCGCCGTTGGGGTCGAGCGTGACGCGCGCCTTGGGAAAACGCTCGTGCAAGGCCACGATGGCCTCGACCTCGTCTTCGCCGCGCAGCACGCCGCCCTTGAGTTTGAAGTCCTCAAAGCCGTAGCGCGCTTGCGCGGCCTCGGCCAGGCGCACCACGGCTTCGGGAGTCAGCGCCGGCTCGTGGCGCAGGCGCAGCCAGTCGTCGGCGGCTTCGGGCTCGCTGCGGTAGGGCAGATCGGTCTTGCCGCGCTCGCCCACGTAAAACAGGTAGCCCAGCATCTGCACGCGCTCGCGTTGTTGGCCCTCGCCGAGCAGGGCGCACACCGGCACACCCAGGTGCTGGCCGAGCAGGTCCAGCAGGGCACTTTCCACGGCGGTCACCGCGTGAATGGTGATGCGCAGGTCGAAGGTCTGCTGGCCGCGGCCGCTGCTGTCGCGGTCGGCAAAGCGCTGGCGCATGGCGTTCAGCAGCGCGTTGTAGCGCCCGATCGGCTGGCCTTCGATCAGCGCCCGGGCATCTTCCAGGGTCTGGCGGATCTTCTCGCCGCCCGGTACTTCGCCTGCGCCGGTGCGGCCGGCCGAGTCGGTCAAGATGACCAGATTGCGCGTGAAAAACGGCCCGTGCGCGCCGCTGAGGTTGAGCAGCATGCCGTCGTGGCCGGCCACGGGGATGACTTGCATGCGCACGATGGTGGGGGTGGGATCGCTGGGCGTCATGACAAAAGATAAGACATCGTACAACGTGGTTGAGATTCAGAAGCCCGGGTTAACCCCAGTCCGGCCCCTCGGTGCCCGAGCCTATCGGCGCGGGCCGTGGTGCCGCAAGTGCATACATGGGGCTCTTGCCCTTGGGTTCAGCCCTCGGTGTGTTCGCCGCGCTTGAGTCGGTCGCGGCTGTTGGACAAATGGGTGCGCATCGCCGCCCGCGCCGCCTCGGCGTCTTGCGTCACGATTGCGTTGAAGATGCTCTCGTGCTCCAGGTTGACCCGCCTGAGATAGGCCTGTTGCTCGGCCGTGGGTCCTGCGGCGTCCTGCAACCTGCGGCGCGGGATCACGGCCAGGCCGAGCGAGCCCATCAGGTCGATGAAGTGATGGTTCTGCGTGGCACGAGCAATCTCACCATGGAATTGAAAGTCAGCGCTCACTGAGTCCTTGCCATTGTCCACGGCTGCACTGAACTCATCAAGGCTTCGCCGCATTTCGTCCACATTGCTTGGCAGCCGCCGCTGCGCCGCCAGGGCGGCTGCCTCGGTCTCGACGCTGATTCGAAATTCCAGCAGGCCAATGACCTCGCGCAGCGTGCCCAGCTTGTCGGGGCTGACGCGAAAGGCGGGGGCCTCGACCGGGCTGAGCACAAAGGTGCCGATGCCGTGGCGAGTCTGCACCAGCCCGCCGGCCTGTAAATGGGACAGTGCTTCGCGCACCACGGTGCGGCTGACCCCGTGGCTTTGCATGATGTCCTGCTCGGTGGGCAGCTTGCTGCCTGGAGGCAGCGCCTGCGAACGGATGCGCTCGGCCAGTCTGGCGGCCAGGTCGTAGGTCAGCGTCTTGCGCGGCGAGGGCTGCATCAGGGTTAACCAGACTTCAAATCAGAGATGAAAACAATGTAGCATAGACATACGATGACTGACCTTAGGGCAAGCCCTTAGCAGCCCGCAGGCATCGAAGCGGCCCACGTTGTGGCCGACCTCTTAAACACCGAAAAGCGCTTGGGGCGCCCAGGAGATCAATCGATGACAAACCGCAGAGTCCTACTTGCCGTGGCCGCCGCTGCCCTTTCGGGTGCGGGACTGGTTGGCGCGCAGACCATCATCAAGGCTGCCGATGTGCACCCTGCCGGCTATCCCACCGTGGCCGCAGTCGAGAGCATGGGCAAGAAGATCGATGCCGCCACCAACGGCCGCATCAAGTTCCAGCTCTTCCCGGGCAGCGTGCTCGGCGACGAGAAGGCCATGATCGAGCAGACCCAAGTCGGCGCGATCCAGCTGCTGCGCACGTCGCTCGGGCCGGTCGGCCCGGTGGTGCCCGATGTCAACGTGTTCAACATGCCGTTCGTCTTCCGCGACATCGCGCACATGCGTGCCGTGATCGACGGCCCGATCGGCCAGGAGTTGCTCGACAAGATCAGCGCCTCCTCGGCGCGCATGGTGGCCCTGGCTTGGATGGACGGTGGCTCGCGCAGCCTGTACACCAAAAAGCCTGTGCGCAAGCCCGAAGACCTCAAGGGCCAGAAGATCCGCATGATGGGCAACCCTCTGTTTGTCGACACCATGAACGCCATGGGCGGCAACGGCATCAGCATGGGCTATGGTGAAGTCTTCACGGCCATCCAGACCGGGGTCGTCGACGGCGCTGAGAACAACCCGCCGAGCCTGTACACCGCCAACCACTTCAAGGCCGGCGCCAGGTTCTACACCCAGACCAATCACCTGATCATCCCCGAGATTTTGGTGATGTCCAAGGTGGCCTGGGACCGGCTCAGCCCAGCCGACCAAGCGCTGTTCAAGCGCTTGGGCCGCGAGGCGCAAATGGACCAGCGCAAGCTGTGGGATGCCGCAGTTGCCGACTACACCGGCAAGCTCAAGGCCGAGGGCGTCGAGTTCATCGAGATCGACAACCGGCCGTTTTTTCAGGCCACCGCACCGGTGCGCGCCAAGTATGGCGCCCCGTATGCTGATCTGATGAACCGCATCGCCGCCGTCCGGTAAACCGCTGCTGCTCTCCAGGGCGTGGCCGGCGGCTGCGCCCTGCTTTACTTGTAAAAGACGCCCATGAAAAAAGCCTATGTTGCAGCGATGGATGCGCTGTACCTGACGTGTATCTGGCTGGCCGGCATCGCCATCGTGGTGATGTCGCTCATCATCCCCTGGGGCGTCTTTACGCGCTACGTTTTAGGCACCGGCTCGCAGTGGCCTGAGCCGGTGGCGATCTTGCTGATGATGGTGTTCACCTTTTTGGGCGCCGCGGCGGCCTACCGCGCCAACGGGCACATTGCGGTGACCATGCTGACCGACGTCTTGCCCGGGCCCTTGCAGCGCCTGAGCGCGCTGCTCGTCGATCTGCTGATGATCGTGGTGTGCAGTTTTGTGCTCGCTTATGGCGCGCGGCTTTCTCTGCAGACCATGGGCCAGACCATCGCCGAGTTGGTCTGGCTGCCTGTGGGGGTGACTTATGCGCCGCTGCCTTTGGGCGGGCTCTTTACCTTGTTGTTTGTGATCGAGCGGCGCTGGGTCGGCCCGCAGCATCACAGGCGCCTGATGCGCTATGAAGAAAACCTCGCCACAGAGCCCGCCGCCCAGGCCCCCACGGCCCAAGGAGTGCGCTGATGGACGCCCTGGTCTTGATTGGCAGCTTCGTTCTGCTCATGCTCATCGGTCTGCCAGTGGCCTACTGTTTGGGTTTGGCCGCCCTCATCGGGGCCTTGTGGATCGATCTGCCACTCGATGCGGTCATGATCCAGATCGGTGCAGGCGTCAACAAATTTTCTTTGCTGGCCATACCGTTTTTCGTGTTGGCTGGCGCGATCATGGCCGAAGGCGGCATGGCCCGCCGACTGGTGGCTTTCGCTGGCGTGCTGGTGGGATTCGTGCGCGGCGGCTTGTCCCTGGTCAACATCATGGCCTCGACTTTTTTTGGCGCCATCTCCGGCTCGTCGGTGGCCGACACCGCCTCCATCGGCTCGGTGCTCATCCCCGAGATGGAGAAAAAGGGCTATCCCAGGCCTTTCGCCACAGCGGTGACGGTTAGCGGTTCGGTGCAGGCCATCTTGATCCCGCCCAGCCATAACGCGGTGTTGTATTCGCTGGCCGCGGGTGGGTCGGTCTCGATTGCGGCGCTGTTCATGGCCGGCGTGCTTCCTGGTCTATTGATGGGCCTGACTCTGGCTATCTTGTGTCTGTGGAAAGCCCATAAGCACGGCTACCCCAAGGAGCAGGCCATTCCTCTGCGTCAGGCGCTCAAGATCTGCGCCGAGGCGCTGTGGGGCCTCATGACCATGGTGATCATTCTGGGCGGCATTCTCAGCGGCGTGTTCACGGCCAACGAGTCGGCTTCCATCGCCGTGGTCTGGGCCTTTTTTGTGACCATGTTCATCTACCGCGACTACAAATGGCGCGACCTGCCCAAGCTGGTCCACCGCACGGTCAAGACGGTGACCATCGTGATGATCCTGATCGGCTTTGCCGCGGCCTTCGGCTACATCATGACCCTGATGCAAATTCCGATGAAGGTCACTGCCTTTCTGACGGAGTTCTCGAACAACAAATACGTCATCCTCGCGCTCATCAATGTGCTACTGCTCATTCTGGGCACCTTGATGGACATGTCGCCTCTGATCCTCATCCTCACGCCGATTTTGTTGCCCGTGGTCAAGCTCATGGGCGTTGATCCGGTTCACTTCGGCATGATCATGATGGTCAATCTGGGTATCGGCCTGATCACCCCGCCCGTGGGCTCCGTTTTGTTTGTCGGCAGTGCCATCTCCAAGCTAAAGATCGGGGTGATCACGCGCGCCATGATCCCCTTCTTTGGGGCGCTGCTCATCGTCTTGCTGATGGTCACCTATATCCCCTGGCTGTCTCTTTGGTTGCCACGCGCCATGGGGTTGTAAGCGCATGACAGGCTCGCGCTGGGTTTGTGTCTCCCATGCCGACAGCGGCGATCTGTGGCTGCTGTCGATGGCGCAGGACGGCGCGCTGCAGCCGCAGCAGCGTCTGAGCTTGGGCGGTCAGCTTATGCCGATGGCCCAAAGTCCCTGTGGCGCTCGCCTGTACGTGGCCCGTCGCAGCGATCCCATGGCCGTCATCAGCCTCGCACTCGATCGCCAGGCCCAGCGCCTGACCGTGCTCGGCGAGGCCGCCTTGCCGGCCAGCATGGCCTACCTCTGTCTCGATCGCACCGGCCGCTATCTGTTGGCCGCCTCTTACCAGGGCCATCTGCTGAGCGTCAGCCCGATCGCAGGCGACGGCTGCGTCGGTGCGGTGCAGCAGGTGGTGAGCACGCCAGCCAATGCGCACGCCGTTCTCACTGCGCCCTCCAATGCCCATGTGCTGGCCACCAGTTTGGGCGGCGATGCGGTGATGCAGTTCCTCTTTGACCCCGCCAGCGGCCGTCTCACGGCTAACGAGCCGGCGCAGTGGTCGGCGCCCAGCGGTGCCGGGCCGCGACATCTGCGCTTTCATCCGATGGGCCGGTGTGTGTATCTGCTCAATGAGCTCGATGCCACGCTGCAGGTGCTGGCCTTCGATCCCGGCCGGGGCGTGCTGGAGGCGGTGCAGTCCTTGAGCATCCTGCCGCCGGGCTTTGCCGGCAAGCCCTGGGCCGCCGATGTGCAGATCACGCCCGATGGGCGCTTTATCTACTGCAGCGAGCGCACCAGCAGTTGCGTGGCGCATCTGGCCCTGTCGCCCGACGGGCGCAAGGCCCGCGTGATGGGTCATCTGGCCACCGAGCAGCAGCCGCGCGGCATGGCCATCGACCATGAGGGCGCACACCTGCTGGTGGTGGGGCAGCTGTCGAACCACCTCAGCCGCTACCGGATCGCCCCTTCCAGCGGCCAGCTCACCGCGGTGCAGCGCCTGCCCATGGGCCAAAATCCAAACTGGATAGAAGTGATGTCATGACCGCGCCCCTGACCTTGCGCATGCACCCGGCCGATAACGTGGCCATCGTTGCCAATGAAGATGGCCTGCCTGCTGGCACGCGCTTGCCGGACGGCTTGCCCGGTGCGGGCTTGGAGCTGACCGAGAAGGTGCCGCAGGGCCACAAGCTCGCTCTGGTCGATATTGCTGCCGGCGAGCCGGTGCGCCGCTACAACGTGGCCATCGGTTATGCGCTGCGCGATATTGCGGCGGGCAGCTGGGTGCACGAGCGGCTGCTGCAATTGCCCTCGGCGCGCGCACTCGAGGGCCTGCCCATGGCCACCGTGCCGGCGGCCCAATTGCCGCCGCTGCAGGCGTACACCTTCGAGGGCTTCGTCAATGCCGACGGTTCGGTGGGCACGCGCAATTTGCTGGCGATCACGACCACGGTGCAGTGCGTCGCCGGGGTGGTCGACCATGCGGTGCGCCGCATCCGCGAACAGCTGCTGCCGCTGTACCCTCATGTCGACGATGTGGTCGGGCTCGAGCACAGCTACGGCTGCGGCGTGGCGATCGATGCACCCGATGCCGTCATTCCGATCCGCACGCTCAGAAACATCAGCCTGAACCCCAATTTTGGCGGCGAGGTCATGGTGGTCAGCCTCGGTTGCGAGAAGCTGCAGCCCCAGCGCCTGTTGCCGCCGGGCAGCATCGCCATCCAAGACGGCCGCAGCCCGCAGGACGGGCCGCACACCGTCTGCCTGCAAGACGCTCATCACGTCGGATTCATGTCCATGATCGACGACATCGTGGCCAGCGCCCGCCCGCACCTGGAGCGGCTCAACGCTCGCCGGCGCCAGAAGGTGCCGGCCAGCGCGCTGGTGGTGGGCGTGCAATGTGGCGGCAGCGATGCGCTATCGGGCGTAACGGCCAACCCAGCGGTCGGCGCGCTGGCCGACTTGCTGGTGCGCGCGGGCGCCACCGTGATGTTTTCGGAAAACACCGAGGTGCGTGATGCGGTCGATCAGCTCACCGCGCGCGCCGCCACGCCCGAGGTGGCGCAGGCCATCGTGCGCGAGCTGGCCTGGTACGACCAGTACCTCGAACGTGGGCGGGTGGACCGCAGCGCCAACACCACGCCGGGCAACAAGGCCGGCGGGCTGTCCAACATCGTGGAAAAAGCCATGGGCTCGATCGTCAAGAGCGGCTCGGCCGCAATCGGCCATGTGCTGGCGCCGGGAGAGAAGCTGCGCGCCGATCAAAAAGGACTGGTTTTTGCGGCCACGCCGGCCAGCGATTTCATTTGCGGCACGCTGCAACTGGCCGCCGGCATGAACCTGCATGTCTTTACCACCGGCCGCGGCACGCCTTATGGTTTGCAGGCCTGCCCGGTGGTCAAGGTGGCCACGCGCACCGAGCTTGCGCGCCGCTGGCACGATCTGATGGATGTCGACGCCGGCCGCATCGCACAGGGCCAGCAGAGCATCGAGCAGGCCGGCCAGGAGCTGTTTGAGCTTTTGCTCGATGTGGCCAGCGGTCGGCGCACCTGGGCCGAGCACTGGAAGCTGCACAACGCGCTGGTGCTGTTCAATCCGGCGCCGGTGACCTGATGCGGCTCGATCCGGCGCGTTTTGCCGGCGACATCGACGGCCGCGCCGTCGAGCTCATCGTGCTGCGCAACGAGGCCATCGAGCTGGCGGTGTGCAACCACGGCGCGCGCATCTTGCAGCTCATCGTGCCCGATCGACGCGGCCGCGCGATCGACGTGGTCCTGGGCCATGACAGTCTCGAGCAGATGCTCGCCGGCATGCCCTCCATGGGCGCCTTTATTGGCCGCTATGCCAACCGCATTGCCAACGCCCGCTTCACGCTCGACGGGCGCCAGCACCGGCTGCCTGCCAACGACGGTCCGCACTGCGTTCACGGCGGGCCCGGCGGCAGCCGCCACCAGGTCTTCGAGGTGCTCGAGCGCCGCCGCGATGCGCTCGAGCTGCGCCTGCACCTGCGCTCGGCGCAAGATGGGTTTCCTGGCGATGTCGAGCTGCAGCTGCGCTACGCGCTCGAGGGCTCGACGCTGGCTATCTCCTACCGTGCGGCGGTCAGCGGTGCGGCCACGCCGCTGAGCCTGACCAGCCACCCGTTTTTTGATCTCGACGGTGGCGCCGAATCCAGCATCTTGGACCACGAATTGCAGATCGAGGCCGACGCCTTCGTGCCCATTGGTGCCGACCG
>JAIXWZ010000187.1 GCA_027491035.1 Comamonadaceae bacterium | reverse complement strand
GTGGCGCAGGCCATTGCACGATTCTTGAGCCGCCAGAGCCGCCAGCAGCTCACCACCTTGTCTCAAGCCAAGGACATCCCCCTGCTGACCCTGAGCTGAGCCCACCCTGGGGCCCATGCAGCTGCCCTGTGGGAGCGCCGCCCTCGGCGCGATCGGGCTTCAGATTTCGGCGCGCCTTAGCTGCGCTTGCGCGGTGGCAAGCCGGTGTGCTGGGTGAGCAGCTGGCCTTTGCGGGGCTGCGTCGGACGGGCTTTGGCAGCCACCGCCTTGACCGGCGAGGCGGTGCTGTTGGCTCTGCGCGGGCTCTGGTAGCTGCCGTCGGTCAGTGGCTGGAAGGTCGGAATCAGGTGGTGCTTGCCGTTGCCAATCAGGTCGGAGCGGCCCATGACCTTGAGCGCCTCGCGCAGCAGCGGCCAGTTGTTGGGGTCGTGGTAGCGCAAAAAAGCCTTGTGCAGGCGCCGCCGCTTTTCCCCGCGCACGATGTCCACCGCCTCACTGGAACGCGTGACCTTGCGCAAGGGATTCCTGTTGGTGTGGTACATGGCCGTGGCCGTGGCCATGGGGCTGGGATAGAAGGTCTGCACCTGGTCGGCGCGAAAGCCATTTTTCTTGAGCCACAGCGCCAGGTTCATCATGTCCTCGTCGCGGGTGCCCGGATGCGCTGCGATGAAGTAGGGAATCAGGTACTGCTTCTTGCCCGCCTCCAGCGAATACTTGTCGAACATCTGCTTGAACCGGTCATAGCTGCCGATCCCAGGCTTCATCATCTTCGACAGCGGCCCGCCCTCGGTGTGCTCCGGCGCAATCTTGAGGTAGCCGCCCACATGGTGCGTGACCAGTTCCTTGACGTACTCCGGGCTCTGCACCGCCAGGTCGTAGCGCAGGCCCGAGCCAATCAGGATTTTCTTGATGCCCTTGATGCCGCGGGCGCGGCGGTACATGCGGATCAGGGCCGAGTGGTCGGTGTTGAGGTTGGGGCAGATGCCCGGGTAGACGCAACTGGGCTTGCGGCAGGCGGCCTCGATCTCGGGCGACTTGCAACCAATGCGGTACATATTGGCGGTCGGCCCGCCCAGGTCGGAGATGGTGCCGGTAAAGCCCGGCACCTTGTCGCGGATGGCCTCGATCTCACGGATCACCGAATCTTCCGATCGGCTCTGGATGATGCGCCCCTCGTGCTCGGTGATCGAGCAGAAGGTGCAGCCGCCAAAGCAGCCGCGCATGATGTTGACGCTAAAGCGGATCATCTCCCAGGCCGGAATCTTGGTGGCGTGGTCGTGGCTGCCGTTCTCATCGGCGTAGACCGGATGCGGCGAGCGCGCATAGGGCAGGTCAAACACATGGTCCATCTCGGCCGTGGTCAGCGGGATGGGCGGCGGATTGATCCACACATCGCGGGCACTCGGACCCTCACCGTGCGCCTGAACCAGGGCCCGCGCGTTGCCCGGATTGGTCTCCAAATGCAGCACCCGGCTGGCATGGGCGTAGAGCACCGCATCGCTCTTGACCTGCTCGTAGCTGGGCAGGCGAATCACCGAGCGCTCGCGCGGGGGCGGCTTGGACGCCGAGATGGACTGCCGCGCGCCTTCGGCGCTCGCAGTGACGACAATTGCGCCAGCACCCGGGGTGGACGCCAATGCCGCGTCGTTACGAGGAGCGACCGCCAATGCCGCGTCATTGCGAGCGGCGAACCCCGAAGATTCGTCATTGCGAGGGGCATCGCCCCGTGGCAATCCAGACGCCGCATCCCGCACGAATTTCAAGGACTTGACCTGGCGGTTCTGGGCATCGGCCACCGCCTGCGCCTCGTCTTCCCGGGCGCAGCTGGCGCCCTGCTCGCGCGCCTGCTCCGAAATCATGAGGTAAGGGTTGACATGCGCGTCCACCCGCCCGGGCAGGTCCACGCTGGTCGAATTGATCTCGAACCAGCCGCCAGCCGTGGGGTCGCCGCTGCGGCGCAAAAAAGCCGTGCCGCGCACATCGGTGATGGTCTCGATCGGCTCGCGCGCTGCCAGCCGGTGGGCAATCTCCACAATGGCGCGCTCGGCATTGCCGTAGAGCAGCAGGTCGCACTTGGCATCGATCACGATGCTGCGCCGGACCTTATCGGACCAGTAGTCGTAGTGCGCAATGCGCCGCAGCGAGCCTTCGATGCCGCCCATGATGATGGGCACATCCTTGTAGGCCTCGCGGCAGCGCTGTGAATACACCAGCGCGGCGCGATCGGGGCGCTTATCGGCCGCACCGCCTGCGGTGTAGGCATCGTCGCTGCGGATCTTGCGATCGGCCGTGTAACGGTTGATCATCGAATCCATATTGCCGGCCGTCACCCCAAAGAAGAGGTTGGGCCGGCCCAGCCCCCGAAACGGGTCGGCCGAGTGCCAGTCGGGCTGGGCGATGATGCCCACGCGAAAGCCCTGCGCCTCAAGCATGCGGCCGATCACGGCCATGCCAAAGCTCGGGTGGTCCACGTAGGCGTCGCCGGTGACGACGATGATGTCGCAGCTGTCCCAGCCCAGCGCGTCCATCTCGCGCCGGCTCATCGGCAAAAACGGCGCCGTGCCAAAGCGCTGCGCCCAGTACTTGCGGTAACTGGTCAGCGGTTTGGCATCGCGTGGAAAAAGGGAGACGTCGGCGTAGGCGCTCATGGGGACCCAAAAGTCCCCGTGATTCTAGGCCGGCCGCCCGCTGCGCTCCGGCGCGCGCCCTGCTGCCCCTGAACTGCAGACGGGCATCGCCCCTGACAAGGTTTGCCGCCGCGCACCGACGCCCATTGCACGGCCCCCTGGCGATGATCGCTGCATGTCGAGTGAAAATGCCCCAGCGACAGCGCCGCCGAAAGGGTCGAGAGGGTCAATAGGGCCCAGACTGGCGCTCGCCGCCTTGCTTTCGCTCCTTCTGCCCGCCTGCCTCGACGGCCGCAGCCCCCACCCACCGCCGCGCGTGCCCAAGCCCAAGATAGGGCCCGCGCCTTGCGCAGCCGACCTGGCAACGCATGAGACGGCTTGCGCACGGCCGCGCTGAGTCTTGGGAATATCGGCGCCGCCGCCCTTGATTGACGCCCTAGGTGTCGCGCGTTTTGCTCGCCGCTGCGACGAACTGGCCTTGACCGATAACCCGGGCTTTAAACTGGGGAACGGTCATCGACTGCCTCCGCCGTCATCCACCCGCTGGGTGACGCCGCCCGACGCCTTGCCTTTTGCGACACAGACCATGGGACGACTCGAACACAAAGTAAGCCTGATCACCGGCGCTGGCCAGGGCATCGGCCTGGCCAGCGCGCTGAAATTTGCCCAAGAAGGCGCCATCGTCATTGTGTGTGACGTCAAGCAGTCGGCCATCGACGCCGCGGTTGCTGCCTGTCAGCAGGCGGGCGCACAAGCGGCCGGTTTCGTGATGGACGTCACCGACCGCGCACAAGTCGATGCAGTGGTGGCGCAGGTGCGCGAACGCTTTGGCCGCATCGACGTGCTGGTCAACAACGCGGGGGTCACGCAAGACGCGCGCCTGGTCAAGATGACCGAAGCTCAGTTTGACCGTGTCATCGACGTCAACCTGCGCGGCGTGTTTCACTGCTCGCAGGCGGTGGCCCAGGCCATGATGGACCAGGGCTCGGGCGTCATCCTCAACGCCAGCTCGGTCGTCGGCATCTATGGCAACTTCGGCCAGACCAACTACGCGGCCAGCAAGTTCGGCGTGATCGGCTTTACCAAAACCTGGAGCCGCGAACTCGGGCCCAAAGGCGTGCGTGTCAACGCGGTGGCGCCCGGCTTTATCCAGACCCCCATCCTGGCCAGCATGCCCGACGACGTGCTCAAGGGCATGGAAGCGCGCGTGCCGCTCAAACGCCTGGGCCGCGCCGAAGAAATCGCCAACGTCTACGCCTTCCTGGCCAGCGACGAGGCCAGTTACATCAACGGCGCGGTGATCGAGGTCAGCGGCGGCATGACGGTTTGAACCCCGAACCGAGCCACACCCAAGCCACACCCTAGCGATGGGCACCGAACCGAGCCACAGCCCGGCCCGCCCGCAGCCCGCTGTGGGCGCGGATGCCGGGGCCGCCACCGAAACCGCCGCCGAGACGGTGGCGCCCCGGTCGGTGCGCGAGCTCTTTCTGGCTTTCAGCTGGCTGGCGCTGCAGGGTTTTGGCGGCGTGCTGGCGGTGGCGCAGCGCGAGCTGGTCGAGAAAAAACGCTGGCTCACGCGCGAAGAGTTCACGCAGGAATGGGCGGTGGCGCAAATCATGCCCGGCCCGAACGTGATCAACATGGCCATCGTGCTCGGCGGGCGCCATTTTGGCTGGCGCGGCGCGCTCGCCTCGGTGGCCGGCATGCTCACGGTGCCGTTTCTGATCGTCTGCAGCCTGGTTAGCCTGTATGGTCAGATCGACCACCATCCGGCTGTTGCTGGCGCGCTGCGCGGCATGGCCGCCGTATCGGCCGGCCTGATCACGGCCACCGGCATCAAGCTCATCGCCGGCCTGCGCGGCAATGTGCTCGGGCGCCTGGCCTGCCTGGTGCTGGGCGGCCTGTGCTTTGCCGCCATGGCCTGGCTGCGCCTGCCCTTGGCCTGGGTGCTGCTGGTGCTTGGCACCGCCGGCATGGCCCTGGCTTGGCGTCGACTTGAGCCCTGAGCCGCAATGATCAACTTGACATCGATCGACTGGCTGCAGCTGGCACTGCACTTTGGCCTGCTGTCGCTGCTGGGCGTGGGCGGCGCCATCACCACGCTGCCCGAAATGCACCGCTACCTGGTCGATCGGCAGCAGTGGCTGCTCGATGAGCAGTTCAACGTGAGTGTGGCGCTGGCCCAGGCCTCTCCTGGCCCCAACATCCTGTTTGTCGCGCTCATGGGCTGGCATGTCGGACTCAACGCCGGGGGGGGCTGGCTGGCCCCCCTGGGCGCCCTGCTCACCCTGGCCGGCATCATGGTGCCCAGCTCGCTGCTGATGTATGCCACCGGACAATGGCTGCACCGGCACCGCCAGATGCGGCTGATCCGCGCCTTCAAGCAAGGCCTGGCGCCAACGGTCATCGGCCTGCTCATTGCTACCGGCACCATCATGGCCAGCGCCGGCGCGGCCACGCCGGATCAATGGCCGGTCTGGCTGATTGCCGCGATGGCCACACTGCTGGTGTGGCGCACGCGGGTGCATATCCTGTGGCTGCTGGGCGCCGGCGCGCTGGCCGGCGCCCTCTTTCTGGCCTAAAGCCTGCGCCGGGGATCAACGCCGCTGCCGCAGCGCCTCATAGAGACACACACCGCTGGCCACCGAGACGTTGAGGCTTTCAACGGCGCCGGCCATGGGGATGCTCACCAGGGCGTCGCAGCTTTTGCGCGTGAGCTGACGCAGGCCCGCGCCCTCGGCACCGAGCACCAGCGCCAGCGGCACCTTTAAATCTGCATCGTAGATCGACTGCGGCGCATCGTCGCTGGTGCCGATACACCAGATGCTGCGCTCCTTGAGCTCGCCGAGCGTGCGCGCCAGATTGGTCACCATGAAATAAGGCATGGTCTCGGCCGCGCCGCTGGCCACCTTGGCGACGGTGGCATTGATGCCCGCCGCATGGTCCTTGGGCGCGATCACCGCATGCGCACCGGCCCCATCGGCCACGCGCAGGCAGGCGCCCAGATTGTGCGGATCGGTCACCCCGTCGAGCACCAGCAAGAGCGGCACCCTGGCATCGGCCTCCAGTTGCTCGAGCAAGCCGTCGAGCGAGTGATGTTGCTCGATCGCACCCACCCGCGCCACCACGCCCTGATGACCATGACTGCCGCACAGCTTGGCCAGACGCAGGCCATCCGATTCGATCAGCCGCACGCCGGCTTCGCGCGCGCGCTCTAGAAACTGACGCATGCGAGCATCGCGCCGGGCGGCGTCAAACAACACCTCCAGCACAGACTGCGGCGCCGTCTTCAGACGCACGCTGACCGCATGAAAACCAAACAGGACTTTGACGGATGTAACCACGCGAAGATTATGACCGCGCCCAGAACAGCGGCCCATCGGGCCGAGGGCGGCCCTCCTACAAGGGCCACCGCCCTGCCGCCCCGATCAGCCGGGCACGACCCGGCCGGCCTCGATGGTGATGCGTCTGTGGCAGCGTGCGGCCAGTTGCGGGTCGTGGGTGACCAAGATCAGCGTGGTGCCCAGTTCCTGGTTGAGCGCCATCATCAGGTTCATGATCGTCTCGCCGGTGGCAAAGTCCAGGCTGCCGGTGGGCTCATCGGCCAGCAGCACCGCTGGCTCGACCACGAAAGCGCGCGCCAGCGCCACACGCTGCTGCTCGCCACCGGAGAGCACGCGCGGGTAGTGGCCCAGGCGCTGGCCCAGACCCACCCGCTCGAGCATCTGCGCCGCTTGGGCGCGCGCCTGGCGCACACCGGCGAGCTCGAGCGGCAGCATCACGTTCTCGAGCGCGCTCATATGCGCCATAAGCTGAAAGCTCTGGAACACAAAACCGATCTGGCGCGCGCGCAAGGCGGCACGCTCGTCTTCGCTCAGGGCAAACAGGTCCTGCCCGGCCAGTCTGACCGTGCCCTGGCTGGGCATGTCGAGTCCGGCAATGATGGACAGCAAGGTGCTCTTGCCCGAACCCGAAGCCCCCACGATGGCAGCGGTCTCCCGCGGCGCAAAGCGCAGGTCGATGTCCCGCAGGATGGTCAGCGTGCCGGTGGAATCGGTGACGGTCTTGAAGACATGCTCGACGGCTATGATGGCCCCGCCGCTGTCGACAGCCAGGTGCAAGGCCGGCTCGGTGCCGGCGCGATCGAGTAAAGACATGGATGGGTTCTTGAGCATCAAGCCGACTGGGCGCCAGGGGTGGCGCCGCCAAAACGACCACTGTAGCAAGCCGGCAGCAAGCCCACGCTTGGGCGGGTCAAAGTCCGACCGCAGAAAGGCGTTGATTGCAACCGCCGCACTGCTGCTGGGCACCAGCTGGGCGCAGGGCACCAGCCCGAGCGGCCCCACCGTGCTGGTGGTGGGCGACTCGCTCAGCGCCGAGTACGGCATCGGGCGAGGCAGCGGCTGGGTGGCGCTGCTGCAGCAACGCCTGACCCAGCACAGGCCAGGTGCGCGGGTGGTCAACGCCAGCATCAGCGGCGACACCACCTCCGGCGGGCGCTCGCGCCTGCCGGCCCTGCTGAGCCAACACCGACCTCAGGTGGTGGTCATTGAGCTGGGCGGCAACGACGCGCTGCGCGGCCTGGCGCTGAACATGACCGAGGACAACCTGCGCGCCATGGCCCAGGCCAGTCGCAAAGCTGGCGCCCAAGTGCTGCTGCTGGGCATGCAGATGCCGCCCAATTACGGCGCCAAGTACAGCGCCGACTTTGCGGCCCTGTACGTCCAAGTGGCGCGCCAGACCCAAAGCGCGCTGGTGCCGTTTTTTCTGCAGGGCGTGGCCGACCGCCCCGATCCGACGGAGCTGTTTCAAGCCGACCGCATCCATCCCAATGAACAGGCCCAGCCGCGCATGCTCGACAACGTCTGGCCCGAGCTCAGAAAGCTGATCAAGTGAGCCTGCAAACCATCGCGGCCGAGCAGGCGCTCGGACAGCTCGAGCGCTTCTCGGCCATCATCGACGCCCGCTCGCCGGGCGAATACGCACAAGACCACCTGCCCGGCGCCCTCAACTGGCCCACGCTCGACGACGCGCAGCGCCAGCAGATCGGCACCGACTACAAGCAGATCAACGGCTTCGAGGCCAAGAAGCGCGGTGCTGCGATGGCCGCGCGCAACATCGCCGCTCACATCGAACGCGAAGTGCTGGACAAGCCCAAAGACTGGGCACCCCTGCTGTACTGCTGGCGCGGCGGCAAGCGCAGTGGCTCGCTCGGCCTGATCCTGGACCAGATCGGCTTTCGCACCAGCCTCATCGAAGGCGGCTACAAAGCCTTTCGCGCCGCGCTGCTGGCCGACCTGCCCCGGCAGGTGGCCAGGCTGCACTGGCGCGTGGTCTGCGGCACCACGGGCTCGGGCAAGACACGCCTTTTGCACGCGCTGGCGGCGCAAGGCGCGCAGGTGCTCGACCTCGAAGGCCTGGCGCGCCACCGCAGCTCCGTGCTCGGCCTGCTGCCCGGGCAAAGCCAGCCATCGCAAAAGGCTTTTGACACCGCCGTCTGGCATGCCCTGAGCCGCTTTGAAGCCGATCGGGTGGTGTACGTTGAAAGCGAGAGCAAGAAGGTGGGCAACGTCGCCGTGCCCGACAGCCTGATTCAAGCCATGCGCGCCAGCGACTGCCTGCGCCTGGAGCTGGCCGACGCGCATCGAGTGCAACTGCTAATGCAAGACTACGATTTTTTTGTGCGCGACACCGACTTTTTCTGCGAGCGGCTCGACACCCTCGTTCAGGTGCGCGGCGGCCCCACCGTGCGCCAGTGGCAAGCCCTGGCGCGCGCAGGCCAGACCACCGAGGTGGTGCGCCAGCTGCTGGAGCAACACTACGATCCGAC
>JAIXWZ010000103.1 GCA_027491035.1 Comamonadaceae bacterium | reverse complement strand
TTGAGCACCGAGCGAAAGCGCTGGGCATCACCTTGCGCCTGCGCCACGATGCGCGACTTGTAAGCCTGCGCCTCCTCACCCAGCCGTGAGGCCGAGCCCACGGCGCGCGGAATCACGTCGTTGGCATACGCCTGCGCCTCATTCTTGGCGCGTTCGCGCTCCTGTCCGGCCTTGAGCACATCGTCAAAGGCCGCCTGCACCTGCTCGGGCGGTCGCACGCCGCTTTGCTGCAGGTTCACACCCACCACCTCGATGCCAACCTTGTAGCGATCAAGGATGGTCTGCATGAGGTTGCGCACGCGCGGAGCGATCTGGTCGCGCTCCTCGGCCAGCGCCGAATCCATGCGCATGTTGCCCACCACCTCACGCACAGCGGTTTCGGCCGCTTGCACCACGGTGGCGGCCGGGTCCTTGCTCTCAAACAGGAAGGCCCGCGCGTCGCTCAGGCGGTATTGCACGGCGAATTTGATTTCGACGATGTTCTCATCTTCGGTGAGCATGGCCGAGTCGCGCAGGCCGGTGGCCTTGATGACGGTGTCGCGTCCGACGTCAACCGATCGGATTTGCGTGACGACCACGATCTCGTGGCGCTGCACCGGATAGGGCAGCCGCCAGTTGAAACCGGCGCCGACGGTGCTGTGGTAGCGACCGAACTGCGTGATCACCGCCTGCTGACCCTCTTGCACGATGAAAAAGCCGGTGCCCAACCAGATCAGCAGGGCCACGATGGCAACCAGACCAGCACCCAGGCCCGCGCTTTTCATGTCAGGCGGCTGAAAGCCCCCCCGACCAGAGCCGCCGCCGTTTCCAGGGCGCTGCCCACCGCCTTTTCTGCCGCCAAACAAACCGCCGAGCTTGCGGTTGAAGTCGCGCCAGAGCTCGTCGAGGTCAGGCGGGCCCTGAGTCGAGCCCTGGGGCTGACGCGGGCGCTGCGGCGCAGCCGAAGGAGGCGGCACGGGAGAGGCCGGCGGCGGCACGGGCGCCGCTGGCCTTTCGGAGCCATCGGGCTGCGACTGGCCCGAGGTACTGCCGCCCTCCTCACGTCCCCAGCGAGAGTCGTTGAGATTGAACATGCCGCGCAGACGACGACCAAAGCTGGAGGCCATGAAGGTCTGCAACACCGGATTGAGATTCATGATGGATAGGGATTTTCTTCTTCTGATGATGCCATTGTGCCTAAATGGAGCGGGCGATCGCCGTCCGGCGGGCTTTGCCCATGCCCGCCATGGGTCCGATCGGCCTCAGACCATGCCCGGGCGTGGCGCAGCAGCAACTGGCGCAGCGGCGCCAGGCCCTCACCGCTGCGGGCACTGAGAAACACCCGCTCGAGCGATCGGTGCGCCCCGCCCTGCCCATCGGGCACCTCGGCCAGATCGTGCAGCCGCTGGGGGCGCCGCTGGGCGGGCAAGGCATCGAGCTTGTTGAACACCAGCACCTGAGGCAGCGCATCGGCACCGATTTCGGCCAGCACCTGCCCGACCTGGGCAATCTGCTCCAGATGGCCCTCGTTGGAGGCGTCGACCACATGGAGCAGCAAATCGGCATCGGCCGCCTCTTGCAAGGTGGCCTCAAAAGCGTCAATCAAGCCATGGGGCAGATCGCGGATGAAACCGACCGTATCGGACAACGAGACCGAGCAGGCCCCGGCGGCGCCGCTGTCATCGCCCAGGTAGAGCTGGCGGGTCGTGGTGTCAAGCGTGGCAAAGAGCTGGTCGGCGGCATAGGCGCGCGCCTTGACCAATGCATTGAAGAGCGAACTTTTGCCCGCATTGGTATAGCCCACCAGGCAAACTGTGAACACTTGGCTGCGTTCGCGCTGGCGCCGCTGCGTCTGGCGCTGGCGCTTGAGGCGGGCCAGCCTTTCCTTGGTGCGCTTGATCGCCTCGCTGATCATGCGCTTGTCGAGCTCGATCTGCTTTTCGCCCGGACCGCCGCGCACGCCGGCACCGCCGGTCTGGCGCTCCAGGTGCGACCAGCGCCGCACCAGCCGGGTCGACTGGTATTGCAGCCGCGCCAGTTGCACCTGCAGCTTGCCCTCGTGGCTGCGCGCACGCTGGGCAAAGATTTCCAGAATCAGCAAGGTCCGGTCGTTGACCGGCAACTGCAGGCTGCGCTCCAGGTTGCGTTGCTGGGCCGGACTGAGCGACTGGTCAAACAGCACCTCGGTGGCCCCGCTTTGCTGCGCCAGCGCCTTGATTTCCTCGGCTTTGCCACTGCCGACAAACAACGCTGCATCGGGGGCCCGGCGCTTGCACGTCACGCGCGCAACCGGTGCCATGCCAGCCGTTTGCGCCAGCAGGCCCAGTTCCTGCAACTCGCCGTCAAAGTGGGGATGACCGAAATCAACCCCCACCAGCAGCACGGCCGGCGCGGTTTTTGGGGAGTCTTGCAAGGAACTCAGGCCGGTGGACTTTCTTCGGCAGTGGAGAAATTGACCGCCCGGCCCGGCACGATGGTTGAAATCGCGTGCTTGTAGACCATTTGGGTGACCGTGTTGCGCAACAGCACGACATACTGATCAAAAGACTCGATTTGACCTTGCAGCTTGATGCCGTTGACCAGGTAAATCGATACCGGGACATGCTCCCGGCGCAAAGTGTTGAGGAAGGGGTCCTGCAACAGCTGACCTTTGTTATTGCTCACGATATGCTCCGTGTTCAAAAGTGGTTGGTGGACCCTAACATTACCACAGCCCGATCCGGGCGCGCTGTAGGCTCAAGGCGACGACTTGTCGGCGTAGGGGTTCTGCGCGGTCTTCATCTGGATGCGCAGGGGCGTGCCCACCAGGTCGAATTCCTTGCGAAACCGCCCCTCCAGGTAGCGCTTGTAGGACTCGCTGACCTGATCGAGCGAGTTGCCATGGACGACGATCACCGGTGGATTCATGCCGCCTTGATGGGCGTAACGCATCTTGGGCCGCGACAAGCCGGCCCGCTGGGGCTGCTGGAACTGCACCGCCTCGAGCAGCAGGCGGGTGAGCACCGGGGTGGACATCTTGCGAAAGGCGGCCGCATGCGCCTGCACGAGGGACTTCCAAAGCGGACCCAAGCCCTGGCGCTTGACCGCCGAAATGCGGTGCAAGGATGCAAATTTCATGAAAGGCAGCCGCGTCTCGATCGAGCGCTCGAGCGTTTGGCGCTGGTAGCTGTCGATCGCGTCCCATTTGTTGACGGCCAACACCACGGCGCGCCCGCTCTCCAAGATGTAACCTGCGATGTGGGCATCCTGATCGGTCACGCCCTGGGTGGCATCGATGAGCAGCAGCACCACATGGGCCCCCTCAATGGCCTGCAGCGTCTTGACGACGGAAAATTTTTCAATCGCCTCGAACACCCGGCCCTTGCGGCGCAGGCCGGCGGTGTCGATCAGCTCGAAGCGCTGGCCATCGCGCTCGAAAGGCACCGAGATCGCATCGCGCGTGGTGCCGGGCAAATCAAAGGCCACCAGGCGTTCTTCACCCAGCCAAGTGTTGATCAGGGTGGACTTGCCCACATTGGGCCGACCGGCCACGGCCAGCTTGACCACCAGCGGATCGCCCGCTGTTTCATCGGCGTCCTCAATATCGGGCAGACTCAAACGCTCGAGCGCGGCTTCGACCATGCTTCGCACGCCCTGGCCGTGCGAGGCCGACACAGGCAACACGTCGCCGAGGCCCAGTTCAAAAAACTCGGCCAACTGGGCCCCCGCCTTCATGCCTTCGGCCTTGTTGGCCACCAGCAGCGTGGGCTTGCCCAACTTGCGCAGGTAGTGGCCAATGTCGTGATCCTGGGCCGACAGGCCGTCACGGGCATCGACCACGAAGATCACGACGTCGGCCTCTGCGACGGCCTGGCGGGTCTGGCGCGCCATTTCCTTGTAGATGCCCGACTCGGCCGTCGGCTCAAAACCGCCCGTGTCGATGACGATGAACTCTTGCCGCCCCAGCCGCGCGTTGCCGTAATGGCGGTCGCGGGTGAGCCCGGCAAAGTCGGCGACGATGGCATCGCGCGACTTGGTCAGCCGGTTGAACAGCGTGGACTTGCCCACGTTTGGGCGGCCCACGAGGGCCAGGACGGGTTTCATCGGGGGCGCAAAACCGCTTGACCTGTCACCGCTTTCATTGCGGCTGGAAGGCGAATACGCCACCGGCACGGGTGACCACCACCAGAGTTTGGCCGACCAGTAAGGGCGCGGCGACGATAGCCGTGCCATCGGTGGCCAGGCGCCCGAGCGGGCGGCCGTCCTCGCGCGCGATCAGGTGCACAAAGCCCTGCAGATCCCCGACGGCCAGCGAGCGGCCGATGACCACCGGCGCCGTCAAATCGCGAAACTTCAGGGGCTCGTAACTCCAGGCCTTCTCGCCGGTGGCCAGGCGCCAGGCCTGAATCACCCCATCTGACTCGGTGCCAAACAGCAGCCGTTCGTCGGCCGCCAAACCGACCTGGCCGTCGGCCGGTCGGCTCCACTGCACGGCACCGCGCACGGCGTCGATGCAACCAATGGCCGCCTGAAAGGCCCGGACGCAAACCAGAGGATCTTGGCGCGCGGGCGGGCCGACCAGATCGACCAGGCGCTCGATCTCGTTGATGCCACGCGCCGTGGCCACCGAAGCGTCCCAGCGCACCGATCCATTGAGCGGGTTCAGCGCGGACAAGCGCCCGCCCAAGCCAACGAGCAAGGTGTCGCCATAGGGCAGCATGACACCGGCCTGACGCAGCACCAGCGGATCGGAGCCCGGCCGCTGCTGCACCCACAGGCGCTGACCGCCATTGGCATCGAAGGCGCTGACCGCGCGGTCAGCCGTGAGCTGGAACACCCGGCCACCGGCGACCAAAGGCGCAGCGTAGGCCTGCGCGGCCAAGCGATGGCGCCAGGCGATCTTGCCCTCACGCAAGGCCAGCAATTCGTTGTCGCGGGTGACCACCGCGGTGGTGGTGCCATCGGTGCCGACCCCGGCGGCCAGGGCGGCGCCCACCGAGACGCTCCACAAGGCGCGGCCACTGCCAATGTCCAGCTCGCTGACCGTGCCATTGCCGCCAGCCAGCACCACGCTTTGCGGCCGGGCGCGCACGCTCAGCGGAAAATCGATGGTGCCCAGCTGGGCCGTCCAGACCTGACGCGCCGCAATCGTGGGGGTGATGGCGGGCAGCTCGGCCGGCTTGGGACGCGGCGAGCCGGTGGTGCAGGCCGCCAGGCCCAGCAGGGCAATGACGGACAAGAGCCGACGCATCACTTCTTGGCCCCCGCAGCCGGCGTGACATCGACGCCCAGGGCATTGAGTTTGACTTCAAGCAGCTGGCGGTATTCGGCACGCTCGTCCATCGCGGCATGGGCCTTGCCGTACTGCACCTTGGCCTCGGCATTCTTGCCCTGGGCCAGCAGCACGTCGCCGCGCCGGTCGTCGGCCAGGGCTGCAAAGGCCGTCGGCATCTTCGCGGCGAGTTGGGTCAGCGCTTCGTCGTAGGCCTTGGCCTCCAGCGCGATGCCGGCCAAGCGCAGGCGTGCAATCGCCTGCAGTCCCTCGTCGGCCGATTTTTCGACCACCCAGGCCAGCGCCGCCTTGGCGCTGTCGGCCTTGTCTTTTTCGTAGTAGATGCGGGCAGCCATCAGCGCCGCCTGATGGGCATAGGTGGTGCCCGCGTACCGATCCTTCATGTCCGCCAGCGTCCGATCGAGCTTGGGCAGATCGCCCGCCTGCGCAGCGGCCTCGAGCTGGTCGTACATGACGGCGGCCTCGGCGCCCTGCTTGCGCTGCCACAACTGCCAGCCGTTGTAAGCGGCAAAGGTGCCCAGGACAGCGATCAGCAGCCAGGTGATGGCGTTGCCGTAGCGCTTCCAGAAATGCTTGAGCTGGTCGAGTTGTTCCTGCTCTTCAAGGTCGAGGTGGCTGGCCATGGGTGCTTTAGAGGCGATGGTTGCGTGCGAAAAGGGGCGCGTGAAACCGTCAGGGATGGGAAACGGCGATCGGAGCGGTCACGCAAAAAAGTGGCCCAATTGTAGGCGGGCGCGAACAACCGACGGGCGGCACGGGCGCCCAAGGCCTCAGCGCAGGCGCGGCGCCCACTGCTCGACTTGGCTCAGAGGCTCGAGCACCTGCTGATCTTCAGGCCCACCGCGCAGGGGCTTGAGCGCCACGCAACCCTGCGCCAGCTCGGTCTGCCCAAAGATCAGGGCGTAGCGCGCCCCGCTCGCATCGGCGCGCTTGAACTGCGATTTCATGCTGCCCATGCCTTCGCTGCCGGCCGCCGGCGCATGCATCTGCACGCTCACACCGGCGGCCCGCAGCGCCTGCAGGCACTGCAGCACCTGCGGCAGGGCCTGCGCCTCAGGCACGACCGCAAAAGCGGCCGGCGCCGGCTCGTGGGGCTGGGCGCCCTGCTCCTTGAGCAGCTCGAGCACCCGCTCCACACCGAGTGCCCAGCCGACGGCCGGCGCGGCCTTGCCGCCCATCTGGCCAATCAGGTAGTCGTAGCGCCCGCCAGCACAGATGGTGCCTTGCGAGCCCAGGCGGTCGGTGACGAATTCGAAGACGCTCAGGTTGTAATAGTCCAGCCCGCGCACCAGACGGGGGTTGAAGGTCCAGGGCACGCCATTGGCATCGAGCATGGCCTTGAGCGCATCGAAATGCGCCAGCGAGGCCTGCCCCAGAAAGTCGAACAGACGCGGCGCTCCATTGACCAGATCCTGCATCGCCGGGTTCTTGGTGTCCAGAATGCGCAACGGGTTGCTGTGCAGGCGCCGGCGGGCCTCGTCGTCGAGCGCGTCGGCATGGCGCTCCAGGTAGGCGATCAGCTGCGCGCGGTGCTGGGCTCGCTCGTCGGGCTGGCCCAGGCTGTTGATCTCAAGGCGCCAGTCGCTCAGGCCCAGCTCGCGCCAGAGCGCGGCGGCCAGCAAGATCAGCTCGGCATCGACCTCCGGGCCGGCAAAGCCCAGGGCCTCGGCGCCGATCTGGTGAAACTGGCGATAGCGGCCACGCTGGGGCCGCTCGCGCCGAAACATCGGGCCCATGTAGTACAGGCGCTTGCCACCGTCGTAGAGCAGGTTGTGCTCGGACACAGCGCGCACCACAGAAGCGGTGTTTTCCGGGCGCAAGGTCAGGTGCTCGGCATCGCCGTGCTTGTCGGCCCGGTCTTCAAAGGAATACATTTCCTTTTCAACGATGTCGGTGACCTCGCCAATGCTGCGCACGAACAGCCGGGTGTGCTCCAAAATGGGCGTTCGGATGTTGCGGTAGGCGTAGCGCGCCATCAACGAGCGCACCACGCCCTCGAGCCATTCCCACCGCGCCGACTCGGGCGGCAAGATGTCATTCATGCCTTTGACAGCAGTGAGTTTTTCAGCCATGTTGTCCTTGCGGGCGCCAAGCCGCGGCCCGTCTGCTTGGATGATCGGCGCGATCAGGCGGGGGCGCCGAAACGATCGCGGATGTACTGGTCCACCAGCGCCTGGAACTCGGTGGCGATGCCCTCGCCGCGCAAGGTCAGGCGCTTTTCACCGTCGATGAACACCGGCGCGGCCGGCGCCTCGCCCGTGCCCGGCAGGCTGATCCCGATATCGGCATGCTTGCTCTCGCCCGGGCCGTTGACGATGCAGCCCATGACCGCCACTTTGAGCTGCTCAACGCCCGGGTATTGCTTGCGCCAAAGCGGCATCTGCAGGCGCAGGTAGTCGTCGATCTGCTTGGCCAACTCCTGAAACGTGGTGCTGGTGGTGCGGCCGCAACCCGGACAGGCGGTGACGCTGGGCACAAAAATGCGCAGCCCCAGCGACTGCAAAATCTCCGAGGCGATCACCACCTCTTGGGTGCGCGACTCACCGGGCTGCGGCGTGAGTGAAACCCGGATGGTGTCGCCGATGCCCTCTTGCAACAAAATCGACAAGGCCGTGGCCGAGGCCACAGTCCCCTTGGTGCCCATACCCGCCTCAGTCAAGCCCAGATGCAGCGCGTGATCGGTGCGCCGGGCCAGCTCGCGGTAGACCGCAATCAGATCCTGCACGCCCGAGACCTTGCACGACAGCAAGATCTGCTCGTGCGCCAGGCCCAGTTCCTCGGCGCGCGCGGCCGACTGCAAGGCAGAGCTGATCAGCGCCTCGTACATCACCTGCCGGGCCTGCCAGGGCTGCGCGCGGCGGCTGTTTTCATCCATCATTTGCGCCAGCAATTCCTGATCGAGGCTGCCCCAGTTGACACCGATACGCACCGGCTTGTCCCAGCGCATCGCCGCCTCGACCATCTGGGAAAACTGCTTGTCGTGCTTGTCACCCTTGCCCACATTGCCGGGGTTGATGCGGTATTTGGACAGGGTTTCGGCGCAGGCCGGGTACTGCGTGAGCAAGGTGTGGCCGTTGTAGTGAAAGTCACCCACCAGTGGCACATCGATGCCCATGCGGTCGAGTTGCTCGCGCACATGCGGCACCGCCTGCGCCGCCTCGGGGGTGTTGACCGTGATGCGCACCACCTCGGAGCCGGCCTGGGCCAACTCCTTGACCTGGATCGCGGTGGCAATCACATCGGCGGTATCGGTGTTGGTCATGGACTGCACGCGCACCGGCGCATCGCCGCCGACGGTGACCACACGCGGGCCCCACACGATGCGCGCCTGCGCTGAGCGCCGCGGGCGTGGCTGGGCCGTTTCGATCGGAATGCATGCAGACATCAGTTCACCTCAAATCGCGCAACATTGTTCTGGGCCAGGGGCCGCAGATCCTTGGGCTGGCCGCGCACCTTGGCCTGCAGCCCACCGATATCACCCACAGTCACCCGCAGCGGCATTTTGCCGGCGGCGCTGATCTCCTCGCCGGGGTTGAGCGTGCGCCGCAAGACGACCACCCCGGCAGCGTCGATGACCTCAACCCAGGTGGGCTTTTGTACCGAAAAAGACAGCGGCCCGGCATCGGCAGCCGGCGGCGCAGCGGCCGCGGCAGTCGCAGGCGCCGTATTGGCGGGCGCAGCGGCAGACGATGCCGGCGGCGCAACCAGCAAGGGACCCGCGCCGACCGCTGCAGCACCGCTGGGGGCCACGGCCATGGTCGAGGTCCCACCAAGATGAACCGGCGCAACGGTCTCGGTCACCACGCCAGGTGCTTTGGGCGCGGGCAACGCCAGGATCGCTGGGCGGTCCTGACGGAACACGTCCAGACCCGGCAAGGCATAGACCAAAACGGCGGCCAGCAACAAGGCCGCACCCGCGATCGCTGCTGGCCGCGACAAGCGAGCCCGGGCGCGCCCGGCGCTGCCATGGCCGACGCTGCGAAAGGCCTGGTTCAAATCGCCCGGCACCACCAGATCGTGCTGTGCGGCCTTGGGCAAGAGCGCGAGCACGGCTGCGCTGTCGAGCTTGAGCAGGCGGCACACGCTCGAGGCCAGGGCGCGGGTGAACACCGGACCGGGCAGCAGATCGTGACGATCGGCCTCCAGCGCCTCGATTCGCTGCACCGGCACCTTCAAGCTGGCCGCCAGGGCGCCCACGTGCAAGCCGGCGTGCTCTCGCGCCCGGCGTATCAGGGCGCCAGCGCTGTCGGCGCCGCCTCCCTCCTGCCCCCGGTTCTCACTCATCCCAAGCACCTTTTTCAAAAGCCGCCAGTTCAGGGGAGCGGCCGAAACGTTCGCGCAACTGTCCACCGAGTTGCACCGCGAGTCGCTCATTATCCAGCTTGCGCGCCAGCCGGGCACCCTGCCACAGGGTCTGCGCATCGCGGGCCGGGCGCCGGGCCACCTCGGCCAGGCTGGCTGCGGCCTGTTCAAGCTGGCCGGCTTGCTGCTGGCACTGGGCCAGCACGAGCCAGGAGCGGGCGGCCTGCGGGTAGCCGCTTTGGGCCAAAGCTTGGCGCAGCAGGGCCTGGGCCTGCGCATTGCGCGAGTCATCGTGGGGTGGGCGGCACAGCAGCCAGCCGTGGTTGTGCGCGGTATCGGCATCACCGGGCGCCAAGGCCAGCGCACGCTCAAAACTGGCCCCAGCACGCACCGGGTCACCCAATTGGACGTAGACCAGCCCGCGCAAATTCCAGGCTGCAGGCAGATCGGGGGCCAAGCGCAAAGCCTGCTTGACCTCGTCGAGGGCGACGGGGGCCTGGCCTTGCTGCAGGTAGACGCTGGCCAGATCGAGCCGCAAGCTGGCCCGCCGGTGGGCCTCGGGCAGGTCCGACTCAGTGACCCAATCGGTCAGCGGCGCCGGCCCGGCAGAACAGGCGGCCAAGACGGCAACCGCCAGAGCCGCCTGCACGAGGATGGCCGTCATACGCAGGCTCATGTGGATCCGGCGCTCAGCGGGTCGGGGCACCGGCCACCTGAACCACCGGCACGCCAGCGAGCGTGCCCTGGCGGGCCATGCGATGGAGCACATCGGTGCGATCTTTTACATCGCCGGCGAGCTGGCCGCAGGCGGCATCGATGTCGTCACCGCGCGTCTTGCGCACCGTCGTGACGATTGCGGCATCGAGCAGCACACCGGCAAAAGCCTGCACCTGCGCCGCCGTCGAACGCCGCAGGCCCGAGGCGGCAAACGGGTTGAAAGGGATCAGGTTGAGCTTGGCCGCCAGGCCCTTGGCGCCGTGGCGGCGCATCAGCGCCACCAGTTCCTGCGCGTGTTCGATCTGGTCGTTGACGCCCTCGAGCATGCAGTACTCGAAGGTGATGAAATCGCGCGGGGCGTGCACCTGGTAGGCGGCGCAGGCACCGAGCAACTCGTCAATCGGGTACTTGCGGTTCAGCGGCACCAGGTGATCGCGCAAGGCATCGTTGGGCGCGTGCAGCGAGACGGCCAAGGCCACCGGCAAGTCTTGGGCCAGACGCTCCATCATCGGCACCACGCCAGAGGTCGAGACGGTCACCCGACGACGCGACAGGCCATAGCCGTGGTCGTCTAGCATCACCCGCAGGGCGGGCAAGAGCTGGGCATAGTTTTGCAAAGGCTCGCCCATGCCCATCATGACCACATTGGTGATGACGCGCTCGCTGCGCCCGAGCTCACGGCGCAGCGTGTGCTCGGCATACCAGAGCTGGGCCAGGATTTCGGCGGTGTGTAGATTGCGGCTGAAACCCTGGTGGCCGGTGGAGCAAAAGCGGCAGCCGACCGCGCAGCCGGCTTGCGAGGAGACGCACAAGGTGCCCCGGTCGGTCTCGGGAATGAAGACGCTTTCGATCAAATTGCCATCGCCAACGTCAAACAACCACTTGATGGTGCCATCGGCCGAGCGCTGAGTCGACACCACGGGCAAGGCCTTGATCTGCGCCACGCCGGCGAGCTTTTCACGCAAGGACTTGGCAAGATCGGTCATGGCCGAGAAATCGCCCGCGCCGCGCTGGTGGATCCAGCGAAACAGCTGGGTGGCGCGAAAACGCTTTTCACCGAGCCGATCACAAAAATCGGCCAGGGCGTCCAGATCTAAACCAAGAAGGTTGGTGCTCATTGGGCAAGAGGGGCGGCTGTAACTGGGCCATTTCGCGGCCATTTCGCGGCCATTGCGCAGGCGCCAAGCGTAGCGCCGATCGCCAGAAAAAAGAAGAGGCCCGCGCATCAAACAGGCCCACCCAATGCAAACGGGGCCCCCCAGGGGCCCCGACGCCAAATACCCGGCCCTGCGGCCGCGGCGCAATCAGCGCGAGTAAATGTTCATGCCGGGGAAAAAGAAGGCCACTTCCTGGGCCGCCGTCTCGGGGGCGTCGGAGCCATGGACCGCGTTGGCATCGATGCTGTCGGCAAAGTCGGCGCGAATGGTGCCGGCAGCCGCCTTCTTCGGGTCGGTTGCGCCCATGAGGTCGCGGTTTTTAAGGATGGCGCCTTCGCCCTCAAGGGCCTGGATCATCACCGGGCCGGAAATCATGAACTCAACCAGGTCCTTGAAAAAAGGACGGGCTTTGTGGACGGCGTAAAAAGCCTCGGCCTCGCCGCGCGACAGATGGGCCATCTTGGCCGCCACGATCCGCAGGCCGGCGGCCTCAAAACGGGCGTAGATCTGGCCGACGACGTTCTTGGCCACGGCGTCAGGCTTGATGATGGACAGGGTGCGCTCGATCGACATGAAAATTCCTTGAGGGTTCCGAAAGTTGTGGCCCACAGCGGGCAACCCGGCATTTTAGCCCGATTGCCGCGGGTTTCCCCGGGCCTGCAAAATCCTGCGATAGGCTAGGGTCAGCCGCGACCGCCCTTGCGCGGACCGCGGTTGCCGCCGCGGCCCTGGCCAGGGGCTTGGCGCTGCCGGGTGAAGGTGTCGGCGCCGATATAACCAAATGACGTTTTCATGGGATCGGGTTGACCCGCGCCCCCACCCCCGCCCGAGTTGCCACGGCTGGCCCCACGCTTGGGTTTTTGATTGCCCCCGCCTGGCTGGGCCAGGTTAAAGCCTGGTTGCGGGGTCGATGGACGAGGGCCCTTGCCGCGGGCGCGCTTGCGCCGGCCAACGCCCCCACCGTCAATGCGTCCGGCCTCGTGGCGCCCTGGCGGGGGCTGAAATTCATAGGGCCCAATCGGCTCGCCATCGCCGTCTGTATCGACCGCGTCCGGCAAATCGAGCGCCTGCGCTGTGGTCGGCAAGGTCTCGATCGGCTCCTCGATCGGCTCGGCTGCGCCCTCGGCAAGATCCCCCGGCTGGGCTGGCTTGAGCCTGCCACCTCGAGATGGCCCCTGGGGTGAGCCCTGGGGTGTGCCCGAACGCGCCCGAGGCTCGCGCGACTCGGCCTGGCGCAAGGCGCGGGTCAGTTGCGCGATATCACGCTCGTCGAGTTCGACAAAGGCGCCGCGGCGCAGGCCCCTGGGCAGCATGAAAGCGCCGTAGCGAATCCGAATGAGACGGCTGACCGCATGGCCCACCGCCTCGAACATCCGCCGCACTTCGCGGTTACGCCCCTCCGCGATGGTGACGCGGTACCAACAGTTGACGCCCTCGCCGCCGCCGGCTTGCTCGATGGTGCCAAACTGCGCCGGGCCATCGTCGAGGGCCACGCCGTCGAGCAGGCGCTGTTTTTCGGGCGCGCTCAAGGCCCCAAGCACCCGTACCGCGTACTCGCGCTCAAGGCCAAAGCGCGGGTGCATCAGCTTGTTGGCCAACTCGCCCGAGCTGGTCAGCAGCAGCAAGCCTTCGGTGTTGAGATCGAGCCGTCCCACCGACTGCCACTTGCCCTGATGGAGCTTGGGCAGCTTGCGAAAGACGGTGGGTCGGTTTTGCGGGTCATCGTGGGTGACGACCTCGCCAGCGGGCTTGTGGTAGGCGATCACCCGCGGCGGCGGCGGGGCAATGCGCACGCGCAGCGGCTTGCCATTGACCTTGACCGCGTCGCCAAACTGGATGCGCTGGCCGATGTGAGCTGGTTCATTGTTGACCGAGATTCGGCCCTCCAAAATCAGCTGCTCCATCTCCAGCCGCGAGCCCAGGCCGGCCTGCGCCAGCACCTTGTGCAGCTTGGGGCTTTCGGGTTGGGGCGCGAGCACCCGCTTGGGCGACTCGACTTGCGGGTCCTGCTCATCGGCATCGAGCTGACCGGCCACCACGTCCTCAAAACGGTAACCGGCGCGTGGCGGCATGCCCGCCTGCGCGCCGCGTTTGGGGTCCCGGCGCGCTGCCCCGGGGCCCCTTGGGGCGCCGCCGTCGGCAGCGGCAGCAGCACCGGCTCCACCCCCCTGGCGAGCCGACGAGCGGCGACCGCGCCGACGAGCGGGTCGGCCACGCGCGGCCTCATCGGAGTCGGCCGACGCCGGCGCGGGTGCGTCCGTGAGGCTGGGCTCGATCGCGGCGCGGCTGGCCTCGCCGGTGGCCACAGCAGGCGCGCTGGAGGGTTCGTTGGACTGCATGGGGTCTTTCAGGGCTGGGCCTCAGGATCGGTCGGTCGCACGGGTCCGTCGTCTGGCTCTTGCTCTTGCTCTTGATCAGGCTCTTGGTCAGGAACTTGGGCGAACTCTTCGGCGAACTCTTCGTCGAACTCTTCGGCGGGCTCTTCGGCGAGCTCTTGCGCCTGGGCCTCAACGGGGTCAGCGCCCTCGCCCGGCCCGGTTTGCGGTGCATCAAAGGGCAAGGCGCCATCGAGCACGGTCGCCTGCGCGCTGGGCTCGGACAGGGCGAACTCGATTTGCTCGAGGTTGGCAATGCCGCCGGCCTCGAGCGTGGGCAGCTGGTCCAGCGAGGCCAGGCCCAGGTCGTCGAGAAACTGCCGGGTGGTGGCGTACAAGCCAGGGCGGCCCACCGTTTCGCGGTGGCCGATGACCTCGATCCAGCCGCGGTCCTCGAGCTGCTTGAGCAGCAGAGAATTGATGGTCACGCCCCGGATGTCTTCCATGTCGCCCCGCGTGACGGGCTGGCGGTAGGCAATGATGGCCAGCGTCTCCAGGGTGGCGCGACTGTACTTGGGCGGCTTTTCGGGATGCAAGCGGTCCAGATAGGGGCGCATCTCGGGACGGCTTTGAAAGCGCCAGCCCGAGGCGACCTGCACCAGCTCGACGCCACGGCCGGCCCATTCATCCTGTAGCTCGCCGAGCAAGCGCTTGAGGGTGTCGGCACCCACGGCGGCGTCGAACAGCAGTTCCATGTCCCGCAGCGGCATGGCCTGGGCGGAACAAATGAGGGCTGTTTCGAGGACGCGCTTGGCATCCGTCGTGTTCATGTGGTCTGTATCCGAAAGCGGAAAGCCCCAAGACCCTGTACTTGGCCAAATTCTGGGCAGCGCGCCAAAAGGGGAGGCGAAATCAGTTGCGAGACAAGGGTCGCTGCGTTCGGCCGAGGTTCTGTCGGGGGTGGCAACCGATGCCCTTTATTGTAGCGCAGCCTCACCCGGGGGCTGCGGGCCCAGCTGCAGGCTGTGCAGCGCCTGGGCCATGTCGGGCGGCAGCGGCGATTGCCAGCTCATCGCCTGCCCGCCTATGGGATGGTCCAGAGACAGACGCCAGGCGTGCAGCGCCTGGCGCCGCATGCCGGCCAGCGCCTGCCCGCCGTAGAGCTCGTCGGCCAGGATCGGATGGCCCAGATGCATCAAATGCACACGAATCTGGTGGGTGCGGCCAGTATGGAGCTGGCAATGGAAAAAACTGGACTGCACCGCAGTGGCCAGACAGCGCACATCGGTGCTGGCGCTCTTGCCGCTTTGGTGCTGCAGGTCGACCACCGCCATGCGCGTGCGCTGGCGCGTATCGCGGCCGATGGGTACATCCACGCGCAGCTCCTGCGCCCCCTGCCAACTTCGGTGCGCCAGGGCCAGGTACTGCCGGCGCACTCGGCGCTGGGCAATGGCCTGGACCAGGGCGTCCATGGCGGCGCGGGTCTTGGCCACCACCATCAGGCCACTGGTGTCTTTGTCGAGTCGGTGCACGATGCCGGCACGCGGCAGCGTGCGAGCCAGCGCGTGGTGGGCCAGCAAGCCATTGAGCAAGGTGCCCGACCAGTGCCCTGCAGCAGGGTGAACCACCAGGCCGGCGGGCTTGTCGATCACCAGCATGTGCTCGTCCTCGTGCACCACGGACAAATCCATGCGCTCGGCATGAAAAGCCAGGCTCTGAGGCGTCGGCCGCAGCTCGACACCCAGCACGTCATCGACTTTGACTTTGCTGGCGCTGCGCCTGTGCACCTGCCCATTGCATTGCACCGCGCCGGCCTCGATGAGCTGCTGCAGATAGCTGCGCGAGAACTCGGGCACGAGCACGGTCAGCGCCCGGTCCAGCCGCTGGCCGTGCTCGCCAGCGCCCACCGGGGCCTGGCGCCACTCGGCGGGCGCCTCAAGAGCCGCGTCCTCGTCGGCCCAGGGCAGCTCCGGCTGGGGACCGGGTTCTATAATTTGATCGCTCTTGGCGCTGGCGCTCATTGCAAAGTCAACCGAAAGGTCATCCGCATGGTGTTTGAACGATTATCGACGGCGCGTCTGAGCCGCTGGGGCACGGCCGCTCTGGCATTGGCGCTGTCATGGGCGCTCGGCGGCTGCGCCAGCGATCCCAAGGACCCCACCGCGGGCTGGAGCGTTAACAAAATCTACAGCGAGGCCCGTGACGAGGCGGCCAGCGGCGCCTACGACAAGGCCGTGGGGCTGTTCGAAAAACTCGAGGGCCGCGCCGCGGGCACGCCGCTGGCCCAGCAGGCCCAACTTGAAAAGGCGCATGCGCACTACCGAGCCGGCGAGTCGGTGCAGGCGGTGGCCACGCTCGATCGCTTCATTCGCCTGCACCCGGCCAGCCCCGCACTCGATTACGCGCTCTACCTCAAGGGCCTGGCCAACTTCAATGAAAACTTGGGCCTGTTCGGGCGCCTGGCGCGCAAAGACTTGTCGGAAAGCGACCAGAAGGCGGCCAAGGAATCGTTTGAGACCTTCAAGGAATTGCTGGCACGCTTTCCTGACTCCAAGTACGCGCCCGATGCACGTGCGCGCATGGGTTACATCGTCAATTCGCTGGCCCAATCGGAAGTCAATGTGGCGCGCTACTACCTCTCACGCGGCGCCCATGTGGCGGCGATCAACCGAGCGCAGACGGCCATCAACGAGTTTCGCGACGTGCCGGCGCTCGAAGAGGCGATGTTCATCCTTTACCGCTCCTACGATGCGCTGGGGATGAAAGATCTGCGCGACGACACCTTGCGTGTGCTGCGCCGCTCCTACCCGCAAAGCGCCTATCTGGGACAGGGCGGGCCGGTCAACCCGAAGAAGCCGTGGTGGCTGCTGTGGTGAGCCCGTCGAGCCATTGCTCAAACTGCTCGTGACTTTGCAGCCTGTGCATCGGTGGCAGGGCCTGCAACAGACGCCTGCCGTAGCCCTTGCCCAGCAGGCGGGTGTCGCACACCACCAAGGCGCCGCGGTCGCTTTCGCGCCGGATCAATCGTCCTGCGCCCTGCTTGAGTGACACGGCCGCCTCGGGCAAAAAGTACTGCGCAAAGGCGCTCTCGCCCCGGGCCTCGATTTGGCGCGCCCGCGCCTGCGCCAAAGGGTCGCCCGGTGACGGAAAAGGCAGCTTGTCGATGACCACCAGCTGCAGCGCATCGCCGGCCACATCGATGCCCTCCCAAAACGAGGCCGAGGCCACCAAAACACAGCCGCGTCCGCGATCGCCCAACCGAAACCGCTCCATCAGTTCGCGCTTGGTGCCCTGGCCCTGGGCCAGCACGTCCAGACCCGACTCAGGCCCTAAGCTGTCCTGCAGCAGCTGCGCAATGCGCCGCAGCGCCTTGATCGAAGTGGTCAGCACCAGGGTGCGCCCGCCCAGCTTGAGGGCCCACTGCGCCACCCGCGCGGCCACCTCGTCGGTGTGCCGGGCATCGGCGGGCTCGGGCAGATCGGCCGGAACGTATAGCGCAGCTTGCCGGGCATAGTCAAAGGGGCTGCCGATGCGCAGCACCCGGGCCTGCTGCAAGCCGCAGGGCTCGGTGAACCACGACAGCTGCTCATCATCGCCCAAAGTGGCCGAGGTGAAGACCCAGCTTCGCCCCTCCTGGCCCAGCAGACGGGTGCCCACCTCCTGCGCGATATCGAGCGGTGACTCGACCAATCTGGCCTGCTGGCCCACTTCCACCCAGCGCACGCGCTCGGGCTCACCCGCGCCCGCAAAATGCGCCAGCTGCGTGCGGTACAGCAGCGCCCGCTCACGCAGCCGCACGAAATCAGGGGCCAGCTCGCTGACCGTATCGAGCTGCTCAGCCGCGGCCTGGCAAGCTTGTTGCAAATCGGCCAGAGCAGCGGCCCACTGCTGCTCGTCCAGGCCCTGCGGGGCCGCAGTCTGCCAGGCCAGCCGCCCGCTGGGCGCCTTGCCAATGAGCAGCCTGAGCTCACGCGTGGCGTGCTCGAGGCCACTGGCAAGGCCGTGCCAGTCGACCAGACCCCGGGCCAGCTGCAAACCGGCAGCCAGCAGATCGCGCACCAAATCGAGCACCTGAGCCGTCCCCAGGTTCTTGCCCAGAAACTGCACGCCGGTCTCGTTGAGCTGGTGGGCCTCATCGAAAATCACCACGCGCACCGTCGGCAGCAGCTCGGCGATGCCCGACTCGCGCACCGCCATATCGGCAAAAAACAGGTGGTGGTTGACCACCACCACATCAGCGTCCATGGCCTGCTTGCGCGCGTGGACCACATGGCAGGCCTTAAAGCTCGGGCAGGCCGAGCCCAGGCAGTTCTCGCGCGTCGAGGTGACCAGCGGCAGCACGGCCGATCGCTCGTCGAGGCCGGGCAGTTCGGCCAGGTCGCCGCTGTTCGTGGCCTGTGCCCAGGTTTCGATGCGAGCAATCAGCTTGAGCGCCGCGCGGTCGCTGCCGCCGTCCATATAGCGGGCCTGCTGCAAGCGGTGCAGGCACAAATAACTGGCACGCCCCTTGAGCAAGGCGCTGCTGGCCGGCAGGCCCAGCGCATCGATGAGCAGCGGCAGGTCGCGGCCGTAGAGCTGGTCCTGGAGGGTCTTGGTGGCCGTCGACAGCAGCACGCGCTCGCCGCTGAGCAAGGCCGGCACCAAATAGGAAAAGGTCTTGCCCACGCCGGTGCTCGCCTCGACCACCAGGGCCCCGCCCTCCTCGATGACAGCGGCCACCGCCAGTGCCATGTCGAGCTGGCCCTGGCGCGGGCGGAAATGCTGGGCAGCGCGCGCCAGCGCGGACGCCGGATCGAAGGCCGCCCGCACCTGCTGCTGCAAATTCATGCTCAAGGCGGCGCCTCGTCGCTGGCCGCTGCGCGCTGCGCGTAGCGCTCCAAACGAGCGGCCTGCGCGGCTTGCGCGGCCTGCGCCGACTGCTCGCGCCGCTGGGTCCGTGCACTGGCCTGCTCCTGCCGCTGCTCCTGCTTGAGCAGGCGCTCGCTGGCCTGTTTTTCGCGCTGCTCCTGCCGCTGAGCCAGCTGCTGGTCGGCTTGCTCCTGCGGCTGAACCGGCTGAACCGGCTTGGGCTGGGCCTGACCGGCTGGCACGCCGGGCTCATCGGCGCCGATCTGGCGCTGCTCGCGCTCTGTGGGGCGGTCGGTGCTCTCCTGCGCGCGGCTGTGCATCCGCTGGGCGACCTCGCTGGCTCGCCGCTGCCGGATATCGCTTTCCAGACGGGTCTGCTGGCGCTCGATTTCGCTCATCGCCCGCCGATGTTCAAGCTTGGCCTGGCGCAAGCAACTGTTGACCCAAAACAGTTGGCCGCAAGCCTGTTCGCGCTCGGCCCATCGCGCCTGCTGCGCCGCGCGCGCCTGCACCAGCCGCTCGCGCTCGCCGCGCTGGGCCTCAGGGGTCGAGGCAGCCGCCCCCGCATCGGGCCCACCGTGCGATGCCGCCTGCCCCCAGGCCAGGCCCGAGAGCAGGAGCAGGCAGGCGGCGAGCCATCGGAACTTCATGTCAGCCCCGTATCGACCACCCGGCGCTCAAGCGCCATGAACTGCGCCGACTGCATCTCGTGCAGCCGCGACGCCGTCCGCGGAAACTCATGGGCCAGCGGACCTTCGGTGTAAAGGTCTTGCGGCTCGGTGGCTGCGGACATGATCAGTTTCACCCGGCGATCGTAGAGCACATCGACCAGCCAGGTAAAGCGCCGCGCCTCCGAAGCCATGCGAGGTGGCATGTGTGGCACATTGGACAGCAGCACCGTGTGGAACTGGTTGGCAATCTCCAGGTAGTCGTTGTGCGACCGCGGGCCGCCGCACAGCTGGCGAAAATCGAACCAGACCACCCCACCGGCACGCCGCAGCGCCTGGATCTGGCGCGCTTCGATCACCAGCACCGGGTCCTGGTCTTGCACCTCGGCCAGCTGATCGAAAGCCTGCGCCATGGCCGCATCGGCCTGCGGCCCGAGCGGGCAGTGGTAGAGCTTGAGTTGCTCGAGGGTGCGGCGGCGGTAATCCACGCCGTTGTCAACGTTGACCACCTCCAGCCGTGCCTTGAGCATCTCGATGGCCGGCAGGATCCGCTCGCGGTGCAAGCCGCCCGGGTACAGGCCATCGGGCTCGAAGTTGGAGGTGGTGACAAACCCCACCCCGTTGTCAAACAGGGCCGCCAGCAGCCGGTGCAAGATCATCGCATCGGTGATATCGGCCACATGAAACTCATCAAAGCAGATGAGCTTGTAGCGCTGGGCCATGCGCTTGCCCAGTTCATCGAGCGGGTTGACCGTGCCCTGCAGCTCGCGCAGCTCGCGGTGCACCTCGCGCATGAACTCATGGAAATGCAGCCGCGTCTTGCGCCGAATGGGGACCACCTGATAGAAGCAATCCATCAAAAAGCTCTTGCCGCGTCCCACCCCTCCATACAAATACACACCTAAGGGAATGGGCGGATGGCTGATCAGCTTTTTGAAGGCATTGGAGCGCTTGGCCTTGTAATCGGCCCACTGCCCGGCGCAGCGCTCGAGCGCGGCCACCGCACGCAGTTGGGCCGGGTCACTTTGGTAACCCCGGGCGCGCAGTTCGGCTTCGTAGGCGGTGCGGACAGACATCTTGCAGTTCGTTCAAGTAAAAAGCTCGAAGGCCCAGCCCCGACCGCGCACTTTACCCGCAAACCCTTGGGAAACTGGGCAGCGGGGTCTCATACCCGTCAGGTCGCGCCTGCCGGCTGGCCTGCGCAGGCCAGCTTCGCAGGGCGCGCTTAGAAGTTCAGCGTGCGCTTGTCCACCGCCAGGGCCGCCTCTTTGGTCGCCTCGGACAGGGACGGGTGGGCATGGCAGATGCGGGCGATGTCTTCAGCGCTGGCGCGAAATTCCATCGCCACCACCGCCTCGGCAATGAGCTCGCTGGCCTGCGGCCCGACGATGTGCACGCCCAGGATCTCGTCCGTGATGGCGTCAGCCAAGAACTTGACCATGCCGGTGGTGTCGCCCAGCGCACGGGCGCGGCCATTGGCCAGGAAGGGGAAGGTGCCAGCCTTGTAGGCCACGCCATCGGCTTTGAGCTGCTGCTCGGTGCGGCCCACCCAGGCGATCTCGGGGCTGGTGTAGATGACCCAGGGGATGGTGTTGAAGTTCACATGCCCGTGCTGACCGGCGATGCGCTCGGCCACGGCCACGCCCTCTTCTTCGGCCTTGTGCGCGAGCATGGGGCCACGCACCACATCACCCACCGCCCACACGCCGGGCAAGCTGGCCTTGCAGTCGGCGTCGACCACGATGGCGCCGCGCTCATCGAGCTTGAGGCCCACCGCCTCGGCATTGAGGCCGTGGGTGTTGGGCACGCGGCCGATCGAAACGATCAGCTTGTCGGCCTCCAGCGTCACTGCATCGCCCTTGGCGCTGGTGTAGGCCACCGATACGCCCTTCTTGGAGGTCTTGATCTCGCCCACCTTGACGCCAAGCTCGATCTTCAGGCCCTGCTTGTCAAAAGCCTTCTTCGCCTCCTTGGCGATCTGCTCATCGACCGCGCCCAAGAAGGTCGGCAGTCCTTCGAGGATGGTGACTTCAGAGCCGAGGCGACGCCAGACCGAGCCCATCTCCAGGCCGATCACACCCGAACCAATGAGCACCAGCTTCTTGGGCGTGCTGCCGATGCGCAGCGCCCCGTCGTTGGACAGCACGGTCTCCTCGTCGAAAGGCACGCCGGGCAGCGTGCGGGCGCTCGAACCCGTGGCCACGATGACCTGCCGGGCCACCAGGACCTCCTCGGTCTTGCCCGCAACCTGGATCTCATAGCCTGCGTCAACGGCCTTCAAGAACGAGCCGCGGCCGTGGAAAAAGCTGATCTTGTTCTTCTTGAACAGGTACAAGATGCCATCGTTGTTCTGCTTGACCACCGTGTCCTTGCGACCGAGCATCTTGGCCACGTCAATTTGTACGTCCTTGGCGGTGATGCCATGGTCGGCAAAGTGGTGCTTGGCATGCTCGAAATGTTCGGACGACTGCAGCAGCGCCTTAGAAGGGATGCATCCCACGTTGGTACAGGTACCCCCCGGTGCAGGGCCGCCGGCCGCGTTTTTCCAATCGTCGATGCAGGCCACGTTCATGCCCAGCTGCGCCGCGCGAATGGCGGCGATGTAGCCGCCGGGGCCGGCGCCGATGACGACAACGTCGAATGATTTGCTCATGATGTGCTTTCGTTGATATTGCCCCTCCCCCGCTGGGGGAGGGATGGGGTGGGGGCATCTCGCAAGGCCGCTTGCCCCCACCCTGCCCTCCCCCATAGGGGGAGGGAGAAGGGCGATCAGATGTCAAAAAGCAGGCGAGCGGGGTCTTCCAGCGCCTCTTTCATCGCCACCAGACCGAGCACCGCCTCGCGCCCGTCGATGATGCGGTGGTCATAGCTCATGGCCAAGTAGTTCATCGGCCGGATCACGATCTGCCCGTTTTCCACCACTGCGCGGTCCTTGGTGGCGTGCACGCCCAGGATGGCCGACTGCGGTGGGTTGATGATGGGCGTGCTGAGCATGGAGCCAAAGGTGCCGCCGTTGGAGATCGAGAAGGTGCCGCCCGTCATCTCTTCGATGCCGAGCTTGCCGTCTCGCGCCTTGGCACCGTATTCGGCGATCTTCTTTTCGATCTCGGCAAAGCTCATCTGATCGGCATTGCGCAAGATGGGCACAACCAGGCCGCGCGGCGATCCAACCGCAATGCCGATGTCAAAGTAGCCGTGGTAGACGATGTCGTTGCCGTCGACCGACGCGTTGAGCACCGGGTACTTCTTGAGCGCGTGCACCGCAGCCTTGACGAAAAAGCTCATGAAGCCAATCTTGACGCCATGCTCCTTCTCGAATTTCTCCTGGAACCGCTTGCGCATTTCCATCACCGGCGCCATGTTGACCTCGTTGAAGGTGGTCAAGATGGCATTGGTGGCCTGCGACTGCAGCAGCCGCTCGGCAATGCGCGCACGCAGGCGCGTCATGGGCACGCGCTGCTCGGGGCGCTGACCCAGATCGACGCTGGGGCCGGCCACCTGGGGCAGCGCCGTGGTCGGCGCGCCCGTGGGAATCGACGAGGCCACCGGCGCTGCCGAGCGCGTCGCCACTGCACCGAGCACGTCGCCCTTGGTGACGCGACCGTCACGGCCCGAGCCGGCCACCGATCCGGCCGACAGTTGGTTGTCGGCCATCAGCTTGGCCGCTGCCGGCATGGCCACGCCGGCCATCGCGTTCGACGCAGCCGCCGCGGCAGGTGCAGCCGCCGGTGCAGCGGCAGGAGCGGCTGCTGGCGCGGCAGCGCCGGCAACGGCTGCGGTGTCGATGCGGGCGATCAGCTGCTGCGCCACCACCGTGCCGCCGTCGCCGACCAGCAACTCGACCAGCACGCCAGCGGCCGGCGCGGGCACCTCCATCACCACCTTGTCGGTTTCGATGTCGATCAGGATTTCGTCGGCGGCCACGGCCTGCCCGGCCTTCTTTTTCCATTGCAGCAGCGTGGCTTCGGCCACGGATTCAGACAGCTGCGGAACTTTTACTTCTACGATTGCCATGAATAAATCTCGTCGGTTGTGGAACGCGGTTTGTGGGGAAGGCTTGCAGCGTCACTTGGACAGCACGAAGCCCTTGAGCTTGCCGAAGGCCGCCTCAATGAGTGCCTTTTGCTGGTCCTGGTGCAGGTGGGAATAGCCCACAGCCGGCGAGGCCGAGGCAGCACGCCCGGCATAGCCCAGGCGCTGGCCCTCGCTCATGTTTTCATGCAGGTTGTGCTGGATGAAGAACCAGGCGCCCTGGTTTTGCGGCTCGTCCTGGCACCAGACGATGTCGGTGGCATTGGGATACTTCTTGAGCTCGGCACCAAAAGCCTTGTGGGGGAAGGGATAGAGCTGCTCGATGCGCACAATGGCCACATCGTCGGCGCCCTTGTCCTCGCGCTTTTTGACCAGGTCAAAGTAGACCTTGCCTGAGCAGACGATGACACGCTTGACCTTCTCGGCCTTGATCTCCCGGGTCTCGCCGATGACGGTCTGAAAGCCGCCCTTGGTGAACTCGGAGATCGGGCTGGTGGCATCCTTGTTGCGCAGCAGCGATTTGGGCGTGAAGATCACCAGGGGCTTGCGCAGGTTGCGCACCATCTGGCGGCGCAGCGCATGGAAGATCTGGCTGGCCGTGGTGGGCTGCACGATCTGCATATTGGTGTCGGCCGCCAGCTGCATGAAGCGCTCGACGCGCGCCGAGCTGTGCTCCGGGCCCTGCCCCTCGTAGCCGTGCGGCAGCATCAGCGTGATGCCGTTGACACGGCCCCACTTGACCTCGCCGGAGGCGATGAACTGGTCGATTACGACCTGGGCGCCGTTGGCAAAATCACCAAACTGCGCCTCCCAAATGACCAAGGTGTTGGGATCGTTGGACGCATAGCCGTACTCATAGGCCAGCACCGCCTCCTCTGACAAAATGGAGTCGATGACCACAAACGGCGCCTGGTTCTCAGCCACGTTTTGCAGCGGCACATACGTGCCGGTGTCCCATTTCTCGCGGTTCTGATCGTGAATGACCGCATGCCGGTGGGTGAAGGTGCCGCGGCCGCTGTCTTCGCCGGACAAGCGCACCGGGAAGCCGCTGGCCACCAGCGACGCAAAAGCCATGTGCTCGCCCATGCCCCAGTCGACATTGATCTCGCCGCGCCCCATGGCCGCGCGGTCGTCGTACACCTTCTTGACCAGTTGGTGTGGGGTTACGCTGGCCGGAATCGTGGTGATCTTTTCAGCCAGACGCTTCCACTCGGCCATCGGAATGGCGGTATCGGCCGCATCGGTCCATTTCTTGCCCAGGAAGGGCGACCAGTCCACCGCGAACTTGCTCTTGAAGTTGGTGAGCACCGGATCGACCGTGTGACGGCCGGCATCCATGGCGGCGCGGTA
>JAIXWZ010000117.1 GCA_027491035.1 Comamonadaceae bacterium | reverse complement strand
GCGCTCCTTAAAAAAGCGTTTTTACACCAATGACCCCTTCAGCCTGTCACCCAAGCATCCGTGCCAAATAGTGCCCGGTGAAACTGGCCTTGTTTTTGGCCAATTGTTCGGGGGTGCCTTCGCCCAACACGGTGCCGCCGCCTGCGCCGCCTTCGGGGCCCATGTCGATGAGCCAGTCGGCGGTCTTGATGACGTCCAGGTTGTGCTCGATCACCACTATGGTGTTGCCCGCATCGCGCAGTTGGTGCAGCACCTTGAGCAGCAACGCGATGTCGGCAAAGTGCAGGCCGGTGGTGGGCTCGTCGAGCACGTAGAGCGTGCGGCCGGTGTCGCGCTTGGACAGCTCGAGCGCGAGCTTGACGCGCTGGGCTTCGCCGCCCGACAGCGTGGTGGCCGCCTGACCGAGCTTGAGGTAGCTCAGCCCCACATCGAGCAAGGTCTGCAGCTTGCGCGAGATCACCGGCTGGGCGCTAAAGAACTCGGCCGCCGCCTCAACCGTCAGATCAAGAATCTGGGCAATGTTCTTGCCCTTGTAGGCGATCTCCAGCGTCTCGCGGTTGTAGCGCCGGCCGTGGCACACATCGCAGGGCACGTAGACGTCGGGCAAAAAGTGCATCTCGACCTTGACCATGCCGTCGCCCTGGCAGGCTTCGCAGCGCCCGCCGGCCACGTTAAAGGAAAAACGCCCCGGCCCGTAGCCGCGCTCCTTGGCCGCGTTCATCTCGGCCATGAGCTCGCGGATGGGCGTGAACAGGCCGGTGTAGGTGGCCGGGTTGCTGCGCGGCGTGCGGCCGATGGGCGACTGGTCGACGTTGATGACCTTGTCGAAGTGCTCAAGGCCCTCAATGTCTTGGTAGGGCGCCGGCTCTTCGTGCGCGCGGTACAGATGCCGCGCCACGGCCGCATACAGCGTGTCGTTGACCAGCGTGGACTTGCCCGAGCCCGACACACCGGTCACGCAGGTCAGCAGGCCCACCGGAAACTCGACCGTCACATCTTTGAGGTTGTGGCCGCTGGCGCCGGTGAGCTTTAAGGCTTGCACGGCCTGCGTCTTCTTGGCCCCGGGCTCGGGCAGGCGCGGCGTGCGCCGCTTGGGCACCGCAATCGAGCGGGCGCCCGAGAGGTATTGGCCGGTGAGCGAGGCCGGATCGGCGGCCACTTGCGCGCTCGTGCCCTGGGCGATCACGCGCCCGCCGTGCACACCGGCGCCGGGGCCCAGGTCAATCACATGGTCGGCGGCGCGGATCATGTCTTCATCGTGCTCGACCACCAGCACGCTGTTGCCGATGTCGCGCAGGTGTTTGAGCGTGGCAATGAGCCGGTCGTTGTCGCGCTGGTGCAGCCCGATGCTGGGCTCGTCGAGCACGTACATGACGCCGGTCAGGCCCGAGCCGATCTGGCTGGCCAGGCGGATGCGCTGCGACTCGCCGCCCGAGAGCGTCTCGGCGCTGCGCTCCAGGCTCAGGTAATTGAGCCCCACGTCGTTAAGGAACTTCAGGCGCAGGCCGATCTCGCGCACCACCTTGCTGGCGATCTCGGCCTTGGCCCCTTGCATCTGCAGCGACTCAAAGTAATGGTGGCTCTCGCGCAAGGTGGCGTGGCCGATGTCGTAGATGGCTTTGCGGCTGCCGTCGTGCGGGTTGACCAGGTAAACATGCCGGGCCTCACGGCGCAAGCGCGTGCCTTGGCAGTCGGGGCAGGGCTGGGTGCTGCGGTAGCGCGCCAGGTCTTCGCGCACGATGGGCGAATCGGTCTGCTGCCAGCGCCGCTCGAAGTTGGGAACGATCCCCTCAAACGGATGCTTCTTGCTCACCTTGCGGCCGCCGCCCTGACCGGCTTCAGTGGCGTAGGTGAAGCGGATGCCCTCCTCGCCCGAGCCGTAGAGCAGCACCTGGCGCACCGGCGCGGGCAGGTCTTCGAAGGGCTGCTCGAGGTCAAAGCGGTAATGGCGGGCCAGGCTTTCGAGCAGCTCGAAATAGTGCGCGTTGCGCCGGTCCCAGCCTTTGATGGCGCCGCTGGCCAGGCTCAGCGATGGGAAGGCCACCACACGGGCGGGGTCGAAAAAGTCGCGCTGCCCCAGGCCGTCGCAGCTGGGGCAGGCGCCCACGGGCGAGTTAAAGGAAAACAGGCGCGGCTCCATGTCGGCCAGCGCGTAGTCGCACACGGGGCAAGCAAACTTGGCACTGAACAGGTGCTCGCCCTGGCCGGGCGCGGCGTCGAGGTCAAGCGCCACCGCCTTGCCCTCAGCCAGCGCGAGCGCGGCCTCGAAGCTTTCGGCCAGCCGCTGGCGCTGCGCATCGCGCGGGCTGGGCGCTCGGGCATCTTCCTGTGCGTCCGTATCGGCGGCCGCGTCGGCTTCGCGCACCTTGAGCCGGTCAATCACCACGTCAATGTTGTGCTTCTCGGCTTTTTTCAAGGCGGGCAGGCTGTCGGCTTCGACGATCTGGCCGTCCACGCGAAAGCGCACATAGCCGCGCGCACGCATCTGCTCGAACACCTGAGCGAACTCGCCTTTTTTCTCGCGCGCCACCGGCGCGAGGATCATCAGCCGCGTGCCGGCAGGCCAGCGCAGCACCGCATCGACCATCTCGCTGACGCTTTGCGCCTGCAGTGGCATATCGTGATCGGGGCAGTAGGGCGTGCCGGCGCGGGCAAACAGCAGGCGCAGGTAGTCGTGAATCTCGGTGACAGTGCCCACCGTCGAGCGCGGGTTGTGCGAGGCCGCCTTTTGCTCGATCGCAATGGCCGGCGACAGGCCCTCGATCAGGTCGACATCGGGCTTGTCCATGAGCTGCAAAAACTGCCGCGCATAAGTCGACAAACTCTCGACGTAACGGCGCTGGCCTTCGGCATAGAGCGTGTCAAACGCCAACGACGACTTGCCCGAGCCCGACAAGCCGGTGATGACCACCAACTGGTTGCGCGGAATATCAAGGTCGATGTTCTTGAGATTGTGCGTGCGCGCACCCCGCACGCTGATGCGCTGCGCCCCCAAAACCTGGGCCAGGTACTTGCTGTCGGCAGGAGTGTTCATCAAAAAGGGCTCGCCAGGGTAACCGGCCATCATAAAGCGCCCGCGGCGGCGCTGC
>JAIXWZ010000081.1 GCA_027491035.1 Comamonadaceae bacterium | reverse complement strand
GTTCAATTCATCACGAAGCCGCCATTGACCGGCAACACCTGTCCGGTGATGAAGCCGCTGGCTGGGCTGAGCAGAAACAAGGCCGCCGCATCGACATCGGCGGGCAGCTGGGGGCGCGCAATCGCGCGCCCGTCCAAATAGTGCTGGTGCCGCTGCGGCGGCACATACTCGGTGGCCTCCACCAGGGTCAGGCCCGGTGCGATGGCGTTGACGGTGATCTCATCGGGTCCGAACTCACGCGCCAGCGCATGGGTCATGGCCATCACCGCTCCCTTGCTGGCCACATAGGCCAGCAGACGAGGCGCGCCCCACAAAGCGGTGTCCGATGCGAGATTGACCACCCGGCCGCGGCCACTGGCCTTGAGGTGGGGATGGGCCGCGCGGGTGACCAGCCAGGTGCCGCGCACATTGACCTGCATGACCCGGTCCCAGGTGTCGATTTCAATTTCGTTGAAATACTTCCCGCCCGAGTTGGTCACCGCAGCGTTGTTGATCAGTCCGTCCAGGCCACCCAGAGCCTGCGCCGCCTGGGCCACACCCGCCTCAATGGCCTGCGGATCGAGCAAGTCCATGGGCACGTAGCAGGTGCGCTCGCCCAGTTCGCGCGCCAGCGCCTGGCCGCGCTCGTGCAGCACATCGCTGATGGCCACCCGGGCGCCGGCTTGCACCAGCGCGCGCACGAAACTCTCGCCCAAGCCGCGGGCCGAACCCGTGACGAGCACCTTGTGGCCCTGCAGAGCAATCGGCGGTTCAAGAGATGGATTCATGGCTTGCAGCCTCACATGGACGAGCGCTCGGCGCTGCTGAGGTAGTGCAGCACCCGCGCCTCGGCCAGCACCACCGCGTAATAGGCCAGGATGCCGATGACGGTGAGCGCCCCAATCACGCCAAACACACCGGCCGTGTTGCCCTGGCCCTCGAAGAAGACCAGGAGATAGCCCAGACCCATATTGCCCCCGACCAACTCGCCCACCACCACACCAATGACCGCCAGCGTGCTGGCGATGCGCAAGCCCGAAAACAGCGGCGGCAAAGTGGTCGGAAACTCGACCATGCGAAACACCTGCCAGCGCGTGGCCGAGAAGGAGCGGGCCAGATTGATCAGGTCGCCATCCATGGTGCGCATGGCCGACAGCACGTTGATGAGCACCGGAAAGAACACGATCAAGATGGCCACCAGTATCTTGGGATAGATGGTGTAGCCCAGCCACATGACAAACAAGGGCGCAAAAGCCACCTTGGGCGCGATCTGCAAAGCCAGCAGGTAAGGCGAAAGCACCGCCTCGACCCGCGGCGACATACCCAGGGCGTAACCCATGGCCGCGCCCAGAAAGGAGCCCAGCAAAAAGCCCACCACCACCTCGAAGGCGGTGATGCCGGCATGCCAGAGCAGCCGCTCGGCACTCCACAGGCGCACGAACTCCTCCCACACCCGGCTTGGCGGCGGCAGCACGAAAGCCGGCACCCCCAGCCAGGCCGGCAGCAGCTCCCAAGCCAGACCAAAGACCAGCAGCACGGCCAGACTCCAGCCATAGGTGACGAGCTTGTCCCGGGTCATGACCTCTGGTGTCCCTCAGCGGCTTGGCTCACTTGCCCACGAACTGATTGGTGTAAAGCTCCTTGACCGGCACCTCCTTGGGCACCACGCCGTTGCTCACATAGAACTTTTGCAGCTCGGCCAGCCGCGCCTCGTCCATCGTGCCGGGCACCTTCTGCTTGGCATACACATACTGGTTGAACATCTCGAAGGTCTTTTGCATGCTGGCCTCCTTGCCCTGGTGGGCCGGCACATGCTTGACATAAACCGCAGCGGCCTCCTTGGGGTTGGCCATGATGTCCCTCATGCCCTTGAGCGTGGCACGCACGAGCTTTTGGATCAGCTGCGGGTTCTTCTGAATGGTCTCATCGGAGGCCAAGATGGCCTGCGCCATGCTCTTGAAGTACACATCGGCCGGCAAGATGTCGACCTGGGCGCCCGCGTCCATCACCATCACCGTCCAGTCGGGCACGCCCGCCATGGCCACCGCCTTCTTGGCGGCAAACTGCTGCCACACGCCGGCAGGCCCTGCGGCCTGGATGTTGACATCGTTCTTGGTCAGGCCCACCTTGCTGAGCATGCCCAGCAGCGCGTAGTAGGTGGTGTCGGTGTAGGCGAGCACGGTGACGGTCTTGCCCTTGAGCTCGCGCGGACTCTCGATGCGCTCCTCCTTGTGGCTCACCAGCTGCATCAGCGAGCCGGCGCCAAGCACGGCCACCGCCTTGACCGGAATGCCCTGGGCGCGCGCGATGATGGGCGTGTCACCGATGGCCCCGCCAATGACCGCATTGCCAGCGCCGACCTGCTTGGCCACATCGACACCGCCGCGGGCGGCGACGAACTTCACATCCAGCCCCTCGGCCTTGTAGTAGCCCTTGGCCTGCGCCAGCATCCAGGGTCCGAAGGCGGGCAAGGTGGCCGGCGCGGGCAGCAGGTAGGTCACCTCTTGCAGAGCCTGGGCCTGGGCGCCCAGGGGCGCGAGCACGGCTGCGGCCAACACGCAGGCCAGCCGGCGGGGGATGCAAACAGTCTTCATGGCGCTCTCCTTGGTTAAACAGACAAACACATCAATGAACTTCGGACTGGGCGTCGAGCTTGAGCAAGCTCATCAGCTCGTTGACCAGCTGCGACAGCCGCGGCAGCTTGCGCCGCTGCATTGGGTTGTGGCGATCGGGCATGTCGACCACGATTTCTTGCACGATGGTGCCCGGGCGCTCGCTCATGACCAAAATGCGGTCGGACAGGGCGGCCGCCTCGGTCAGGTCGTGCGTGATGAACAGCACCGTCTTGCCCTCACGGGCCACCGTCTGGGCCAGGTCTTGCTGCAAGATCATCTTGGTCTGCGCATCGAGCGCAGAAAACGGCTCGTCCATCAGCAGCACCAGGGGATCGACCGCCAGGGTGCGCGCCATGGCCGCGCGCTGGCGCATGCCGCCCGAGAGCTGATTGGGGTAGTGGCGCTCAAAGCCTTGCAGATGGCACTGCTGCAGCAGGCGCTGTGACACCGCACGGCGCTGCGCCGCCGGCACCGCCCGCAACTCCAGCCCGAACTCGACGTTCTCTGCAATGGTGCGCCAAGGCATGAGCAGGTCTTTTTGCAGCATGAAGGCCACATGCTTGTTCGGGCCGGTCACCGCCTGGCCGCTCACGCGCACCTGCCCGGCCGAGGGCCGAGCCAGGCCCGCGCCCATATTGAGCAAGGTGCTTTTGCCACAGCCCGAGGGGCCAATGATGGACACCACCTCGCCGCCGGCGATGGCGAAATGGATGTCGCGCGCGGCCAGCACCTCGGCCGAGCGGCCGCGGGCAGCAAAGCGCTTTTCAACGCCGATGAACTCGATGGCAGGCGGGGGCAGGCTCATGGACTGAGGGATCGAGTGCGTGATCGAGCAAACTGAGGACGGGCGCTAAAGACGAGCGCTAAAGACGAGCGCCAAAGACGAGAGACTGTTTCACTTATGAATCAATGATTCATTACAGAGACGATCATATCGAGCCGACCGCGCCGCATCAAGCGCGGGCAAACCCGCAGCGCAGCGGCCTTCAAGCCGGTGGCCGAGGCCTTGCAGCGGCATTTGCCGACACGCGCGCCCGCACGCCAGTCCTAAGCTCAAAGTCAGCGCAAAGAGTCATCCGGGGCCACACAGCGCCCACCTTGCGCATCCACCTCAAAGGCGCCACGAGGCTGCGGCCGGCGCCCAAGGACATGCCGCCTTGACCGACCTGCGCTCAGCCCCAACCGACTCCCCCCACATCCTGCTCATCGGCGGGGCCGGCTACATCGGCTCGCACATGCTGCTGCGCCTGGCGCAGGCGCGCTGGCGGGCCACCACCTTGGACGACCTCTCCAGCGGCCATGCCAGCGCCGTGCACTGGGGCACGCTGATAGCAGGCGACGTGGGCGATGCGGCCTTGCTCGATCGACTGTTTGCGGCCCATCGCTTCGATGCGGTCATGCACTTTGCAGCGCGCATTGAAGTGGCCGCCTCACTGGCCCATCCCCTGGAGTACTACCGCAACAACGTGCAAGCGACGCTGACGCTGCTGGAGGCCATGCGGCGGCATGGCGTCTTGCGGCTGGTGTTTTCATCGACCGCGGCGACCTTCGGTCAACCGCTGCGCAGCCCGATCGATGAGTCGCATCCGCAAGCGCCGATCAACCCCTACGGCCAGAGCAAGCGCATGGTCGAGCAGATTCTGGCCGACTGCGACCGCGCCTATGGGCTGCGCTCAATCTGCCTGCGCTACTTCAATGCGGCCGGGGCCGACCCATTGGGCCGCATTGGCGAGTGCCACCAGCCTGAAACCCACCTGATCCCCTTGGTGCTGCAAGCCGCCTCGGGGCGGCGGGCACATATTGCGGTGCACGGGGCCGACTACGACACGCCCGATGGCACCTGCATCCGCGACTATGTGCATGTCAGCGACCTGTGCCAGGCCCATTGGCTGGCGCTGCAAAGCCTGCTGGACGGGGGCCCGTCACAGGCCTACAACCTGGGCCACGGCCAGGGCTATTCGGTGGCCGAGGTGATCGCAGCGGCCCAGCAGGTCAGCGGCCGCACGATCGCGGTGCAAGGCGGCCCGCGCCGCCCGGGCGATCCTGCCCGCCTGGTGGCCGATGCCCGCCTGGCCCGCCAAGCCCTGGGCTGGCAACCGCGGCACAGCGACCTGCACACCCTCATGGCCCATGCTTGGCAGTGGGAGCAAACGCTGGCCGCACGGGCCTCAACTGCACCTTGCGTACGGGACCACAGCCCTGCCGAGCCAGCGCCCTACAGCGCGCGGTAGGACGGCAAGCCAGCGGCGCGTCAACATGCGGCGCGATCACGCGCAAGGCCATTGAATCGATGGCGCGGCCTGCGCAGAATGGGCCCATCAACTCGTGAACATGCAGGGCAACACCATGGCGCCAGCGCCCACCTTTGAATCCTTCACGCATCGCCTTAGAGCACCACCTCAGCGCCCAAGTCCGCGCATTGTTTTTTTGCTGATGTCGGCCGTGGCCCCCAGCGCCACGGTCGAGCAGCTTGCCCAGGCCCTGGCGCCGCACCCGGTGCTGGTGCACCACGATTTCAGCCAAACGCCCGACTTCACGCTGCAAGCGCCCAATGTGCAATTTGTCAGTGACCCGGTGCGCACCGGCTGGGCCCAGTTCGGCTTTGTCGACGGCATCTTCAAGGGCCTGCAGCATGCGCTGCGCCAGCTCGACTTCGACTACCTGCAACTGCTCAGCCCCAGTTGCCTGCCCATCAAGCCCCTGGCCCAATTCGAGCGCTATGTCAGCGGCCCCCACGACGCCCACTTTGAGGCCATCGACCTGCGCCGCGACGGCGATGCGCGTCTGTCGGTCGGCTATCGCGCCTGGACCTGCGAAGGCAGCCTGGCGCATCGCCTGGCGCGCCGGCTGGTGGCCGTCTATTACGGCGACAGCCAGGGCCGGCGCGAGCAGGCCGGCATCTGGCTGCGCACCGGCCGCTCGAGCTCGCCGTGGGCGCGCCCGGCTGGCTGGCCGCTGCAGGCCATGGCCCAACTGGCCCTGGTACCGCGCGTTGCAGGCCGCCGGCTGCCACTGCATTACGGCAGCGTCTGGTTCGGCGCGCGGCGCCCGGTGATCGAGGCGCTGGTGCGGGCCTATGGGCGTGCGGGGCTGCGCGAGCATTTCGCACGCATGCACATCGCCGAGGAGTTTTTGCTGCCCAGCCTGCTGATGCACCTGGGCGTGCGGCGCGGGCCGATGAACCACCGGGTGCAGCGCTTCGACGGCGCGCATCCTGGCCTGTTCACCACCGAGCACCTCAATGCGCTGCGCCAGTCGAGCGCCTGGTTCGCCCGCAAATTCCCCGTCGAGCCTCAGGCGGCGGTGCGCCAGCAGGTGCTGCGCGATCTGGTCGGCGTGGCCCATGGCCCGGCTCTGAGCGGGTTGGCCGCGTGAGAGCGCCCACCGACACCCCCCAGCGCACCGCGCCGCAGGCCGAGCATGGGCTGACCCAGAGCCGGCCCGAGCGGCCCGAGCAGTCGATGCAAGTGGTCATCCTGGCCGGCGGCCTGGGCACGCGCATCAGTGAAGAAAGCAGCGTGCGCCCCAAGCCCATGGTGGAAATCGGTGGCAAGCCGATTTTGTGGCACATCATGAAGAGCTATATGGCCCATGGCCTGGACGACTTCATCATCTGCTGCGGCTACAAAGGCCATGTCATCAAGCAGTTTTTTCGCGACTACGGCCTGGACAGCGCCGATGTGCGCTTTGACATGCGCACCGACTGCACGACGGTGCTGCGCGCGCGCAGCGAGCCCTGGCGGGTGACCCTGGTCGACACCGGCTTGGACACCATGACGGGCGGGCGTCTCAAGCGCGCCGCCGCCTACCTGGACGGCCAGACCTTTTGCTGCACCTACGGCGACGGCGTGGGCGATGTCGACATCGGCGCACTCATTGCCTTTCACCGCAGCCAGGGCACGCTGGCCACGGTCACCGCCGTGCAGCCCCCGGGGCGCTTTGGCGCCTTCACCTTGTCAGGGCAGGAGCCTCGGGTGCCCAGCTTCAAGGAAAAACCCAACGGCGACGGCGCCTGGATCAACGGCGGCTTTTTTGTGCTCGAGCCGCAGGCACTCGATCTGGTTGCGGGCGATGAGACGGTGTGGGAGCGCGAGCCAATGGAGCAGCTGGCCGAGCGCGGTCAGCTGGCCGCCTTTCGGCACGAAGGCTTTTGGCAGCCGATGGACACGCTTCGCGACAAGCAAACGCTCGAATCACTCTGGAATGCCGGTCAAGCGCCTTGGCGCCGCTGGTGAGCCCGAACCACAACCCTTGAGGAGCAATCATGCACATCCAACCCACCCGCCTGCCCGGGGCGGCACTGATCGAGCCCGAACGCCGCGAGGACGAGCGCGGCTGGTTCGCCCGCGTCTATTGCGAGCGAGAGTTTTCGCAAGCCGCCCTGCCCCATCACCTGGTGCAGACCAACCGCTCGCTCACGCGCCGCGCCGGCACCCTGCGCGGCATGCATTACCAAGTGGCGCCGCATGGCGAGGACAAGCTGGTGCGCTGCGAGCACGGCGCGATCTGGGATGCCATCGTCGATCTGCGCCCCGACTCACCCACCTGCGGCCAATGGCTGGGCGTTGAGCTGAGCGAAGGCAACGGCCGCATGCTGCTGGTGCCTCGTGGCTTTGCCCACGGCTTTGTCACGCTCACCGATGACGTGGCGGTGAGCTACCAGGTCTCGAACTTTTACGCACCCGGGGCTGAGCGCGGCCTGCGCTACGACGACCCCACCTTCGGCATCGAATGGCCGGTGGCGATCCGGCAGCTCTCGAGCAAAGACGCCACCTGGCCGGCCTACGAGATGACGGCGGTGAGCGCATGATCCTCGTCGATACCGCACTGGCGCGCCGCCAGCAAGAGGGCCGGCCGATCCGCATCGGCCTGGTGGGCGCAGGCTTCATGGCCAAGGGCATTGCTTTGCAGGTGGCCTTGTCAGTTCCGGGCATGCGGGTGGCAGCCATTGCCAATCGGCATCTGCATTCGGCTCGCCAAGCTTATGAGCAAGCTGGCATCACGGGTGTCATCACCGCCGACAGCCCGGCCAAGTTGGAGCAGGCCATTGCCCAAGGGCAGCCAGCGGTGACCGAAGACGCGCTGGCACTGTGCAGCGCAGACGGCATCGACGCCATCGTCGAGGTCACCGGCACGATCGAGTATGCGGCCCGCGTGACGATGCGCGCCATCGCCCACGGCAAGCATGTGGTGCTGATGAACGCCGAACTTGACGGCACGCTCGGCCCCATCCTCAAGACCTACGCCGACCGCGCCGGCGTGATCCTGACCAGCGCCGACGGCGACCAGCCCGGCGTGATGATGAACCTCTACCGATTTGTCAAAGGCATCGGCATCAAGCCCGTGCTGTGCGGCAACATCAAGGGGCTGCACGACCCCTACCGCACGCCGGCCACGCAAGCGGCCTTTGCCGCCCAGTGGGGCCAGAACCCGCACATGGTGACCTCGTTTGCCGATGGCACCAAGATCTCGTTTGAAAACGCTATCGTGGCCAATGGCACCGGCATGCGCGTGGCGCGCAGGGGCATGCACGGCCCGACGGTACCGCCCGGCACGCCCATCCAGGAGGTGGGCAGGCTCTACCCGCTGCGTGACCTGATCGAAGGCCCGGGCATCGTCGACTATGTGGTCGGCGCGATGCCTGGGCCGGGCGTGTACGTGCTGGGCACCCATGAGCATCCACAGCAGCGCCACTATCTGCACCTGTACAAGCTGGGCGAAGGGCCGCTGTACTGCTTCTACACGCCCTACCACCTGTGCCACTTTGAAGTGCCCAATACGGTGGCGCGGGCGGTGCTGTTTCACGACGCCACATTGGCCCCTATGGACGCACCCAGAGTCGAAGTGGTGGCGGCAGCCAAGCGCGACCTGCAGATCGGCGAGACCATAGACGCACTGGGCGGCTTCATGACCTACGGCCTGGCCGAAAACGCCCCGCTGGCCCGCCAAGACAAGCTGCTGCCCATCGGTCTGGCCGAAGGCTGCCGCCTGCGCCGCCCTCTGGCCCAGGACACGGTCCTGCGTTTTGAAGACGTCGAACTGCCCGATGGCCGTCTGTGCGACCGCCTCTGGCAGGAGCAGATGCAACGATTCTTTCCCCAACCCACCCACACCACTGAAGAGATACACCATGAAATTGCTGGTCACCGGATCTGAAGGCTATATCGGCTGCTTGCTCACGCCCTACCTGCGCGCCCGCGGCCACGAGGTCACCGGGCTGGACACCGGCTTTTACCGCGACGGCTGGCTCTTCAACGACACCGCTCTGGTGCCGCAGGTGCCCGAGACGCTCAACAAGGACATCCGCCGCGTCGAAGTGGCCGATCTGCGCGGCTACGAGGCGGTGGTGCACCTGGCCGAGCTGTCCAACGATCCGCTGTGTGAAAACTCGCCCGAGCTGACCTTCGAGATCAACCACCGCGGCTCGGTGCATCTGGCGGCGATGGCCAAGGCTGCTGGCGTGCAGCGCTTCGTGTACATGTCCTCTTGCAGCGTCTACGGCATCGCAGAAGGTGATACGCCGGTCGACGAAACCTGCACCACCCATCCGCAAAGCGCCTACGCCCAATGCAAGCTGCTGGTCGAGCGCGATGTGGCGGCACTGGCCTCGAGCCAGTTCTCGCCCACCTTCATGCGCAACGCCACCGCCTACGGCGCCTCGCCCCGCATGCGCTTTGACATCGTGCTCAACAACCTGTGCGGCCTGGCCGCGACGACAGGCAAGATCACGATGAACAGCGACGGCTCCCCCTGGCGCCCGCTGGTGCATGTGCTCGACATCTGCGAGGCCATTGCGTGCACGCTCGAGGCGCCCAAGAGCGCGATCCACAACGAGATCTTCAATGTCGGGCACGACGCCGACAACCACCAGGTGCGCGGCATCGCGCAAATCGTGGCCAGCGTCTACCCCAACTGCCAGCTGCAGTTCGGGCCGGCCAGCGCCGACAACCGCAGCTACCGCGTCAGCTTTGCCAAAATCGCCCGCCAGCTGCCCGGCTTTGAATGCCGCTGGACTGCCCGCCAGGGGGCGCAGCAACTGCACGATGTGTTTGCGCGCATCGGCCTGGATAGCGCCACCTTCGGCGCCCGCCCCTTTACCCGCCTCAAGCGCCTGAAGAACCTCACCGAAACCGGCCAAGTCGACGAGCACCTGGCCTGGGCGCTGTAGACCTCTTGGCAGCGCTGCTCACGATTACAGGCCCCATCGCCGCGAGGGCGCGGCTCCTACAAGAAAAGCCACGGGCCCTTTGGATCGGGCTGAGCTTGGGGTTGTAGGAGCGCCGCCCTCGGCGCGATGGGGCCTGCACTGAGCCTCGGTGCCTGCTCCAAAGCCCCATCGCCGCGAGGGCGCGGCTGCTACAGGACGGCTCCCAGATGAAAAGAGGCCCCCGGCCGCGGTGAGATGCAAAACCGGCTATCCTGCCGCCTTTGCGTTTGACTTTGCTCTGGAGACTCAAGCATGAACAAGAAAATCTCGGGACGCCGCTTCGCAAGCGCGGCCATGCTCGCTGCGATCGCCTGCACGGCGCTCACTGGCCTGTCCGCACCAGCGGCGGCCCAATCGGGCTATCCGAACAAGCCCATACGGCTGGTGGTGCCCTTCGCCCCTGGTGGTGTGACCGACACCAGCGGTCGGCTGATCGCCGAGCAGCTGTCCAAGCGGCTGGGCCAGCAGGTGATCGTCGACAACAAGCCCGGCGCCTCGGGCAATATCGGCGCGCAGATGGTCGTCAGCGCCGAGCCTGACGGCTACACCCTGGTGCTGGGCTTTGACGGCACGCTGGTCATCAACCCGCACGTGTTTGCCAAGATGCCGTTTGACTCGGTGCGCGACTTTGCGCCCGTGGGCAAGATCGGCGATGCGGTGCTGATCCTGGTCGCACACCCCGGCGTGCCGGCCAAGACCCTGCGCGAGGTGCTGGACCTGTCCAAAAAACAAAACGGCGGACTGTCTTACGGCACCTCGGGCACCGGCGGCACACCGCACATTGCCGGCGAGCTGCTCAAGATACGCACCGGGGCCAATCTGGTGCATGTGCCCTACAAAGGCGGCGGCCAAGCGCTGATTGATGTCATCGGCGGCAACATCCCGCTGGTCTACACCGCCATTGCCGGCGCGGTGCAGCATGTCAAGAGCGGCAAGGTCCACCCTGTGGCCGTCTCGAGCCTGCAGCGCTCGCGCGCCCTGCCCGATGTGCCCACCTTCATCGAAGCGGGTGTGAGCGACTTTGACGTCAGCTCCTGGGTGGGCATTTTGGCGCCAGCCAAAACGCCGCGGCCCATCATCGAGCGGCTCAACACCGAGCTCAATGCGGTGCTGGCCGACCCCGAGGTGCGCGAGCGCCTGAACCAGCTCGGCATTGCCGCCACGCCCGGCACCCCCGAGAAGTTTGGCGAGGAAATCCGGCGCGACCTCAATCGCTACGGGCCGGTGGTCAAGGCCGCGGGCATCAAGGCCGAGTAAAGGCGCAGCGGTCCTTCCATGCGCGCCCTCAAGCTTGCACGCCAGGCGGCTGCGGCCACCTGTTTGCTGCTGTGCCTTAGCCCCTGGGCGCAAGCGCAGCGGGTGTACGACGGCAGCGGCCGGGCGATCGGCCGCGTCGATGCGCAGCGCTACTACGATGCCTCGGGCCAGTCCATCGGGCGCCTGGAGGGCAACACGGTTTACGACAGCTCGGGCCGAACGCTCGGGCGCATTGATGGCGAGCGCATTTACGACAGCTCGGGCCGCCAGATCGGGCGCGTGGAAGGTGAGCGCCTCTACAGCGGCTCGGGTACCGCCATGGGCCGCATCGAAGGCGAGCGCATCTACGACGCCTCGGGCCGCCAGATTGGCCGCACCGACGGCCTGCGGCGCATGCAGACCATCGTCTACTTTTACTTCTTCATGTGAGCGGCAGGACTGGCGGGGGCAGCCAGCCATACCACTGAGCCGTCCGGGTCCACCCCGATCGCAGCCAGCGCCAGATCCAACCCGATGCCAGCGGCCTTTGGACGCCGTCCTTGGTTGGGCAGGGGGATTTGCTTTTGCCTATCCTTACGCCCTATTTCAACAGACGGTCAGGGCGCGCACAGCCCGCTGGCCTCGGGACTTGTTGGCAATCGGGCCGCCGGCCTGGGTTTGCGGCCCGGGCCAATCGGCCGCCTCAGGGTTTTCAGGGGGGAGCAGTGATCGAGGTTCGCAATGTTGTCAAACGCTTTGGCGGGGTAGTGGCCGTTGACGGCTGCTCGCTCCAGGTCGAGTCAGGCTCCATGACCGGGCTGATTGGCCCCAACGGGGCAGGCAAGACCACCCTGTTTAACCTGATCGCCGGCTTGTTTGCGCCAAGCTCGGGGCAGATCCTGCTGAACGGCCAAGATGTCACCGGCCGACGCACCGACGAGCTGTTTCATCTCGGGCTGGCCCGCACCTTTCAGATTCCGCACGAGTTCTCGCGCATGACCGTCCTGGAAAACCTGCTGGTGGTGCCCCCCGGCCAGTCGGGGGAAAACCTTCTGACCGGTCTTTTTGGCTGGGGCCGCATCCGCTCTGAAGAGGCCAAGGTGCGACAGAAGGCGCGGGAGGTGCTTGACTTTCTGCGCCTGAGCCATGTCGCCGAGTTGCCCGCAGGTGGCCTTTCCGGAGGACAAAAGAAGCTGCTGGAACTGGGCCGGGCCATGATGTCAGGCGCTCGCACCCTGCTGCTTGACGAGCCGGCTGCCGGCGTCAACCGCACCTTGCTGGCGACTTTGCGTGACGATCTCAAACGGTTGCATCAGGAAGGCTACACCTGTCTGGTCATCGAACACGATATGGATTTCATTGGCGATCTGTGCGATCCGATCTACGTGATGGCCGAAGGCCGGGTGCTGATGAAAGGAACGATGCAGCAAATCCGTGCCAATTCACAGGTGCAGGAAGCCTACCTCGGCGGTGCGGCGCTCAAAGAGGAGCGTGCGGCATGACCCGGTTGCAGGCATGTGCGGGGTCATTGCGCCCCATCCGAAGGGGCTGATCGTGGCGCTGCTGTCGGTAGAAAAAGTACGCGGTGGATATGGCGAGGCCGATATCCTCAATGGTGCCAGCCTGACCGTGGGCCAGGACGAGGTGGTGGTCATCATCGGACCCAACGGTGCGGGCAAGTCGACCTTGATGAAGTCGGTCTTCGGTCTGGTCCGTTTGCGCGAGGGCCGGGTGCTGCTGGCCAACCAGGACATCACCAACGCCAAGCCGGAAAGCCTGGTGACCCGGGGGCTGTCCTATGTTCCGCAGGAAAAAAATGTCTTCCCCTCCCTGACCGTCGAGGAGAACCTCGAGATGGGGGCCTTCGTTCGGCGCGACAACTGGCGGCCCGCCCTGGAGCGGGTGTACACCCTGTTCCCGCCACTGGCCGAAAAGCGGCGAGCGGTCGCCGGCTCGCTCTCGGGCGGGCAGCGCCAGATGGTGGCCATGGGCCGCAGCCTCATGGTTGACCCCAAGCTGATGCTGCTCGATGAGCCCACGGCCGGCCTGTCGCCCAAGTACATCGACCTCATTTTCGAATGCGTTCAAGCCATTCATGACCAGGGGATTGCGGTGCTCATGGTCGAGCAAAATGCCAAGCAGGCCCTGAGCATCTGCACCCGCGGCGTGGTGCTGGTGGCCGGCGAGGACCGATTCACCGATGCCGGGCCGGCGATGCGCGACAACCCGGAAATTGCTCGCATGTTCCTCGGAGGTTGAAGGTGCAGGAGTTCATCAATTTCTACTTCATCCCGGGTCTGGTGCTCGGCTGCATTTACGCGCTCGGTGCGGTCGGCCTGTCCATGCTCTACGGGATCTTGCGCTTTGCCCACTTTGCGCACGGCGACCTCATGACCTTCAGCGGCTATGTGGTGCTGGTGATGGTCACGGGCCTGGGCTTTTCCGCCTACAGCGCCCTTCCGGTGGCGATCGCGGCGACCATCCTGCTGGCCTTCGCGATTGACCGCCTGTTCTATCGGCCTTTGCGCAACCAGTCATCGGCTGTGCTGCTGATTTCAGGCTTCGGAATCGCGCTGATGGTGCGGGCCGTCATCTTGTTCATTTGGGGTCCGGACACTGCGGTCTACCAAAAGGGCATCCAGATGCCCATCGTCTGGGAGGGCTGGCGCATCCAGGAGCGGCATGTCTGGATTGTCCTGATCACCTGCCTGCTGGCGGTGGCGCTGCACCTGTTTTTGTCGCGCACCCGCACCGGCAAGGCCATGCGCGCGATGAGCGACAACGCCGACCTGGCCCGCGTCAGCGGCATACCGGCAGATCGTGTGATCCTGTGGACCTGGGCCATCGGAGCGGGCCTGGCTGCGGTGGCCGGCGTGCTGCTGGCGCTGGACACCCAACTGTCACCCTTGATGGGCTGGAATGTGCTGCTGGGTGTTTTCGCCGCGGCCATACTGGGCGGCATCGGCAAGCCCTATGGCGCTTTCTTTGGCGGCCTGGTGCTCGGCCTGGCCGAAGAGCTGGCCAGCGCACCGATTTTCTGGGGTCAGGCCCTGGTCACCCCGGACTACAAGGTCGGTGTGGCCTTTTTCTTGATGGTGCTCATGCTCATCTTCCGCCCGACCGGGCTGTTTCGTGGACAGGTGCTCTGATGGACGTGCTTTCCGGCTATGCCATGTATCTGGTGGCCATCCTCACCATGGGTGGCATTTACGCCTTGCTCACGCTGGGGCTGAATCTGCATTGGGGCTTTACGGGGCTGATGAATGTTGGAATCGCCGGATTCGTGACCGTTGGCGCCTATACGAGCGCAATCCTGACCACCCCCGCGTCCCCCACCCATCTGGGCGGCTTTGAATTGCCCACTCTGGTGGGCATGGCTGCTGCTGCAGTGGCAGCGGGCCTGGTCGCCTGGCTGATCGGCCTGACAACCCTGCGCCTGCGCAGCGACTACCTGGCCATTGCCACCATCGGGATCGGCGAGATCTTGCGCATGGTGGCGCGCAACGAACAGTGGCTCACCAACGGCAGCCAGGGCATGACCAATGTGCCCAAGTTATTCGGCTCTCTGCCCTCACCCTGGTCGGAGGTGGCGTTTTTGGTGGTGGTGCTGGTCCTGGTGGGCATCATGTACTGGTTGTGCGAGCGAGCCCACCGATCCCCCTGGGGGCGGGTGCAGCGCGCCATTCGCGACAACGAGAATGCAGCGGCAGCCGCCGGCAAGCATGTGGAGCGCTTTAGGCTGGCCAGCTTTGTCTTTGGCGCCATGGTGATGGGCTTGGGCGGCGCCATGATGGCTCAGTTGCTGCGATTCGTGGCCCCGGAGACGGCCGAACCCCTGATGGTGACCTTCCTGGTGTGGGTCATGCTCATTGCAGGGGGCAGCGGCAACAACCGAGGCGCTCTGCTGGGCGCCTTCGGAGTCTGGTTCCTCTGGTCGCTCACCGACTTCCTGACGCGGTTCATGCCCGATGCGCTGGAGGCCCGCGCCTCCTTCCTGCGCATGTTCCTGATCGGGCTGGCGCTGCAGCTCGTGCTGATTTATCGCCCTCAAGGCTTGCTCGGAGAAAAGCCGCCCAAGCGGATCGACTGAGCGGCTTGACCCGAGCCTGCGGGTTGCAGTGGCGCAGTGCCGTGCAATCGCGCATCTGCGGCACCCGCGCTGGGCACACCCCTGAAAAAACCCAAAAAAAACCGCCGCTTGGAGCGGCGGTTTGACTGCTCGCCGGCCAGGCTCAGCGATCGGCACCAGCGGTTTTTTCAGTGGCGATCTCTCCCGAGTCGCGCACCACCCAGATGCCGATACGGCCCTGAACGTCCCCGTTGGCATCGAACTCAACCGGGCCAGATGCACCCTCGTAATTGATCTTCACACCCTTGGAGATCAGATCCTTGGCGCGGGCAAACTCGCCAGGCCCGACGCGCTCACCGGGGGCATTGGTCACGCGGCGCAGCGCATCGCGGATGGCGGTGCGGTCCGACGAGCCGGCCTGCTGAATGGCCAGGGCGATGATCATCGCCGCGTCATAGGCCTCTGCCACGAAAGCCTGTGTCGGATCTTCTTTGGAGAAGGCCCGGTAAGCGGTGCGAAAGCGCTCCTGCAAGCTCGCCTCGGCAGTCGATGCAGGCGCCGTGCCCCAGGAAGTGGCCAGGTTCTTGGCGCCGATCTCGCGCACCACGGTCGGGTCGCGCATGCCGTCGGGCAAGATGAAGCTCTTGAAGAATCCGTTCTCAAGGGACTGCCGCAAGATGGTGTTGCCGCCGTTGGCCGGGTAACCGACCACCACCAGCGCCTGAGGGTTGCCCGAACCAGAAGCGGTGGCCAGTTCAGAGCGGTAAGACGGGCGGTCGCCTTCGAAGTTGCTGGCGCTGGTGACCGTGCCGCCGAGTCGGGTGAAATTGTCGCGGATGGCATTCATCAGGCCGTTGCCATAGGCGCTGTTGATGGCCATGATCGCGATGCGGTCGATCGAGCGGGCGCGCGCCTCGCGGGCGATCACCAGGCCTTGCAGGCCATCGGGCACAGCCGTGCGGAAGACGAAATCGTTGTCCTTGAGGGCCGAGATGGCCGGCGCGGTGGAGGACGGAGAAATCTGCACCGTGTTGTTGGGAATGGTCACACTGTTGGCCACCGGAATGGTGGAGCCAGAAGCCATGGCGCCGATCACGGCGGCAACCCTTTCCACCTGGACCAAACGGGTGGCCACGTCCACCGCCACCTGGGGGTTGGTTTGGTCATCGGCATCGACCAGGGCCAGGCGCTGTCCCTTGAGCACACCGCCCGCGCGGTTGACTTCATCGATGGCCAGGCGGCTGCCGTCGCGAATCCGGGGGCCCAAGGCGCCCAGGCCACCGGTGTAGCTGTACACGCCACCGATACGGATGTCCTGAGCCGCGACGGG
>JAIXWZ010000044.1 GCA_027491035.1 Comamonadaceae bacterium | reverse complement strand
TTCATCGATGTCGATGGCTGGCGCGATCGCTATGTGCGCATGCCCAAGGGCGCCAATGTGGACATCTTGCGGGTGGAGTCGACCGGACAGGCCCAGTTCCTGCAGCAAAACCGCGCCACGGTCGAAAGCAATCTGCAGGGTGCCCCGGCCTTCAACGACAGCAATGTGTTTGAGGCACCCACCGGCACCTGGACCACGGTGCGCTCAAGCGCCACGGGCGAGTTGGTGGGCCGCTACCAAGAGTTCAGCGAGGTCTACTACGACCAGATCACCTCAAGGTATTACTTCCCGGAAACCAGCGGCTCGGTTCCGTCCAGCCTCAAAGGCTACCAAGGTGGTATCGAGCCTCATGCCCCCAAGGAAGACGGTCGCGCCACCTGGATGGCCAGCTACCGGGACAACACGGGCCGCAAGATCTATGACCTGGACGCCCGCGCCAGCGACGGCACGCTCTCGCGTGACCCTGAGTGGTACTACACCGTCGGCAACCGCAATCTGGTGGCTTTCAATACCGACTCCAATGGCCAGTTTTCGGGTGGCAACTACATCGGTACGACCAACGAAGCGACTCCGGCAGCTGCGATTCGCTCCGCGATGGAGGACTGGCAACTGGGCCGCTACAGCGACCGCATCAAGGCTTTCGACACCTATGTGGACGCGCTGACGTTTGACACCCTTAGCCTGTCGCAAATCAGCAGCACCACGGTCCATGACCAGTTTGGCTTCCAGTACAAGTATTGGACCGACTGGGAACGCCTGGATCGTTGGACCCGAAATCCGCAAGGTCGCGATTGGACCGGGAATTTAGAGCGCTTTTACTCGACTTCGACGACCATCGACAACGGCGGTAACTTTGTCACCAACGCCAACAGTTACGACGCCGTCAACTCGCGCATGTACAAGCAGGTCGTCAACAGCGGCACCTTTAACATGGGCCACTGGTCCAGTCCGAGTGGCAATCCGGGCGACTCCCGCCATGACGACTTGTTGGGCACAGTGCATCACACCGACAACTCCGGCAAAAAAGGTGGGTCGCGGTTCAACACCTACGAGGTCCATGGTCGCAAGGAGCTTGACCGCACCATCAAGGAAAACTACACCGACTACACCTACGCCTGGACCTCGAAGTGGAAGCCGATCTATGACCAGCGGGTGCAGCAAAGCTTCAAGCTGGTGACCCTGGACAAGGCCTTGTTTGAGAAGCTGCCGGTGGAGCAGACGACGACCAAGCAGGTGCCCAAGGTCACGATGGAAAACGTCACGGTTTGGGAGACACGGCCGATCACCGCGACCGAGACGGTGCTCAAGACCACCGTGACCACGGACACCGCGGCGGCGCGCGCTTTTGGCGAGGCCAACACCTCGATTGGCGCCAACAACGTGACGGTGCGCGCGGGCGGCAGTGCCATCCTCAGCGGCAAGATCGAGGCGTCTTCGGCGCTGACCTTGCAGGCCGACGACACCTTGCGCATGCGCAGCCTGGCCACCACCCTGGTTAGCGGCGTGAGCGTGCCCATTACCACCGCGGTGCAGGGCGAGACGGTCAGCCTGTGGGCTGGCGTGCTGGTTGACGTCGATGACACGGCCCAGATTGCGGCGGTTCAAAACGCAGCGACCACGCCCACCACCGCTTCGGTGACCATCGAGTCGGATCGGGACATCCGCCTCGGTGGCGTTACCACCGCCGATGCGACGACCACGGTCACCGTCGAGGCCGGACGCGATGCCAATCTGTCGGGCTCGCTCACGGCAGGGACCTTGGTCCTGCTGTCGGGCCAGGGCGATGCGCAATCGGGTCATATCACCGCCGATGCCGACACCCGCATCACGACCACCACGGCCGGCATCACCGCCACCACGGGTGTTGTCGGCGGCGATATCGTGATGAGCGATGCCACCTTGACCGTGGCCAGCGGTCAGACCCTGACCCTGACCTCGCTCAAGGGCAGTGTGACGCAGACGCTGATGACGCGCAGCGTCCAAGTCAGTAATGTGCTCACGCAGCAAAGCCTGCCCAGCGGCCTGCTCAATGCGAGCAAGGTGGTGGCCACGGCTGCCACTGGCTTGACGCTCAACACCCGCACGGCCGATGTGGACCTCTCCCTGACCGATGTGGGCGCCATCGTCCTGCACAACGAAGGCAACCTGCTGGTCACCAAGGCCGAGACGCTCGATGGTGCGATTTCGATCACCAACGCCGGCCACGTGGATGCGCGCTATCTGGTGGCCAAGGGCCTGAGCGACCGCAACGACATCTTGGTGCGCACCGAGGCGCGCGCGCCAAGCAGCACGGCCAATTTGACCGTGGGCCAGTTTGCCACTGGCAGCGGCACCGGCACCGTGGTGCGGCGCGGCGATGTCAGCTTCCTGGTGCAAGGCGCATTGACCTTCCTGGATCCGACCAAGCCGATACAGGCCGACCAGCTCGAGCTGTCGGTGGCCGGCGGTCTGGGTACATCTGTGCAGCCGTTGCGCACCGAGGTCAACGGGCTCAAGCTCGCCACCACCCACGCCGGCAGCGTTTTTGTCACGCAGGGCACCCAGACCCTGCGTCTGGCCGAGGTGGTGCTGGCCAACGGCAGCTTCACCCTCAACGCAGGCGGCGCAGTCGATTTGGTTGACGTGCGCTCTCGCTCCAATGCCGATGCCAACGACATCACGGTGACGGCGGCCGGCGATGTGATGGTGCGCTCGGTCTCGGCCGGCGTGTATGCGACCGGAGTCCTGGACAAGCCTGTCATCCTCGACAGCCAGGGCAATCCCGTCAACTACACCACACTGAGCTCTTTGGGCGATGTCACGCTGACCTCCAACAGCGGGCGCATTTACGAAGTCTTTGTCGACGACGGCGTGGACATCGTGGGCGACCGCATCACCTTGCGCGCGGCCACGGGCATCACCGGCCTCGAGACGGCCATCAACACGCTCGATGCGCAGACCACCTCGGGCGATATTGG
>JAIXWZ010000153.1 GCA_027491035.1 Comamonadaceae bacterium | reverse complement strand
GCCAGTGGCTTTGTCGACATCGGCTGCGAACTGAATCAGGTTGACCGAGTGGAAGTTGGTGGCCGGGTAGGCGGCGGGCAAATCCCATTTGGTTTGGGCTTGGGTCAGGCCAGCAAAGCCGGCCAGGGCGGCCAGGACCAGGGGCAGGGTGCGACGGTTCATGTAAGACTCCAGAAGTGGGCACATCGGGTGGGAAAAGCCGAGCAAGCGTCGATCGAGCGCAGGGCGCTGCTGCGGTGCATCGGTCAGGTGCCACTGTAGGCCAGATAGACGCCCTGGTTGATGGGTGATTCCCCTGAGGGCCGGGCCGGCTGATACTGCCGCTAACATCGGCTTCCCATGAGCGCACCCCCCTCCCCAACCCGCTGGCAGTTCTGGATCGACCGCGGCGGCACCTTCACCGATATCGTGGCCCGCCGAGCCGACGGCGCCTTGCTCACCCACAAGCTGCTCAGCGACAACCCCGAGCAGTACCGCGATGCGGCGGTGGCCGGCATCCGCCACCTGCTCGGTCTGCCGGCCCATGCGCCCATCCCGGCCGAGCAGGTGCAATGCGTCAAGATGGGCACGACGGTGGCCACCAACGCGCTGCTCGAGCGCAAGGGCGAGCCCACGGTGCTGGTGACCACCCGCGGTTTTCGCGACGCGCTGCGCATCGCCTACCAGAACCGTCCGCGCCTGTTTGACCGCCAGATCGTGTTGCCCGAGTTGCTCTATGCCCGGGTGATCGAGGCCAGCGAGCGCGTGGGTGCGCACGGCGAGCTGATCGAGCCGCTCGATCAGGCCCATCTGCGCGAGCGCCTGTGGGCCGCCTTTGATGCCGGTCTGCGCAGCGTGGCCATCGTCTTCATGCACGGCTACCGCTACAGCGACCACGAAAAAGCCGCCGCCGCGATTGCGCGCGAGGTGGGCTTCACGCAGGTGAGCACCAGCCACGAAACCAGCCCCATGATGAAGTTCGTCAGCCGCGGCGACACCACCGTGGTCGATGCCTACCTCTCGCCCATCTTGCGCCGCTACGTCGACCAGGTCGCCGCCGAAATGCCCGGGGTCAAGCTGTTTTTCATGCAGTCCTCCGGCGGGCTGGCCGATGCCCACGCCTTTCAGGGCAAGGACGCGATCGTCTCCGGGCCGGCCGGCGGCATCGTGGGCATGGCGCGCACCGCCGAGCTGGCCGGTTTTGAGCGCGTGATTGGCTTTGACATGGGCGGCACGTCGACCGATGTGTCGCACTTTGCCGGCCATTTCGAGCGCGAGTTTGAGACGCAGGTGGCCGGCGTGCGCATGCGCGCGCCCATGATGAGCATCCACACGGTGGCAGCCGGGGGCGGCTCCATCTTGTCATTTGACGGCGCGCGTTTTCGCGTCGGCCCGCAAAGCGCCGGCGCCAATCCGGGGCCGGCAAGCTACCGCCGCGGCGGCCCGCTGGCCGTCACCGACGCCAACGTCATGCTCGGCAAGATCGTGCCCAGCTGGTTTCCCAAGGTGTTTGGCGCCAGTGGGCAAGAGGCCCTGAGCGCCGAGGTGGTGCGCGACAAGTTTGCAGCCCTGGCCGAGCAGAGCGGCCGCAGCGCCGAAGACGTGGCCGAGGGCTTTGTTCGCATCGCGGTGCAGCAGATGGCCAATGCGATCAAGAAGATCTCGGTGGCCCGCGGCTATGACGTGACGCGCTACACCTTGCAGTGTTTTGGTGGCGCTGGCGGGCAGCATGCCTGCCAGGTGGCCGACGCGCTGGGCATGACGCGGGTGCTGGTCCACCCGCTGGCGGGCGTGCTGTCGGCCTACGGCATGGGCCTGGCCGATCAGAGCCTGATCCGCGAGCAGGCGGTCGAGGCGGTTCTGCAGGCCCAGGCTTTGCCCCAAATGGCGGCGCAGTTGCAAGACCTGGCCGAGCAGGCGCGCCAGGCGCTGGCGGCCCAGCAGATGGGCCACGCGCCGATTCGGGTGCAGGAGCGGGTGCATGTGCGCTACGAAGGCACCGACTTGGCGCTGGTCGTGCCCTTCGGTGCGCTGCCGGCCATCGTCTCTGCCTTTGAGGCTGCCTACCGGCAGCGCTTTGCGTTTTTGATGCAGGGCAAGCGCCTCATGGTCGAAGCCGTTTCGGTGGAGGCCGTGATCGCCGGCGATGCACCGGCCGAGGCACGCCAGCCGCTGCATGCGCCGCGCGAGGTGCCCAGGCGCGAGACGGTGCGCGTCTACCACGAAGGCCAATGGCACGAGGCGGCGCTGGTGGTGCGCGAAGACTTGCGACCGGGCGATGAAATCCCGGGGCCGGCCATCATTGCCGAAAAAAATGCCACCACGGTGGTCGAGCCCGGATGGCTCGCCCAGCTCACGGCACTCGACCACATCGTGCTCGAGCGACGCGTGCCGCGGGCGCAGCGCTTTGCCGTCGGCACCACGGTCGATCCGGTGCTGCTCGAGGTGTTCAACAACCTCTTTATGAACATCGCTGAGCAGATGGGGCTGCAGCTGCAAAACACCGCCTACTCGGTCAACATCAAGGAGCGGCTCGACTTTTCGTGCGCGCTGTTTGATGCGCACGGCCATCTGATTGCCAACGCGCCGCACATGCCGGTGCATCTGGGGTCGATGGGCGAGAGCATCCAAACCGTGATCCGCGAGAACGCCGGCCGCATGCGTGCCGGCGACGTGTTTGTGCTCAACGACCCCTACCACGGCGGCACCCACCTGCCCGATGTGACCGTGATCACGCCGGTCTTTCTCGAGGGCACCGATCAGCCTGTTTTTTATGTCGGCTCGCGCGGCCACCACGCTGACATCGGCGGCCTGACGCCCGGCTCGATGCCGCCGTTTTCCACCCGCATCGAGCAAGAGGGCGTGCAAATCCAGAACTTCAAGCTGGTCGATGCCGGGCAGTTGCGCGAGGCGCAGATCCTGGACCTGCTGGCCAGCGGCACCTACCCTTCACGCAACCCGCAGCAAAACCTGGCCGACTTGAAGGCGCAGATCGCAGCCAACGAAAAGGGCGTGCAGGAGCTGCGCCGCATGGTCGAGCAGTTTGGCCTGGACGTGGTGCAGGCCTATATGGGCCATGTGCAGGACAACGCAGAAGAGTCGGTGCGCCGCGTCATCACCCGCCTCAAGGACGGCGCCTACACCTTGGCGCTGGACAACGGCGCGCAGATCCAGGTGGCCGTGCGCGTGGATGCGGTGCAGCGCAGCGCCGAGATCGACTTCACCGGCACCAGCGCTCAGCTGGACAACAACTTCAACGCCCCGCGCGCGGTGTGCATGGCCGCGGTGCTGTATGTGTTTCGCATGCTGGTCGATGACGACATCCCGCTCAATGCGGGCTGCCTCAAGCCGCTCAAGGTCATCATTCCAGCGGGCTCCATGCTCAACCCCAATCCGCCCGCTTCGGTGGTGGCCGGCAACGTAGAGACGTCGAGCTGCATCACCAACGCGCTGCTCGGCGCGCTGGGCGTGATGGCGGGCAGCCAGCCCACCATGAACAACTTCACCTTTGGCAACGAGCGCTACCAGTACTACGAGACCATTGCCGGCGGCAGTGGCGCCGGCGGGGTGTTCGATGCGCAAGGCCAGTGCGTCGACGGCTTTGGCGGCACGGCCGTGGTGCAGACGCACATGACCAATTCGCGCCTGACCGACCCGGAGGTGCTCGAGTTCCGCTTTCCGGTGCGGCTCGACAGCTACACCATCGCCAAGGGCTCGGGTGGGGCCGGCCGCTGGCGCGGTGGCGATGGGGGCGTGCGGCGCGTCCGCTTCCTTGAACCGATGACGGCGGCCATTCTCTCCAACGGCCGGGTGCATCCGGCTTTTGGTGCCGCAGGCGGCCACAGCGGTGAGCCCGGCCGCAACCGGGTGCTGCGCAGCGACGGGCGCATCGAAGAGCTGGGCCATATCGCCCAGGTGCAGATGGACCGCGGTGACGTGTTTGAAATCCAGACGCCCGGCGGGGGCGGCTACGGCGCGGCCTGAGGCAGGCTGCTTGGGTCCAAGCGGCGCGCGTTAAGGCCCCTTGGCCGGCTCGCTGTCCTGGCCCACGGCCTCGCGCAAGGCTTTGCCGGGCTTGAAGTGCGGCACCCGTTTCTCGGGGATGGCCACGCTCTCGCCCGAGCGCGGGTTGCGACCCATGCGCGGTGGCCTGCGGTTGATGGTGAAGCTGCCAAAGCCCCGAATCTCAATTCGGTGACCACGCACCAAGGCCTGGCTCATCGCGTCCAGGATGGCCTTGACCGCCGACTCCGCATCCTTTTGGGTCAGTTGCGGGAATCGGTTGGCAAGTGCTTCGACGAGGTCCGATCGGGTCATGGCAGCGTCGGTTCGGCGTGCGCAGACTCATCAGCAATGGCGCCGAGCCAGAGGCTCTGGCCCGGCGCCACGCCGATCAGCTGTTGCTGCCGTTGTCGAGCTTGGCGCGCAGCAGGGCGCCCAGGCTGGTGGTGCCGGCATTGCCGCTGTTTTGCGACAGGTTGGCCATGGCCTCGGCCTGATCGGCCGTGTCCTTGGCGCGCACCGACAGTTGGATGTTGCGGGTCTTGCGATCCACATTGACCACCACGGCAGTGACCTCATCGCCCTCTTTGAGCACATTGCGCGCGTCTTCCACGCGGTCACGCGAGATCTCGCTGGCGCGCAGGTAGCCGATGATGTCTTCGCCCAGATCGATTTCGGCACCCTTGGCATCGACGGTCTTGACCTTGCCAGTGACCGTGGCGCCCTTGTCGTTGACCGACACGAAGGTCGAGAACGGGTCGCCGTCGAGCTGCTTGATGCCCAGCGAGATGCGCTCGCGGTCCACATCGACGGCCAGCACGATGGCTTCGACTTCCTGGCCCTTTTTGTAGTTGCGCACCGCTGCCTCGCCTGCCTCGTTCCAGGACAGATCCGACAGATGCACCAGACCGTCGATGCCGGCGGCCAAGCCTACAAACACGCCAAAGTCGGTGATCGACTTGATCGGGCCTTTGACGCGGTCGCCGCGCTTGGTGTTTTGCGCAAATTCCTGCCAGGGGTTGGCGCGGCACTGCTTCATGCCCAGCGAGATGCGGCGCTTGTCCTCGTCGATCTCCAGCACCATGACCTCGACCTCGTCGCCCAGCGAGACCAGCTTGCTCGGGGCCACGTTCTTGTTGGTCCAGTCCATCTCGGAGACGTGCACCAGGCCCTCAATGCCGGGCTCGAGCTCGACGAAGGCGCCGTAGTCGGCAATGTTGGTGACCTTGCCGAACAGGCGCGTGGCCTGCGGGTAGCGGCGCGAGACGCCCATCCAGGGGTCGTCGCCCATTTGCTTGAGGCCGAGCGAGACGCGGTTTTTCTCGGTGTCGAACTTGAGGATCTTCGCGGTGAGTTCCTGACCGGCTTGCACCACTTCGCTGGGGTGGCGAACGCGGCGCCAGGCCATGTCGGTGATGTGCAGCAGGCCGTCGATGCCGCCGAGGTCGACGAAGGCGCCGTACTCGGTGATGTTCTTGACCACACCGCGCACGATAGAGCCTTCTTTGAGCGTCTCCATCAGCTTGGCGCGCTCTTCGCCCATCGAGGCCTCAACCACGGCGCGGCGCGAGAGCACCACGTTGTTGCGCTTGCGATCGAGCTTGATGACCTTGAACTCGAGGGTCTTGTTCTCGTAGGGGGTCAGGTCTTTGATGGGACGGGTGTCGATCAGCGAGCCGGGCAGGAAGGCGCGGATGCCGTTGACCAGCACCGTCAGGCCGCCCTTGACCTTGCCGGTGGTCTGGCCGGTGACGAAGTCGCCCGACTCGAGCGCTTTTTCGAGGGCCATCCAGGAGGCCAGGCGCTTGGCCTTGTCGCGCGAGAGCAGGGTGTCGCCGTAGCCGTTTTCGACCGAGTCGATGGCCACCGAGACAAAGTCGCCCACTTGCACTTCGAGCTCGCCCTGGTCGTTCTTGAACTCTTCGATCGGCACATACGACTCGGACTTCAGGCCGGCGTTGACCACCACATGGTTGTGGTCGATGCGCACGACTTCAGCGGTGATGACCTCGCCCGAGCGCATTTCCGAGCGCTGCAGGGATTCTTCGAACAGGGCGGCAAAAGATTCAGACATGAGATTTCCTTGCAAATCGTCAACAGGTTTCCGTCCGCACCATTGCGGTCGTTTCTAGCACTGAAGGCGACGTTTTTTGCGGCGTTGGCCGCGGGTTGGTGGTACACACCACCTGAGCAATGCACTGAACGTGCGACGGGACTCAGATGGACCGTTTGCCCTGCCACCACAACAGAACCTGCTCAATCGATGCTTCGATGGACAGATCCGAGTTGTTGAGCAACAGGGCGTCGTCGGCCGGCTTGAGCGGTGCGGTGCTGCGCGAAGAATCGCGTGCATCGCGGGCTTCAAGGTCCGCTTCGACGGCCGCCAGTGTAACTGAAATTCCTTTTGAAATCAGTTGCTTATGGCGTCTTTGGGCGCGCCGGGCGGCACTGGCCGTCAGAAACACCTTGAGCGGTGCATCGGCAAAGATGACTGTGCCCATGTCGCGCCCGTCGCTCACCAGGCCGGGCAGGCGCCGAAAGCCGTGCTGCAGCGCCACCAGCGCGGTGCGCACCTCAGGATGGACCGACACCTGCGAGGCGGCCATGCCGGCCTGTTCGGTGCGGATGTCGTCGGAGATGTCTTGCCCGTCCAGGTAGATCCGGTCGCCTTCAAAGCGCAGCGGCAGCTCGCGCGCGAGGCGGGCCACCGCGCCGGCCTGCTCGAGCGAGACCCCAGCCCGCTGGGCGGCCAGCGCGGCGGCGCGGTAGAGCGCGCCCGAGTCCAGGTAGTGGTAGCCCAGCCGCTGGGCCACCAGCGCGGCCAGCGTGCCTTTGCCCGAGGCGGTGGGCCCGTCGATGCAGATCACCGGAATCTGCGCGGCCTGGGCGTGCGAGACCCCAAACAGGGTCTCGAAGTAATCGGGGAAGGTCTTGGCCACACAGTGCGGCTCTTCGATGCGCACCGACCGGCCCTGCGGGTTGAACGCGGCCAGCGAGAAGCACATCGCCATGCGGTGGTCGTCATAGGTGGCGATTGAGGCGCCGCGCCACTGCTGCGGCGGCGTGATGCGCAGGAAGTCCTCGCCTTCGTCGACGCTGGCGCCGAGCTTGCGCAACTCGCAGGCCATGGCCGCGAGCCGGTCGGTCTCCTTGACGCGCCAGCTGGCAATGTTGCGCAGCGTCGTCGTGCCCTGGGCGTACAGCGCCATGATGGCCAGCGTCATCGCCGCATCGGGAATGTGGTTGCAGTCGAGCTCGACCGCTTTGAGCGGCCAGGCGCCGCGCCGCACCCGGATGCTGCCCGGCTGCAGCTCAACGGCTGCGCCCATTTGCTCGGCCGCCTGCACAAAGGCGATATCGCCCTGGATCGAACCCGAGCCGATGCCCAAGATGTCGATGGGCTGCTCGGTCGCGGCGATCGCGCCCAGCGCCACGAAATAGCTGGCCGACGACGCGTCGCCCTCCACGTAGATCTCGCCGGGCGACTGGTAGCGGCTGCCGGCCGGGATGGTAAAGCGCTGCCAGCCGTCGCGCTGCACCGAAATGCCAAAACGCTGCAGCAGGTTCAAGGTGATCTCGATGTAAGGCCGCGAGATCAGCTCGCCAATCACCTCGATGACCACGTCCTGCTGGCGTTGGCGCGCCAGCAGGGGCAGGGCCATGAGCAAGGCGGTCAGGAACTGGCTCGAGACATCGCCGCGCACGCCAATCGGGCCGTGCAGGTTCAGCTCTTGCTCAGAGCGCAGCCGCAGCGGCGGATAGCCGGGCTGGCCCAGGTAGTCGATCGCGCAGCCCAACTGCCGCAGCGCATCGACCAGATCGCCGATCGGCCGCTCGTGCATGCGCGGCACGCCCGAGAGTTCGAAGTCTCCGCCCATCAGCGCCAGCGCCGCGGTCAGCGGGCGCATGGCCGTGCCGGCATTGCCCAAAAAAAGTTGGGCGCTGCGCTGGCGCAACTGTCCGCCCAGGCCGGTGATGACGGCCGTGTGGCCGCTTTGCTCGACCTGGCAGCCCAGCTGCTGCAGCGCGGTCAGCATCACAGCGGTGTCGTCCGAGGCCAGCAGGTCGTGCACCACTGTCTCGCCCTCGCTGAGCGCGGCCAGCAGCAGCACGCGGTTGGAAATGCTCTTGGAGCCCGGCAGGCGCACGGTGCCGCCGGCGCGGCTCAGGGCCGGCAGATCAAGGTAGTCGATCGAGTACATGGTGGGGTGCGGTCAGGAAGCGGGTGCGCGCTCGGCTTCAGGCCAAAGGCCCGTCGTCGCCGGGGGTGCCTGAGCCGCCGAGGCGCCAGGCTGCGCGGCGCGCGCTGGCGCGGGCGATGAAGTTGCGCACCGCCGGCCGGTCTTGCTGCTGCAGCATCGCCTCAAGCTCGCGCATCTGGGTCTGCAGGCTCTGCGACTGCGCAATCACCTCGCGGGCGTTGGCCAGCAGCACATCGGTCCACAGGTCGGGGTCGCCCGCGGCGATGCGGGTGGTGTCACGAAAGCCCGGGCCGGCCACGGCCAGAAAGGGCTCGCCCTCAGGCTGGGCCATCAGGCTGCGCATGTAGGCAAACGCCATCATGTGGGGGAAATGGCTGACGGCCGCCAGGGCCCGGTCGTGTTCGTCTGCAGGCATCTGCCGCACGCGGCAGCCCAGGGCCAACCAGATGGCGCGCGCCCGTTCGATATCGGCCGGTGCATGGCAGGGCAGGGGTGTGAGGATGACCTGCTGGTCCAGGTAAAGCGCTGCATCGGCATGCTCGATCCCCGCAACCTCCTTGCCGCAGATTGGGTGGGCCGGCATGAACTGCCCGATGCGATCGCCCAGCGCCGCCTGCGCCGCTTGCGCCACGTCGTGCTTGGTTGAGCCCACGTCCATCACCAAAGCTTGCCGCCCCAAATGGGGCAGCAGCGCCTCTAGCGTGGCCTGTGTGGCCGCCACGGGCACCGCGATCAGCACCAGATCGGCGCCTTGCACGCAGGCCTGGGCCGATGGCGCCACCCGATCAACGATGCCCAGCTCGCGCGCCCGCTCGGCGCTTTGCGGCGATCGGCTAAAGCCGCTCACGCGCTGCACCAGACCGGCCCGCTTGGCCGCCAGCGCGAACGAGCCGCCCATCAGCCCGCAACCGATCAAGGCCAGGTGCTCAAGCGCCATGGCCCGACACCGGATAAGACCCCAGCACCTTGTAGAAGGCACACAGCTGCTGAAGGTCTTTGAGCGCAGCAGCCACATGGGGCTGGCTGATGTGGCCCTCGATGTCGATGTAGAAGTAGTACTCCCACTGCCCCGACTTGGCCGGGCGCGATTCAAAGCGCGTCATCGACACGCCGTTGGCTTTTAGCGGCACCAGCAGATCGTGCACCGCTCCGGGCCGGTTGGGCACCGACACCACCAAGCTGGTGCAGTCTTTGCCCGAAGCCGGCGGCGTGGCCAGGGTGTGCGGCAGCGCGATCACCGCAAAACGGGTGCGGTTGTAGGCCTCGTCCTGAATCGCATGGCGCACGATGTGCAAGCCAAATTGGGTGGCGGCGCGCTCGCTGGCAATGCCGGCCCAGGCCGGGTGGGTCGATGCCAGCCGCGCGCCTTCGGCGTTGCTGGCCACCGCGCGTCGCTCGGCCTGGGGCAGATGCTGCGACAGCCAGCCTTGGCACTGCGCCAAGGCTTGCGGATGCGCCAGCACGACCTCGATGCCTTCGAGCGCATCGCTTTGACGCAGCAGGTTGTGACGAATCAGCAGGCTGACCTCGCCGACCACATGCACCGGTGAGCGCAAAAACAAATCGAGCGAACGTGCCACCACGCCCTCGGTGGAGTTTTCCATGCCGACCACGCCGTAGTCGGCGCTGCCGGCGGCGGTGGCGTGAAACACCTCGTCAAAGCTGGCGCAGTAAAGCAAGTTGGCGGCGCTGCCAAAAAACTCCACCGCCGCCTGCTCGCAAAACGTGCCCTGCGGCCCGAGCACGGCCACGCGCTGCGGAGCCTCCAGCGCCAGGCAGGCCGACATGATTTCGCGCCAGATGGCCGCCACATGCTCGCCGTGCAGCGGGCCCGGATTGGCCTGCGTGATCTTGGCGATCACCTGTGCCACCCGGTCGGGCCTGAAAAATGGCGAGCCCTCGGCCCGCTTGATCTCGCCGACCTGCTCGGCCACTTTGGCGCGGTCGTTGAGCAGTTGCAGCAACTGCCGGTCAAGCGCGTCAATCTGCACCCGCAAAGCGGCCAAGGCATCGGACTGGATCGGTTGGGTCATGGTGTTATCCCTTCAAAGGCCGCATCGCCCCCCCTGTAGGAGCGCCGCCCTCGGCGCGATGGGGCTTTAACACGGGCGCTGCCTGCATGGCCCTCATGCCCTGCGCTCGAACTCGCGCATGTACTCGACCAGGGCCTGCACGCCTTCGAGCGGCATGGCGTTGTAGATGCTGGCTCGCATGCCGCCTACCGATTTGTGGCCCTTGAGCTGCAGCAGCCCGGCCGCTTTCGCGCCTTCCAAAAAGGCGGCGTTGCGCGGATGGGCAGGGTCAAGCAGGGGCTGGCCCGCTTCATCGCGTAGAAAAAACGGCACGTTCATGCGCGAGCGCGCTGCGGGGTCGACGCGGTTCAAATACAGAGCCGACGGGTCGATGGTGTCGTAAAGCAGCTTGGCCTTGGCGATGTTGCGCGCCTCCATCGCCGCCACGCCGCCTTGTTTTTTGAGCCACGCAAACGTGAGCCCGGCGATGTAGATGCCGTAGGTGGGCGGCGTGTTGTACATCGACTGGTTCTTGGCCACCAGCTGGTAATCGAACGCCGAAGGGCAGATGGGCAGCGCGTGACCAAGCAGGTCTTCGCGCACCACCACCAGGGTCAGGCCGGCAGGGCCCAGGTTTTTCTGCGCGCCGCCGAAGGCCAGGCCCACCCGCGACCAGTCGACCGGGCGCGAACACACGTGCGACGAAAAATCGACCACCAGCGGCGCGTCGCAGCCCAAGGCCTTGAGGTCGGGCAACTGCGCAAACTCCACGCCGTCGATGGTCTCATTGCTGCACAGGTGCACATAGCTGGTGCCGGCCTGAATCTGCCAGCTCGCCGGATCGGGGATGGCGGTGTAGCCGCCTTCGCGCCCGCTGGCTGCAATGTGCACACGGCCGTATTTGGCGGCCTCTTGCTGCGATTTGTGGCTCCACGAGCCGGAGACCACGAAGTCCATCGCCCCGCGCGAGAGGTTCATCGGCACGATGGCGTTTTCAGCCAAGCCGCCGCCTTGCATGAACAAAATCTTGAAGTGCGCCGGCACGGCCAGCAAGTCACGCAGATCGCGCTCGGCTGCTTCGTAGATCGAGATGAACTCCTTGCCTCGGTGGCTCATCTCCATCACGCCCATGCCGCTGCCGTGCCAGTCGAGCATTTCGGCCGCCGCCGTGCGCAGCACCTCCTCGGGCAGCACGGCCGGGCCGGCCGAGAAGTTGAACGGTCGACGCATCACGGGCTGTCGGGATCGGCCGGGCTGGGGTCTTCACCCTCATGGCCCGCGGCCTCACCGTTGGCATCGTTTTCGACGATGCGCTGCAGCCCCGAGAGCTTGGTGCCATCGTCCAGGCTGATCAGCGTCACGCCTTGGGTGGCGCGACCGAGTTCGCGGATTTCGGCCACGCGGGTGCGCACCAGCACGCCGCGGTCGGTGATCAGCATGATCTCGTCGTCGGTGTGCACCAGCGTGGCCGCCACCACCTTGCCGTTGCGCTCGGACTGCTGGATCGCAATCATGCCTTTGGTGCCACGCCCATGGCGGGTGTACTCGGTGATCGAGGTGCGCTTGCCGTAGCCGTTTGCGGTGGCGGTCAGCACGCTTTGCTGTTCGTCTTCGGCCACCAGCATGGCGATCACGCTCTGGCCGTCTTCGAGCATCATGCCCCGCACGCCGCGGGCATTGCGGCCCATGGGGCGCACGTCGTTTTCGTCAAAGCGCACGGCCTTGCCGCCATCAGAAAAGAGCATCACATCGTGCTGGCCGTCGGTCAGGGCAGCGCCAATGAGAAAGTCGCCCTCGTCCAAATCGACCGCAATGATGCCCAGCTTGCGCGGGTTGGAAAACTCGTCGAGCGCGGTCTTCTTGACTGTGCCCATCGAGGTGGCCATGAAGATGTAGTGGCTCGCTGGGAAGCTACGGGCATCGCCCGTCAGCGGCAGCACCACGGTGATTTTTTCGCCCTCGCCCAGCGGGAACATGTTGACGATGGGCCGTCCGCGCGAGCCGCGCGATCCGGCCGGGACCTCCCACACCTTGAGCCAGTACAGCCGGCCCCGGTTGGAAAAACACAAGATGTAGTCGTGCGTGTTGGCGATGAAGAGTTGGTCAACCCAATCGTCTTCCTTGGTCGCAGTGGCTTGCTTGCCGCGCCCGCCGCGCTTTTGCGCTCGGTATTCGGACAGCGGCTGGCTCTTGATGTAGCCCTGGTGCGAGAGCGTGACCACCATGTCGGTGGGCGTGATCAGGTCTTCGGTGGACAGGTCAAACGAGCTGTGCTCGATCTGGCTGCGCCGCGCGCCCAACTTGGACTGGCCGAACTCCTGGCGGATCAGCTTGAGCTCGTCGCCAATGATCACCGAAACGCGCTCGGGCTTGGCCAAGATATCGAGCAGGTCGTCGATCTCGGCCATCACCTCTTTGTATTCAGCCACGATCTTGTCTTGCTCAAGACCGGTCAGGCGCTGCAAGCGCATTTGCAAGATTTCTTGGGCCTGCGTGTCCGACAGCTTGTACAGCCCGTCGCTGCCCATGCCGTATTCGCGCGCCAGGCCGTCGGGGCGGTAGTCGTCCGCATTGATGATGCCGCCATCGGCGCGGGCGCGGGTGAGCATTTGCCTCACCAACTGGCTGTCCCAGGCGCGGGTCATCAGCTCGGCCTTGGCCACCGGCGGGGTGGGCGACTCGCGGATGATGCGAATGAACTCGTCAATATTGGCCAGGGCGACTGCCAGGCCCTCAAGCACGTGGCCCCGTTCACGGGCTTTGCGCAGGTTGAAGACGGTGCGTCGTGTGACCACCTCGCGCCGGTGCGAGAGGAAGACCGAGATCAGATCTTTGAGGTTGCACAGCTTGGGCTGGCCGTCGACCAGCGCCACCATATTCATGCCAAAGGTGTCTTGCAGCTGCGTTTGCTTGTACAGGTTGTTGAGCACCACTTCAGGCACTTCGCCGCGCTTGAGCTCAATGACCAGGCGCATGCCCGACTTGTCAGACTCGTCCTGGATGTGGCTGATGCCTTCGATCTTCTTTTCGTGCACCAGCTCGGCCATGCGCTCTTGCAGCGTCTTCTTGTTGACCT
>JAIXWZ010000144.1 GCA_027491035.1 Comamonadaceae bacterium | reverse complement strand
GCCGGCTTGGGCGGACTGGTGTCCTTCTTCGGCTTCTTGCTCATCTTCTCGTTGCGCTGCTCTTTGCCCATGGTGAACTCCTTTTGTTCGGCGCCTGCGGCGCTGGGGGTGGACAGGGCGTGATCTTACTTTGGCGGCGCAGTCTCTTGCCCAGTTCAGAGCTGGCCGAGCAGCAGGAACTCCATCAGGGCCTTTTGCACATGCAGCCTGTTCTCGGCTTCGTCCCACACCACCGATTGCGGCCCGTCGATGACATCGGCGGCCACTTCTTCGCCGCGGTGGGCGGGCAGGCAGTGCATGAACAGCGCGTTGGGTTGGGCCGCGGCCATCATCTCGGTGCTGACGCACCAGTTGGCAAAGGCTTTTTTGCGCGCTTCGTTCTCGGCCTCAAAGCCCATGCTGGTCCAGACATCGGTGGTCACCAGGTCAGCGCCTTCACAGGCTTGCATGGGGTCGGCAAAGACTTTGTAGCTGCCGCCTGAGCGGATGCCGGCGACGCTTTGGTCGACCTCGTAGCCGCTGGGCGTGCTCAGGTGCACGGTAAAGCCCAGCAGCTCGGCCGCTTGCAGCCAGGTGTTGGCCATGTTGTTGCCATCGCCCACCCAGGCCACGGTTTTGCCGGCAATCGAGCCGCGGTGCTCGATGAAGGTAAAGAGGTCGGCCAGGATCTGGCAGGGGTGAAATTCGTTGGTCAGTCCGTTGATCACCGGCACCCGCGAGTGCTGGGCAAAGCGCTCGATCTTGGTTTGCTCGTAGGTGCGGATCATCACCAGGTCGACCATGCGGCTGATCACCTTGGCGCTGTCTTCTATCGGCTCGGCCCGTCCGAGCTGGCTGTCGCCGGTGGTCAGGTGCACCACCGAGCCGCCGAGCTGGTACATGCCCGCCTCAAAACTCACCCGCGTGCGGGTGGAGGCCTTCTCGAAGATCATCGCCAGGGTGCGGTCGGCCAGCGGCTGGTGCTTCTCATAGGCCTTGAACTTGCGCTTGATGATGGCGGTGCGCTCGAACAAGTAGGCGTACTCGGCCGCGCTCAAGTCGCTGAACTGCAGATAGTGGCGCAGCGCCGGCAGGGCGGGGCTCATGGCAGGCCTTTTTCTGCCAGCAAGCTGCGGATCAGCGGCACCAAGATCGCGACCACCTCGTCGGCTTGCGCCAGGCTCATGATCAGCGGCGGCACCAGGCGGATCACGCTGTCGGCCGTCACGCTGATCAGCAGGCCCGCCTCGGCGGCGCGGCCCATCAGCTCGCTGCACGGCACCTTGAGGTCGATGCCGATCATCAGGCCCTTGCCGCGGATTTCTTTGAGGCCCGGGTGAGTGCCGAGCTCGCGCTCAAAGGCAGCGCGCAGGTGCTCGCCCACTTGCGCGGCATGCGCCACCAGGCCGTCTTGTTCCATGATGCGGATGGTCTCGACGCCGGCGCGCATGGCCAGCGGATTGCCGCCAAAGGTGGTGCCGTGGTTGCCCACGGCAAAGATGTTCGCCGCCTTGGGGCCGGCGACCACCGCGCCCACCGGCACGCCCGAGCCCAGGCCTTTGGCCAGCGGCATGACATCGGGCACGATGCCGGCCCACTGGTGGGCAAACCACTTGCCGGTGCGGCCCATGCCGCACTGCACCTCGTCGATCATGAGCAGCCAGTCGCGCTCGTCGCACAGCTGGCGCACCTGCTGCAGATAGCTCGCCTCCATCGGGTTGATGCCGCCTTCGCCCTGAATCGCCTCAAAGAAGACGGCCACCACATTCGGATTGTTCGCGGTTGCCTGCTTCAAGGCTGCGATGTCGTTGATCGGCACGCGCACAAAGCCTTCGAGCAGGGGCTCAAAGCCCACTTGGATCTTGGCGTTGCCGGTGGCGCTGAGCGTGGCAATGCTGCGGCCATGAAAGGCTTTTTCGTAGACCACCACCTCGGGCCGGGCAATGCCTTTGCTGTGGCCGAATTTGCGCGCCATCTTGAGCGCCGCCTCGTTGGCTTCTAGGCCGGTGGAGCAGAAAAACACATTGCTCATGCCCGACAGCTCAACCAGCTTGGCCGCCAGCTCTTCCTGCAGCGGCACGTGGTAGTAGTTGGAGGTGTGGATCAGCTTGCCGATTTGATCGCTCAGCGCGGCCACCAATTGGGGGTGGGCATGGCCCAGGGTATTGACCGCGATGCCGCCCAGCGCGTCGAGGTAGCGTTTGCCGTTGACGTCCCAAACCTCGCAGCCGTGGCCATGCGACAGCGCAATGGGCAGTCGGCCATAGGTGGTCATGACGTGAGGCGAAGAAGGCGGCTTGGTGCTGGCAGCGCTCATGGGTGGACTCGGCAGAAACAAAAGAGCCGGCGATCGCTACAGGTCCGCGCTCACCGACTCGTGACAGGAGGGTTCAAACCCCGGGAGAGGCATTTTAGGGTCTGCCGGCGCCCGTGAGGCGGCTTTGTCCGGCGGCCCTCAAGCCCGCTTCGCTCGGCGCCCCGCAGGTGGGCTTTGCCCGGCGCTGCATGGGGTGATTGGGTCGGTGTCAGGTCTTATATAAGATAGAATACTTGAGCCCGCCGGACGAGTTCAAAGTCATCGCCCGTCATCGCTTGCCGGGGGCGACGAGCCGAGCCTGCCACATGCCGAGCGCCCAAGAAGTTCTGATCCAGGGGGTGACCTCCGACGGCAAGACGTTCAGGCCCAGCGATTGG
>JAIXWZ010000036.1 GCA_027491035.1 Comamonadaceae bacterium | reverse complement strand
GGCTTACATGCCCATGTCGCCCATGCCACCCATACCGCCCATGCCGCCGCCGGGCATACCGCCGCCGGCCGGTGCATCGTCCTTCGGGGCTTCGGCCACCATGGCCTCGGTGGTCAGCATCAGGCTGGCCACGGAAGCGGCGTTTTGCAGCGCGGTGCGGGTCACTTTGGTGGGGTCCAGAATACCCATCTCGATCATATCGCCGTAGGTGTCGTTGGCCGCGTTGAAGCCGTAGTTGCCTTTGCCGGCCAGCACCGCATTGACCACCACCGAGGCTTCGCCACCGGCGTTGTAGACGATCTCGCGCAGGGGCGACTCGATGGCCTTGAGCACCAGCTTGATGCCGGCGTCTTGGTCAGGGTTGTCGCCCTTGATGGTGCCAGCCGCTTGCTTGGCGCGCAGCAGAGCCACGCCGCCGCCGGCCACAATGCCTTCTTCCACTGCAGCGCGGGTGGCGTGCAGGGCGTCTTCGACACGGGCTTTCTTTTCCTTCATCTCGACTTCGGTGGCAGCGCCGACTTTGATCACGGCCACGCCGCCAGCCAGCTTGGCCACGCGCTCTTGCAGCTTCTCGCGGTCGTAGTCGGAGGTGGCTTCTTCGATTTGCACGCGGATTTGCTTGACGCGCGCTTCGATGTCAGCGGCAGCGCCGGCACCGTCGATGATGGTGGTGTTTTCCTTGCCCACTTCGATGCGCTTGGCCTGGCCCAGATCGGCCAGGGTCACCTTCTCGAGGGTCAGGCCCACTTCTTCGGCGATGACCTTGCCACCGGTCAGGATGGCGATGTCTTCGAGCATGGCCTTGCGGCGGTCGCCAAAGCCCGGGGCCTTGACGGCCACCACTTTGAGGATGCCGCGCAGCGTGTTGACCACCAGAGTGGCCAGGGCTTCGCCCTCGACGTCTTCGGCAATGATCAGCAGCGGACGGCCGGCCTTGGCCACTTGCTCCAGGGTGGGCAGCAGGTCACGGATGTTGCTGATTTTCTTGTCGAACAGCAGCACAAACGGGTTGTCGAGCAAAGCAGCTTGCTTCTCGGGGTTGTTGATGAAGTAGGGGCTCAGGTAGCCACGGTCAAACTGCATGCCCTCGACGATGTCGAGCTCGTTGTCCAGCGACTTGCCGTCTTCCACGGTGATCACGCCTTCCTTGCCCACTTTGTCCATGGCCTTGGCGATGATGTCGCCAATGCTGGAATCGGAGTTGGCGGAAATCGAGCCAACCTGGGCGATTTCCTTGGAGGTGGTGGTGGGCTTGGAAGCTTTTTTCAGCTGCTCGACCAGGGCGGTCACGGCCTTGTCGATGCCGCGCTTCAAGTCCATCGGGTTCATGCCGGCGGCCACATACTTCATGCCTTCGCGCACGATGGCCTGGGCCAGCACGGTGGCCGTCGTCGTGCCGTCACCGGCGTTGTCAGAGGTCTTGGAAGCGACTTCCTTGACCATTTGCGCGCCCATGTTCTGCAACTTGTCCTTGAGCTCGATTTCCTTGGCCACGGACACGCCGTCCTTGGTCACGGTGGGGGCGCCGAAGGAGCGCTCGAGCACCACATTGCGGCCCTTGGGGCCCAGGGTCACTTTCACGGCGTTGGCCAGGATGTTCACGCCTTCGACCATGCGGGCACGGGCGTCACCGCCGAAAACCACGTCTTTTGCTGCCATTTGATATCTCCAGATTCAATTCAATAGGGGGTGAAAAAGTCGTAGCGATTACTTCTCGACGACGGCGAAGAGGTCTTCTTCTTTCATCACCAGCAGTTCGTCGCCGTCGACCTTGACGGTCTGGCCGCTGTATTTGCCGAACAGGACACGGTCGCCGACCTTGACGCCCAGGGCCTTGACTTCGCCCTTGTCATTGGCTTTGCCGGGGCCAACGGCCAGGATCTCGCCCTGGTCGGGCTTTTCTGCGGCGCTGTCAGGGATGACGATGCCGGAGGCGGTCTTGGTTTCGTTTTCGATGCGCTTGACGATCACGCGATCGTGCAGAGGGCGAAGTTTCATTGGATCTCCGAACTGAGGTAGGGGTTGGACATCGGCGGCCGCAAAACTTTGCAACCACCAACATTGATCGGGCATGCCCGCGCCGGCGAAGCTTGCTAGCACTCATTGCCGTCGAGTGCTAATTATAGGTTCGCTGGATTGGTTTTTCAAGAGGCGGGCGTTTTGGGCTTGTGTTGGGCGGGTGATCACTTCAGGATGACACCCGGCTCTCGAAGTTTCAAATTTACCTTAATTAGCTATTTAATCATCCAGATTTACATCCATAAGTACTTAAGCAAGATGAGAATCGCCCCGCAAGACGTGCGAGCCAAGCCGCACTGGACCGGTGCGCTGTCAGGCGCAACAAGGCCGAATAAAGCCGAACAAGATCGATAGAGCAAAAAGGATGGGCCACACCGAAAGGTGGGAAGATTGATGAGTGAAGAGGTCTCGGGCGAACAAATCAAGGCCCTGCGGCTGGCCGCGGGGCTCGACGTGGCGGTCTTGGCGCGCCGGGTGAGCTTGTCGAGGGCGCAGTTGCTGCAAATCGAAAACGACCAGCACAGCCTGTTCTACAGCCCGGCGATCCGCAGGCACGCAGCGCGCAAGGTGTGGGCCCACCTCATCGATCACCACGGCCTTGAGGCGCAGCCCGGCGCCTCGATGGTGCCGGCGCAGCCCGAGCCGCCCGTCTTGGCCATGCCGCCCAGCGCTATTGTCTTGGCCGATTCGCCGGCACCCCTGTTGGATTTGCCGATACAAGACCTCAGCGATCAGCGCCCGCCTGCGCAAGAGCTCCCGCGGCCTGCGCGGGGGGCCACGCCTGAGTTCGTGCATGAACCGGTGCATGAACCGGTGCATGAACCCGTCCATCAACCCCTTATGGCCCAAGCGCACAGGCACAGCCCCTTGCATCGCCGCGCGGGCGCTCCGGTGTGGTGGATGGGTCTTTGCCTGGGGGCCGCTGGTTTGACGGTCTGGGCGCTGATCAAACGGCCGCCCTCGCTGTCTGCCGCGCCAGCGCTTTATGGCTCGGTTTCACCGAACGCTGCGGCAGCCGAGCCGCCTGCAGGTGGCCCGGCCGAAGTGCGGCCGCAGCGGCCCGCGGCGCTGCCCACCTCTGAGGCATCGCTCAAACCTGTCCAGGAGGGCGATTGGGTCGCCTTGGCGCCTGCTTCGGCGCAGCGCCCCGTCTCTTCCCCCGTGGCGGCGCTCTCGGTGCGTTCCCCCGTCACAGCCGACTGCCCTGACCTGACCGGATCCACGCCGCCTGCCCTTGACTTGCCGCCAGGGCTTGCCCAGGCCCGCTCGTTGCAACTGGCCAGCTCCGTCGCCCAGGTGGTGTGCGTCTTGGATGGCGCCGGCAAGCTGCAGGCTTTGCGCCTCGAGCCCGATCAAGCCAGGGCGGTTGCGGGGCCTGCGCCGTGGACGGTGCAGGCCGGCTCGCTCCAAAACCTTCAGCTCTCGTCGGAGGGCAGGCGCTTGCTGCTTCCGACCGGCGGCTCTGACCGGGTGCAATTGGCAGAGCCGCGATGAGGCAGGGGGGCGGCTGCGGCCTGCCCCCCCGTTTTCACTTCAGACCGGCAGCGGCCCTCAGGGCGCTGGCCTTGTCGGTGCGCTCCCAGGTGAACTCAGGCTCTTCCCGGCCGAAGTGGCCGTAGGCCGCGGTTTTTTCGTAGATGGGCCGCAGCAGGTCGAGCATCTGGATGATGCCCTTGGGCCGCAGGTCGAAGTGCTCGTTGACCAGCGCCGCGATCTTGTCGTCTGGGATCACGCCGGTGCCCTCGGTGTAGACGGTCACGTTCATCGGGCGTGCCACACCGATGGCGTAGGCCACCTGGATCTGGCACTGCTTGGCCAGGCCCGCGGCCACGATGTTCTTGGCCACGTAGCGCGCGGCGTAGGCCGCCGAGCGGTCGACTTTCGAGGGGTCTTTGCCGCTGAAGGCGCCGCCGCCGTGAGGGCAAGCCCCGCCGTAGGTGTCGACGATGATTTTGCGCCCAGTCAGGCCGCAGTCGCCCTGTGGGCCGCCGATGACAAAACGGCCGGTGGGATTGATCAGGTACTTGGTGTCCTGCAACCACTCCTTGGGCAGCACCGGCTTGATGATCTCCTCAATCACCGCCTCAATGAAGCTGGCCTTCATCTTGGTGGCCGTCTCGCTTTGATCGGGGCTGTGCTGCGAGGACAGCACCACGGTGTCGATGCTGTGCGGCTTGCCATCGACGTAGCGCATGGTCACCTGGCTCTTGGCGTCCGGACGCAGAAAGGGCAAACGACCATCCTTGCGCAGCTGCGCCTGACGCTCGACCAGACGGTGGGCGTAATAGATGGGGGCGGGCATCAGTTCAGGCGTTTCGTTGCAGGCGTAGCCAAACATCAAACCTTGATCGCCCGCACCGGTGTTGAGGTGGTCGTCGGACGCATGGTTGACACCTTGTGCGATGTCGTTGCTTTGCTTGTCGTAGCAGACCATGACGGCGCAGCCCTTGTAGTCGATGCCGTACTCGGTGTTGTCGTAGCCGATGCGCTTGATGGTGTCGCGCGCCACCTGGATGTAGTCGACGTGGGCGTTGGTGGTGATCTCGCCGGCCAACACCACCAAGCCGGTGTTGGTCAGGGTCTCGGCGGCCACGCGCGAGCGCGGGTCTTGCTTGAAGATCGCGTCCAAAATCGCATCGGAGACTTGGTCAGCGACCTTGTCGGGATGGCCTTCGGAGACCGATTCGGAAGTAAAGAGATAGTCGTTCGCCATGATGGGGCACTCCAAAAAAGCAGTGTTGCTCGGCGCGTTGCCGGCTTTGGAGTCACGGCGAACGCTTTAGCAGTTGGGTTTAACGTCGCCCTGCAAGTTGTTCAGTAACTCGGCGACCAGGTCATTATAGGCATTGCCGGGCTTCTACACTTGGCCCTTCACCCGTCCTTGCCTACATGCATTTGCTGTTTCGTTTTCTCTCCAGCTGGCCGCTGCCGCTGCTGCACGCGCTTGGCGGCCTATTGGGCTGGCTGGTCTGGTTTGTCAGCCCCGCTTATCGCCGAAATTTCCGCGCTCAGGTGGCGCAGGCCGGCTTGCCGTTCGAGCAGGCCCGGCCCGCCATTGCCGATGCGGGGCGACTGGCGGCCGAGTTGCCCCGGCTGTGGCTGCGGCCCCAGCATGAGAGTTGCCTGCCGCAGGTTCAGCTCGAGGGGCGCGAGGTGGTCGATGGCTTGCGGGCTCAGGGCCGGGGGGTGATCTTCTTTTCTGCCCATTGCGGCAGCTTTGAGCTCGCGCCCCAGGCGCTGGCCGAACTCTACGGCCCGGTCACCGCGCTCTACCGGCCCTCGCGCCAGCCCTGGCTTGCCGAGTTGATGCGGGTGAGCCGGCAGCGCCCGGGCCTGGCCATGGCGCCGGCCAGCCTGGCCGGGATCCGGCAAATGCTCAAAGCCTTGCGCTCGGGCGGATCGGTCGCCCTGCTCACGGATCAGGTGCCACCCGAGGGGCTGGGTTTGTGGGCGCCTTTTTTTGGTCGCCCCGCCTACAGCATGACCTTGGCCGCCAAACTGGCTTTGCAAAGCGGGGCAGCCCTGGTGCCGGTGCGCACCGAACGTCTGCCGGCCGGACGCGGCTACCGGATGCAATTTCAGGCGCCCGTGCCTGGGCTGGACGTCACTCCGCCCCCCGACTTGTTGCAGGCGGTCACCCTGGTCAACCAGGCCAATGAGGCGCTGATCCTGAGTTTGCCCGGTCAATATCTGTGGGCTTACGCCCGCTACAAGCAGCCGCGTCGCTCGGGCGGCGAGCCGCAGGGGGCACCGTGATGCGCTTGGGCGATGTTTTGACGGCCATGGGTTTGGGCCTGATGCGCGTTTTGGCCCTGTTGCCGCTGGCCTGGCTGCGCGCTTTGGGCGCGGCGCTGGGATGGCTGCTCTACGCGCTGGTGCGCACCCGCCGGCATGTGGTCATGTGCAACTTGCGGCTGTGCTTTCCGCAGTGGTCTGAAGCCGAGCGCGTGCGCCTGGCGCGCCAGAGTTTTGTCTACCTGGCGCAGGCCTGGCTCGATCGGGGCTGGCTCTGGCACGCGTCGAAGGCGCGGCTTGACCGCCGCCTGCGCCTGCACGGCGCCTTGCACGAGTTTGACGGCACAGACCCCACCGTCATTTTCAGTCCGCATTTTTACGGGCTCGATGCGGGCGCGACGGCCATGACGATGCAGGTGGCGCGCGAGTTTTCTACCATCTACATGCCGCAGGCGAACCGGCGCATCGACGCCTGGATACAGGCGGGCCGGCGGCGCTGGGGGCAGGTGAGGCTGTTTCATCGCAACGACGGCATCAAGGACAACGTGGCCGGACTGCGCCGCGGCGAGTTGCTCTATCTGCTGCCCGACATGGACTTTGGGCCAGACGGTTCGGTGTTCGTGCCTTTTTTTGGGGTGTCTACAGCCACCGTGCCGTCTTTGGCGCGCTTTGCTCGCCTGGGTCGGGCCAAGGTGGTGCCGGTGATCGCGCGCATGACCGATGCCGGTTATGACATCGAGGTGCTGCCCGCCTGGCAAAACTACCCCAGCGGGGATTTTCCGGCGGATACGGCGCTGGCCAATGAGCAGCTGGAGCGGTGGATTTTGACCATGCCCGCTCAGTACTACTGGGTGCACCGGCGCTTTAAGAGCCGGCCACCGGGCGAGCCTGCGGTGTACTGAGGCCCCCCCAGACGTCCTACTGAGGCTCGGGCTGCAAAAAACGGGTGATCTGCTCGATCACCACTGTGCTGCGTTCATGCACGATCCAGTGCGAGGCGTCTGCCACGCAGTGCACGCGCAGCCTCGGCACATGCTCTGCCAAGCCCTCGAGCAGGCCCGGCAGCAAGGCCTGGTCGCGCAGACCCCAGATCACCAGCGTGGGCACCTCGATGCGACCGCGGGTCGGTGCCGGCCGGTCGCCAGGTGGCTGGCCTGCGGCCGGTGGGCGCAGCGG
>JAIXWZ010000146.1 GCA_027491035.1 Comamonadaceae bacterium | reverse complement strand
GTGACGAGCCCACCCCGTCATTGCGAGGCGCGCAGCGCCGTGGCAATCTGTGTTGTTGCACAACGGCCGATGGATTGCTTCGTTCCTCGCAATGACAGGGTGGAGGGCAACGGGAGGAAAGGGCGCAGTGACGGACCCCCCGTCATTGCGAGGCGGACAGTGACGAGCCCACCCCGTCATTGCGAGGCGCGCAGCGCCGTGGCAATCCTTACACCCACGGTTGTGGCTTGGCCGATAGACGAAAAAAAGCCCGCGGCGGGCGCGGGCTGGTTCAAGCGCTTGGGGATTTCAGATCGAATCCATGAAGCTGCGCAATTTGTCGCTGCGGCTGGGATGCTTGAGCTTGCGCAAGGCCTTGGCCTCGATCTGGCGGATGCGCTCGCGGGTGACGTCGAACTGCTTGCCCACTTCTTCGAGCGTGTGGTCGGTGGACATCTCGATACCAAAGCGCATGCGCAGCACTTTGGCCTCGCGCGGGGTGAGGCTGTCGAGGATGTCCTTGACCACATCGCGCAGACCGGCCTGCATCGCGGCATCGAGGGGCGCGGTGTTGGTGCTGTCCTCGATGAAGTCGCCCAAGTGGCTGTCGTCGTCATCGCCGATCGGCGTCTCCATGGAGATCGGCTCCTTGGCGATCTTCATGATCTTGCGGATCTTGTCTTCCGGGATCTCCATCTTGGCCGCCAGAATGCTGGCATCGGGCTCGTAGCCAAACTCCTGCAGATGCTGGCGCGACAGGCGGTTCATCTTGTTGATGGTCTCGATCATGTGCACCGGAATGCGGATGGTGCGCGCCTGATCGGCGATCGAGCGGGTGATCGCCTGGCGAATCCACCAAGTGGCGTAGGTCGAGAACTTGTAGCCGCGGCGGTACTCGAACTTGTCGACCGCTTTCATCAGGCCGATGTTGCCCTCTTGGATCAGGTCGAGGAATTGGAGGCCGCGGTTGGTGTATTTCTTGGCAATCGAGATCACCAGGCGCAAGTTGGCCTCGATCATCTCTTTTTTGGCTTCGCGCGAGGAGCGTTCGCCCTCGTTCATGCGTTTGTTGATGTCCTTGAGCTGCTCGAGCGGCACGACCACGCTGGCTTGCAGATGCGCCAGCTTGGCCTGCAGTTCCTGCACCGCCGGAATGTTGCGGCCCAGTACTGCCGACCAGGGTTTGCCGGCGCTGGCCTGCTTTTCCACCCACTTGGGGTTGAGCAGGTTGGGCGGGAAGTCCTTGATGAAGATGTCTTGGGGCATGCCGCACTTGTCGACGATGATGCGACGCAGCTCGCGCTCGACCTTGCGCACCGTGCCGACTTGCTCGCGCAGCATGTCGCACAGCCGCTCGATCGTCTTGGCGGTAAAGCGCACAGTCATCAGCTCATCGCTCAGGGCTTTCTGGGCTTTGCTGTAGGCCGCGCCGCCATAGCCCTCACGGCTGTAGATTCGGCGCACTTCGTCGAAGTGACCGCTGATCCTCTCGATGCGGACCAGGGCCTCTTTTTTCATCTCCTCGAGCTTCTTGGTCAAGGCCTTGGAGCCGCCTTTGCCGTCGTCGTCGTCCTCTTCGTCAAACTCGTCGAAGTCCTCCTCGGCCACGTAATCGTCGGCCTCGTTGGGGTCGGAAAAGCCGTCGACCACATTGGAGATCACGACCTTGTTGTCGCGGATTTCCTCGGTCATCCGCAGGATCTCCGCAATCGTGGCCGGGCTCTCGGAGATGGCCTCCATCATGCGCTGCAGGCCCCCTTCGATGCGCTTGGCGATCTCGATTTCGCCTTCACGGGTGAGCAGCTCGACGGTGCCCATTTCGCGCATGTACATGCGCACCGGGTCGGTGGTGCGGCCAAACTCAGAGTCGACGGTCGACAGCGCCGCTTCAGCCTCTTCCTCGGCCTCTTCCTCGGTGGCCACCGTCGGTCCGGTGTTGTTGAGCAAGAGCGTCTCGGCGTCGGGCGCCTGCTCGTAGACGGCCACGCCCATGTCGGCGAGCATGTTGACGACCACCTCGAGCGTCTCGGCGTCGACCAGCTTGTCGGGCAGGTGGTCGGAAATCTCACCGTGGGTCAGGTAGCCGCGGGTCTTGCCCAGTTTGATCAGGGTCTTCAGGCGCTGGCGGCGCTTGAGCATGTCCTCTTCGGACAGCACGGTTTCGTCGAGTCCGAACTCCTTCATCAAGGCCCGCTCTTTGGCCTTGCTGATCTTCATGCGCAAGGGCTTGACCTTCTCGGTCGACTCCGCCGCGGGCTCCTCTGCAAACTCCGTGTCAATGTCGCTGAGGTCCTCTTCAATCACCGGCTTGGCCGTCTCCTTGCCCTTGCGGCTGTTTTTGTCCGCGGCCTTAGCGGGCACGGGTTTGCCGGTTGCCTGTGCCTTGTGCTTGGCGTCCTCGGTCACCTGGGTCGATTTGCCCGATTTGAGTTCGGCCTGCTTCTTGGCCGGTGCTTTGGCCGGTGACTTGGCCGCTGCAGTCGGTGCGGGTTTGGCGGGTGCTTGAGCCTTCTTGGTCGCTGGCACCGCTTTGCCTGACGCTGCCTTGGCGTTTTGGCTTGCCGCAACGGGCTTGGCCGCACCTTTGGCGGGGGCCTTGGTTTGACTTTGGGCCGCTGTTTTGACAGCGGTCTTGGCGGGCGCTTTGGCCACCGGCTTGGCAGTAGACTTGGCGGCAGCCTTGGCTGCCGATTTGATGTCCTTGCTCTTGGCAGCCGGTTGGGTGGACTGCGCCGATTTGGCGGGCTTGGCGGTAGGCATAGAAAGTCCCCAGTTCAAAAAATCTTCATCCAAGCAGCACAGGCGGGGCCTGGCCGTTGGGCAACAGGCGCAGCAGCGCTGCAGCGCGGGCCCGCAGGCAGCCAGCTACTTTGTTGAAGTGGCGAGCAAGCGCAAACGGGCGGCTTGGCAAGGGGGGTGGGCGATCATGGGTGTGCAGTCCTTGCGGGGGGTGTGGCTCTGTGATCCCAAAGGGCCCTGGTGCCAGGGGAGCCGGTGCCGGAGGTGCTGCTGTCGCGCTTGCCGAAACAGCTGTGGATTGTACCACCGTCGAGTGTCGCGCCTGAGTGCTGTTGCAAGACCGCGCCCGACCCCCAACGGGCGGCGCCAGCGCCGAGATCGACGCTCTTTAGCGCCCTTGCGCTGCCAGCTCTCGGTACCTTGCCATGGCCTGCGGATCGGTGGCCGCGCGCTGCGCCAAGTCGTCCATCTCCAATTGCCTCGCACGCTTGAGCAGCTCGCCCAAAACCGGCTGGGTTTCGTCCCAGGTCGGCTCGATGCCCGCCGGAATCTGCGCCAACTGCTGCAGGGCGTAAGCCTCCTGGGGATGGCCGCGCAGACCTTCGCGCAGGGCAGCCCAGGGCTGTACGCCGTGTTCGTGGATTTGCGCCTCCAGCCAGGCGAATAGAGGGCCGTGGGGTGCGGGCAGGGCGCACAGCACGGCGTGTTCGGCGTCACCGATGCGGTCCCAAAGCCCAGGCTCGGTCAGCAGCATCCGCAGCACGCGGTCTTCCCGGCTGGCTGGCTGGATCCGGCCCGGCAAGCGATGCGGCGGCCGGCTCGCCCGTGCAGCCTGCACGGGGCCTGCGCTGAGCGACGGCGTGGGCGCAGCGCCCTGGCGTCTGCCCTCGCGCGGCGGACCCTGACTGCGGCCCGGCTGCCAGACCTGCAGCAACTCGCGGGTGTCGATTTGCACCGTGTCGGCGATCTCGGCCAGCAGCTGGCGCTTGAGCGCGCCGTCGGGCAAGGCGGTCCACAGCCCTCGGGCCTGACTGGCCATGCGCGCGCGCCCTTCGGCGCTGGCCATCTCGCAGTCCTGGCTGGCCGCCTCAATCAGAAAGCGGCTCAAAGGCACCGCCTTTTCAACATGCCGGGCGAAGGCCTCGCCCCCGAATTGGCGGATGAAGCTGTCGGGGTCGTGCTCGTCGGGCAAGAACAGGAACTTGATGGAGCGGGTGTCTGAGGCAAAGGGCAGGGCGGCGTCCAGGGCCTTGCGCGCGGCGCGCCGTCCGGCCGCGTCGCCATCGAAACTGAAAACCACGGCATCGGTGAAGCGAAACAGCTTTTGGACGTGGTCGCTGGTGCAGGCCGTGCCGAGCGTGGCCACGGCATTGGCAAAGCCCAACTGGGCCAGCGCCACCACGTCCATATAGCCTTCGGTGACCAGGGCATAGCCGTGTTCGCGCAGCGCCGCTCGCGCCTCAAACAAGCCGTAGAGTTCTCGGCCTTTGCTAAAGACCGGCGTTTCCGGCGAGTTCAGGTACTTGGGCTTTTCGTCGCCGAGCACCCGCCCGCCAAAACCGATGCATTGGCCTTTGACATTGCGTATCGGAAACATGATCCGATCGCGAAACCGGTCGTAGCGCCTGGCCTCGGGCGCCTCACTGTCTTGGCCGGTGATGACCAGCCCACACTCGACCAGGCGCTCCTGGCTGTAATCGGGGAACACGCCCGCCAAAAATCGCCAGCCCGCTGGCGCATAACCCAAACCGAAATCACGTGCGACCTCGCCCGATAGGCCGCGCCCCTTGAGGTAGTCGACGGCGTGGCCCGCCTCTTTGAGTTCAGCGGTGTAGGCTTGGCCGGCCTTTTCAAGCAGGTCGGTCAGGCTGCTTTGCTGCGCCCGGGCTTGGGCTTGGCGCGCCCGCTCGATCGGGCTGAGGTCTTCCTCGGGAACTTGCAACCCGTATTGCTGGGCCAGGTCTTTGACCGCCTCTGGGAAGGACATGCCCAGGTGTTCCATCAGAAAGCCGATGGCGTTGCCGTTCTTGCCGCAGCCAAAGCAGTGAAAAAACTGCTTGGAGGGGCTTACAGTGAATGACGGCGACTTTTCCGTGTGAAACGGGCACAGGCCAGAGAAATTTGCGCCGCCCTTTTTCAGCTGCACATGCCGCCCGACGATGTCGACGATGTCGGCGCGCGACAACAGCTCCTGGATAAAGGGGGTGGGGATGGCCATGGCGGGGTTGGATGCCGGACATTTTAGGCAGGACCGCCTGCAGCGCGGGGCGAAGGCGGCCGTCCAAGCCGGCAAGCTCGGGCCAGATCGAGCAATCGGTTTTTAGCGCGGCGCCATGCGAATGGCTCCGTCGATGCGGATGACCTCGCCGTTGAGCATCTCGTTTTCAAAGATGTGGCGCACCAGCTTGGCGTAGTCCTGCGGCAGCCCCAGGCGCGAAGGGAAGGGCACCGAGGCAGCGAGTGACTCGCGCACCTCTTGCGGCAAGCCGTCGACCATGGGCGTTGCAAAGATGCCCGGAGCGATGGTCATGACCCGGATGCCGTTGCGGGCCAGATCGCGCGCAATCGGCAGGGTCATGCCCACCACGCCGCCCTTGGAGGCGCTGTAAGCGGCCTGCCCGATCTGCCCGTCGTAGGCGGCCACCGAGGCGGTGTTGACCACCACGCCGCGCTCGCCCGAGGCCTCGGGCGCATTGCGGCTCATCGCATCGGCGGCCAGCCGCAGCATATTGAAGGTGCCGATCAGGTTGATCTGCACCACCCGGCTGAACATCGCCAGCGAGTGCGGCCCGGTCTTGCCCACTGTTTTTTCGGCTGGGCCGACGCCCGCGCAATTGACCAGTCCCACGAGCTTGCCCAGGGCGCAGGCCCGCTCAACCACCGCTTGGGCATCGGCCTCCTGGCTGACATCGCAGCGCAGGAAAGCGCCGCCGATATCGTCAGCAACAGCCTGGCCCCTATCGACCTGCACGTCGGCGATCACGACCTTGCCGCCTGCGGCGGCCAACATGCGCGCGCTGCCTTCGCCCAAGCCCGAGGCTCCCCCAGTCACGATGAATACCTTGCCCGCGATGTCCATGTCCGTGGTCCTTTCAGTGGTGTGCCGCAAGCGGCTGGGTTGACGTTTACGTAACGTCAATGAAAGCGTGATTATCGCTGGCCGAGCCGGCGCTTACCGAAAGCCGATGCGGTCGAGCATTTGCTGCACCCGCACTTGGTGCGCCGCCACTTGCGCCACGGGCACGGTCTCGGCCTTGAAGGCGCCGCCGCTCATGGCCTGCAGCGCAGCATTGGTGGTCTTGACAGATGCGACCACCGGCCACTCGTTGTTGCCATCAGCAAAATAGGTCTGCGCCTGCGGGCTGGCCAGGTACTCGATGAATTGGATGGCGGCTTGTGGATTCTTGCTGTGGCGCGCGACGGCGGCTCCCGCAATGTTCAGGTGCGTGCCCCAGGATTGCTGGTTGGGAAACACCACCTCGAACTTGCTCATCAGCGCCTGGTCTTGCGCCTGGCCCGAGCGCATCAGCCGGGCGATGTAGTAGCTGTTGCTGATGGCCACCGCGCACTCACCGCTGGCCACGGCCCTGATTTGGTCGGTGTCCCCACCTTTGGGCGCTCGGGCGAGATTGGCTTTCAGGCCCTGGAGCCAGTTTTCCATTTTGGCCGGTCCCAGATGCTCGAGCATGGACCCAAAAAGCGACAGGTTGTAGGGGTGAGAGCCCGAGCGCAAACAGACTCGCCCCTTGTTTTTCGGATCTGCCAACTCCTCGTAGGTGTCCACGTCTTCACGTTTGACCCGGGTTTTGTCATAAACCACGACCCGCGCGCGTGTCGACAGGCCAAACCAGGCGATACCATCTGAGCCCGCAGCGGCGCGCAGCTGGGCTGGGACTGCCGCTTCGAGCAGGGGCGACTTGATCGGTCGAAACAGGCCTTCGACCTGTCCTTTGCCCAGGCGAGCGGCATCGACCAGCAAGATCACATCGGCCGGCGAGGCGGTGCCTTCGGCTTTCAGGCGCGCCAGGATGCCAGCATCGTCGGCGTCGACCCGGTTGATCTTGATGCCCGTGGCCTTGGTGAACTGGCTGTAAAGCGCTTCATCGGTCTGGTAGTGGCGGGCAGAATAGAGGTTGAGCTCGTTCGATTGAGCGCCGGCCAAGGTGGTGAGCAGGCCGGCAGATGCGGCCAGCAACAGTGCCCTGATAACGCGAGACATCGCTATTTCCTTGTGTGATCGTGAGTGTGGGTGGAGTTTAATGCAAACGAGAATTATTATCAACTGGGCTCTGCTTCTGTGCCGCGTTGCCGGAGCCATGGTGCTCGCTGCGGTCGTGGTGGGATGCACCAGCGCCCCCAAAGTCGAACCGGCACCGGTTCAGGCGCCTTCTGCCCTGCCGGCTGCAGAGCCCGTGCCCAAGCGGCCGCCGCGCATCGGCCTGGCGCTGGGCGGGGGCGCTGCCAAGGGCTTTGCCCATGTGGGCGTGATTGCCGCTTTAGAGCAGGCGGGGATCGAGCCGTCCTTGGTGGTGGGCACTTCTGCCGGCAGTCTGGTGGCCGCGTTTTATGCCAGCGGCATGAACGCGACCCAATTGCAGGCAACCGCCATGCGCATGGAGGAGGTCACACTGGCCGACTGGATGGTGCCCCTGATCAACCGGGGCTTGTTCAGGGGTGAGGCGCTGGCGCGCTTTGTCAATGACGCTGTGGCCAGCCGACCCATTGAAGACATGCGGCTGCCGCTGGGCGTGGTGGCGGCCGATCTGGCCAACGGCCAGCCGGTCTTGTTTCGGCGCGGCAACACCGGCACCGCCGTGCGCGCGTCCAGCGCCGTCCCCGCGATTTTTCAGCCGGTGCGCATCGGCGGGCGCGACTACGTCGATGGCGGCCTGGTGGCTCCAGTGCCAGTCCAGTTCGCCCGTCAGATGGGGGCCGAGTTCGTAATCGCCGTTGACATCTCGCAGCCTCCAGAGGGTCAGCCCGCCAGCGACACGCTGCAAATTTTGATGCAGACCTTCAACATCATGGGCCAAGCGATCAATCTGCACGAACTCAAGCAGGCCGATGTGCTGGTGCGCCCCTCGCTGGTGGGGCTGCGCAGCGCCGATTTCTCGGCCCGCCAGCGCGCCATCGATGCGGGCAAGGCGGCCATGCAGGCGGCTTTGCCCGAACTGCGGGCAAAGCTGGAAGCGGCGGCGCGCTAAGCGGCCAGCGCATAAAAAAAGCCCAGCTCAAGTTGAAACTCAAGCTGGGCTTTGAACGGGTCCCTGAAACCAATTCCACTGAAAGACCCGAGGAGACAATCTGTCCAGACAGATGCCCCGCGCTCGGGTCAGCGGGGCAGGGGCGCGATCAGCGCTTTTTGCTGGCGGTCTTGGTGGCGTTGACAGCGGTCGTGCTGACCGCTGCGAAATTGGCCTCGGCCATGTCAGCGGCCTGCTTGACGGCTTTTTGCACCGACTCGAAGGCGTTGGTGGCGGCAGACACGGTGCCCTTCATCAGAGCGACAGCGGTCTCCGAGCCGGCCGGTGCGTTCTTGGCGGCGCTGTCAACGAGGTTGACGAACTTGGCCTGCACGTCGGCCGTGTGGCTCTCGACGGCCTTGGAGAATTCAGCGGTGGTGCCGCTGGCGATGTCATACAGATGGCGGCTGTAGGCGGCGGCTTTTTCGGCCATGGGCTGCATCAGGCTCGCTTGAAGGGCCAGCAGTTCCTGTGCATCCTTGACGCCCAGCACCGCCTGGGTGTGGTTGGCGGTCTCGGCCAAAGCGGCCTTGGAAGCTTGCACATTGAGCTCGACGAACTTTTCCATGCCCTCGAAAGCCTTGTGGGTCAGGCCAAACAGGGTGTCGATGGAAGCCTTCTGGGAAGCCACAACTTGGTCAACGGTCAGCATTTCTATACTCCTAGGGGTGGGTTAAACGAATCGCTTGTGCTGTGCGGCACCGGTTGGTTTGCTGCACTGCACCATGGGTCAAAGTATAGGGTCGCCGGGAGGCAAAGCAAGCCGTTTTTGTTGCAATGCACCATTTCTAGACGTGGCGCTCTAGATTTTCATTGACCGACAATCACAGTCCCCGCCTTCTGCGCCCCGTCCGTTCGCCCGCCTTGCTGTGCACGCCTTCTACGCCGACCAGTACGTGCTCCCGCTGCCTGCGGGGCATCGATTTCCGATGGCCAAGTACGCCCGGCTGCGCGAGCGCTTGGCGCAGACCCTGCCTGAGCTGCAGCTGACCGCTGCGCCAGCGGCCAGCGACGGCCAGTTGGCCCTGGTGCATGAGCCGGGCTACATAGCGGCTGTGGCCAGCGGCAGTCTGAGCGCGCAGCAGCAGCGCGAAATCGGCTTTCCCTGGTCGCCGCAGATGGTCGAGCGCTCCCGCCGATCGACTGGGGCCACGGTTGCGGCAGCTCGGCTGGCCCTTGGCGGCGCCGCAGCGCGCCAAGGCTTGGCCGGCAACCTCGCAGGCGGCACCCATCATGCCAGCGGCGACAAGGGCGCGGGCTTTTGCGTCTTCAACGACGTGGCGGTGGCGGCCCGCCTGATGCAGGCCGAGTGGTCCCGTCTGCATGGGCGCGCACGGCCGCTGCAGGTGGCGGTGATCGACCTGGATGTGCACCAGGGCAACGGCACGGCGAGCATTTTTGCTGCCGATCCCTCCGTGTTCACGCTGTCCCTTCACGGCCAGAAGAACTTTCCCTTCCGCAAGGAGGCCAGCGATCTGGACATCGATCTGCCCGACGGCTGCAGCGATGTGGCCTATCTGGAAGCGCTCGAGCATGGGCTGGCCGAGCTGGAGCGGCGCTTCGAGCCAGGGCTGATCTTTTACCTGGCCGGGGCAGATCCACACGAGGGCGATCGGCTGGGCCGGCTCAAGCTGAGCTACGACGGCCTGCAAGCGCGAGACCGCCGGGTCTTCGATTGGGCCTGGCAGCGGCGCATCCCGCTGGCCTTTGTCATGGCCGGCGGCTACGGGCACGACATCGAGACGTCGGTGCAGGTGCAGGTCAACACTTGGTGCGTGGCTTTTGAGTACTGGCGCCGCTGGCAGGTCAGCTGATCGGCAGTCCAGGCCGCAGCGCCAGACCGCAGTGCCAGATGGATCGCCTGGATGGGCCGACTTTGGCCCGGGCAGCGCGTGGCTGGCAAAATCATGGGTTTTTGGGTTGCTGTGCAATACCTCCGCAATTGCCCCGGCAACCGCTGCCTGCATGACTGAATCATCCCGCCCTTTGCCCGAGCCGCGCAGCGCCTACCGCGTGCTTCGTCCTATCAGCACCCGCTGGTCTGACAACGACGTGTATGGCCATGTCAACAACGTCGTGTACTACAGCTGGTTTGACACTGCGGTCAACGGCCATCTCATCGAGCAAGGTGTACTCGACATCCACGCAGGCGACCTGATTGGTCTGGTGGTGCAAACGCAGTGCCACTATTTCTCGCCTCTGGCCTATCCTCAAGCCGTGCTGGCAGGCGTGCGGGTGGGCCATCTGGGTACGTCGAGCGTGCGTTACGAGGTGGCGCTGTTTGCAGGCGACGCCCCGCAAGAGGCGCTGTGCGCTGCGCGCGGGCATTTTGTGCACGTTTACGTCGATCGCCAGACCCGCCGGCCTCGGCCCCTGCCACCGCCTTTTGTTGCCGTACTGGAGAAGCTCAAGTGAGTTCCAACCCCCTGCCTTTGGACCGTTTCGCCCCGGATGTCGATGCTGCCATTGCCAGTCGCATGTCGGTTCGCGCCTACCTCGAGCGCCCGGTCGAGCGCCACAAGATCGAACATATCTTGCAGCTGGCCAGCCGGGCGCCCTCGGGCACCAACACCCAGCCCTGGCGTGTCTATGTGTTGCAAGGCGCCAGCCGCCAGACGCTGGTCGATCGGGTGTGCGCGGCGCACGATGCCATCCGCGACAAGCCCGAGCTGGCCCAGCAGTACAAGGAAGAGTACGACTACTACCCGGCCCAATGGAAAGACCCCTTTTTAGCGCGTCGCCGCGAGAATGGCTGGGGTTTGTACGGGCTGTTGGGCATCGAGCGCGGCCAAAAAGACAAGATGCATGCCCAGCATCAGCGCAATTTCCGGTTTTTTGATGCCCCCGTGGGGCTGATCTTCACCGTCGACCGCTCGCTGGGCCGAGGCAGCTTGCTCGATTACGGCATGTTTTTGCAAAACGTCATGCTTGCTGCGCGCGCGCAGGGCTTGCACACCTGCCCGCAGGCCGCCTGGAACGACTACCACAGCATCGTGCTGCCGCATATCGGCGCGGGCGCCGGCGAAATGATGGTGTGCGGCATGTCGCTGGGCTATGCCGAACCCGATGCGCTGGTCAACCGGTTCTACACCCCGCGCGATCCGATTGCCGCTGCCACGCACTGGCTCGACTGAGATGCGGCGCTTGGCGTCGGTTGCACTGGGCGCAGTGTGGGGCCGGTTGCAGGCGTTTGAGGTCTGCCGATGAGCAGCATCACCCTGGTTCAGTTGCTCGGTGGTCTGTCCTACGCCACCACCTTGTTCCTGATGGCCGCCGGCTTGACGCTGATCTTCGGCGTCACCCGCATCGTCAACTTCGCCCATGGCAGTTTTTTCATGCTGGGCGCGCTGTTTTCGGCGCATTGGCTGGTGCATTGGTATCCCGATTGGGCCGACAGTGCCTGGCTGTACTTGTTGGCCATGCTGCTGGGCGCGGCGGTGGCGGCGTGCGCCGGTGCGCTGGCCGATGTGCTGCTGCTGCGCCGCATGGCCGCGGCCCCAGAGCTTTACCAACTGGTGGCCACCTTCGGCTTGACGTTGGCCATGCACGACGCGATGCGCTGGGTGTTTGGCAACGAGGAGGTGTTTGCGCCCCGATTCCCCACGCTCAGGGGCTCTGTTGAGATCGGCGGCGAGCTGTTTCCAAGTTACCAACTGGCGCTGATGCTGGTCGGCCCGCTGGTCTGGCTGGGCTTGCACCTGATGCTCACGCGCACCCTGTTCGGCCAGCGCCTCAGGGCGGCCACCGAGGACCGAGAAATGTTGGGCGCGCTGGGGGTCAATCCGCGACCGTTGATGCTTGCAGCGGTGGTGCTGGGCTGTGCGCTGGCGGGGCTGGGCGGCGCGCTGCAACTGCCGCGTGAGCCGGCACACCTGCAAATGGACACGGCCATCATCGTCGAGACCTTTGTGGTGGTGGTCACGGGCGGACTGGGCAGCATCGGCGGAGCGTTCGCTGCGGCGCTGCTGATTGGCTTGGTCCATGCCCTGAGCATCCAGATCTTTCCGCAGGCCACCTTGGTGCTGGTTTTTCTGACGATGGCCGTGGTGCTTGTGCTGCGGCCCCAGGGCTTGGCCCCTGGCCGTTTGGCGGCGGTGCATACAGTGCGCGAGCCGGCCCAGGTCTTTGGTGGCTTGCAACTGGGCCGGCCCCTGAACACGGCGCTGGCCCTGGCCTTGGTGGCCGCCTGTGCAGCGGCCTGGTGGGGCGGGCCGTATTGGCAAACCCTGGCGCTCGACACCCTGGTGTTTGTGCTCTTTGGCATCAGCTTGCAAGCGATGATGGGGCTCGCAGGTTTGGTCAGCTTTGGCCATGCTGCCTACTTTGCGGTGGGCGCCTATGCAGCCGCATGGGCGCATCTGCATCTGGGCGCCGCCCTGGGGGGCGCCTTGCTGATCGGGGTGCTCAGTGCGGTGGCAGTGGCGGCGCTGTTTGGCGCGGCTGTGGTGCGCAGCTCGGGGGTTTATCTGGCCATGCTCTCGCTGGCGCTGGCGCAGGTGGTTTGGGCCACTGCCACGCAGGCGGTGGCGTGGACCGGCGGCGACAACGGCTTGATCGGCTTGCGACTGGTCAGCGACGGCATGCGGCCCTATTTTTATGTCGCGATGGTGGCGCTCGTGCTGGCGGCCCTTGCCGGTTTGCGCCGCTTGGCCCTGTCGGGGCAGGGCGCCGCTTTGCAGGCCTTGCGCGATGCGCCGATGCGCGCGCATGCCAGCGCCTTGCCAGTGGCTGCGCTGAAATACCGGGTCTTTTTGTACAGCGCGGCCCTGGCCGGTTTGGCCGGCGCTTTGTTTGCCGCCCACAAGGGCGCGGTGTTTCCCTCTGCTGCATCGGTGGCGACGTCGGTCGACGCCTTGCTGGTGGTGCTGCTGGGCGGGGTGCACCAGTTGTGGGGTGCGGTGGCTGGCAGCACCTTGCTGCACATGGCCGCCGCCTTGCTGGGTCGCGATCTGCCTTATTGGCGCGGCGTTTTGGGCGTGGTCATCATGCTGGTGATGTTGCTCTCGCCCTCGGGTCTGTTGTCGGCTTTGGGGCCCGCTTGGGTCCGGCTGGTGGCTGGGCTGCGCAGGTGGAGGCCGTCATGAGCCAGGTGCTGCTGCAGGTGAGCGATCTGGTGCGCCACTTCGCCGGTGTTCGCGCGGTCGATGGCGTGAGCCTGGAGATCGATGCGGGCCAGTGCGTGGCGCTCATTGGCCCCAACGGCGCAGGCAAGTCGACCTTGTTCGCCTGCTTGGCCGGCCAACAAAGTCCCTCGTCGGGGCAGGTGCTGTGGTTGGGGCGCAACCTTTTGGGCAAGTCGCCTCGCCAGCGGCTGGAGATGGGGGTGGGCCGCAGCTTTCAGGTCGCTCAAGTGTTTGAAGCCCTGAGCGTGCTGGCCAATGTGCAGCTGGCCTTGCAGGCACGCGCCGCTTCGGTCTCGGCCTGGCAGCCGCTGGCGCTTTGGCAGATCGATCAGGCCATGGCCTTGCTCGAGCAAGCCGGCCTGGCTGACCTTTCGGGTCAGATTGCGGGCAGCTTGCCCTACGGCGCCAAAAAACGGCTCGAGCTGGCCATGGTGCTGGCCGGGCAGCCTCGTCTGCTGCTGCTCGATGAGCCGGCAGCGGGGCTGGCCGAGCAGGAGCGCGGCCATCTTATGGCCTGGGTGCGCTCGTTGGTGCAGCAGGGCTTGGCCGTGCTCTACACCGAGCACAACATGGACGCGGTGCAAGGGGTGGCCGATCGGGTGCTGGTGCTCATTGAGGGGCGCCTGGTTGCCCAGGGGCGATTCGACGAGGTGGCGGCCGATCCTTTTGTGCAGGCGCGTTACCTCGGTCGTCTGCAAGGAGGTCCGGGCCATGCTTGAGCTGCGTCAGTTGCAGGCGTTTTATGGCCCGGCGCAGGCGCTGTTCGGTATCGATTTGCAGATGCAAGCGGGCCAGATGGTGGTGCTCCAGGGTCTCAACGGCGCGGGCAAGTCGACCTTGCTCAAGTCGGTCATGGGTCTGGAGGTGAGCACGCTCGGCCAGGTGCTCCTGCGCAGTGTGCAAGGCCAGATGCTGGACGTGGGCCAGTGGAGCAGTCACCGGCGAGCCCGCGTGGGTCTGGGCTATGTGGCCGAGGACCGACGGCTTTTTACCAGCTTGACAGTGCGCGACAACCTGCGTGTGGCCGGCGGTGCGCGATGCGCCGACCGGATGGCCTGGGTGCTCGACCGCTTTGCCTTGCTCAAGCCCATGATCGATCGACGCGCCGGTTTGATGAGCGGTGGCGAGCAGCAGATGCTGGCGGTGGCCCGCAGCTTGATGACCGAGCCGCGGCTGCTTTTGCTCGATGAGCCCTGCGAGGGCATTTCGCCGGTGCTGGTCGACGCCCTGGTTCAGGTGCTGCTCGACCTGCGTGCCGAGGGCCTGGCCTTGCTGGTGGCCGAGCAAAACCGTGTGTTGATGCGCTCGGCCGATCGTCTGCTGGTGCTGGTTGCGGGTAAAGTGCGGGGTCCGCAGCTTGACCTGCCTGTACCTGATTGACCTTGATTGACCCCGGTTGACCCCGGTTGATCCTGATTTAACCTGACTAAGGAATTGCCCATGTCCCTGACCACCACCGCCTCCGGCTTGCAATACGAAGACACAGTCCTCGGTACCGGTGCCACCGCCAAGGCCGGCCAGTATGTGCGCGTGCACTACACCGGCTGGCTCTACGAAGACGGCCAGGCGGGCATGAAATTCGACTCCAGCAAAGACCGGGGCGAGCCTTTCGAGTTCGCGCTGGGCGCAGGCCAGGTCATTCGCGGCTGGGACGAGGGCGTGCAGGGCATGTCGGCTGGCGGCACGCGCCGGCTCATCATCCCCGCCGATTTGGGCTACGGCGCCCGCGGTGCCGGTGGCGTGATCCCACCCAACGCCACGCTGCTGTTCGAAGTCGATTTTCTTGGCTCGGCCTAAGACCCTTATTCAGGCCGGTGCGTCATGATCATCAGCAGTTTGCTCGACACCGATCTGTACAAATTCACCATGATGCAGGTGGTGCTGCATCAGTTCCCGGGCGCGCAAGTGGAGTACCGCTTCAAGTGCCGCAACGCGGGAGCCCCGGGTGTGCAGCCGCTGGCTCCTTACGTGGCGCAGATCCGCGAGGAAATCAGTGCGCTGTGCAGCCTGAAGTTTCAGGATGCGGAGCTCAATTACTTGCGCTCGATGCGCTTCATCAAGAGCGATTTTGTCGACTTCCTGGGCTTGTTCCGGCTCAATGAGAAATACATCCATGTGACCGCCTTGCCCAGCGGCGAGATCGACATCACGATCCGTGGGCCCTGGCTGCACACCATCTTGTTTGAGATCCCGGTGCTGGCCATCGTCAATGAGGTCTATTTCCGCAACACCCACCAGTTGCCCGATTTCATCGAGGGCCGCCGGCGGCTCGATGACAAGATCGCCCAGCTTCAGGTGCCCGATCTGCAGGCTCTGAAAATCGCCGACTACGGCACCCGGCGCCGGTTTTCCCTGGCCTGGCACGAGGAGGTGTTGCGCACGCTCAATGCCCGCCTCGGTTCAGGGCCAAACGGGCAGTTCGCCGGCACCAGCAATGTGCTGTTTGCGATGAAGCTCGGGCTCACGCCCCTGGGCACCATGGCCCATGAGTATCTGCAGGCCTGCCAGGCGCTCGGACCCAGGCTGCGCGACAGCCAGGTCTTTGCGTTTGAATCTTGGGCCCGGGAGTACCGCGGCGATCTGGGCATCGCGCTGTCGGACGTGTACGGCATGAACGCCTTCCTGCGTGACTTCGACATGTACTTTTGCAAGCTCTTTGACGGCGCGCGCCACGACAGCGGCGATCCGTTTTCATGGGGCGAGCGCTTGATTGAGCATTACCGCAACAACCGTGTCGATCCGCGCACCAAGACCCTGATCTTCAGCGACGCGCTCACGGTGCCGCGCACCATCGAGCTCTACCGGCGCTTTAGCGGCCGCTGCCAGCTTGCCTTCGGCATTGGCACCAATCTGACCAACGACCTGGGCTGCGAGCCTTTGCAAATCGTCATCAAGATGGTGCAGTGCAACGGCCAGCCGGTGGCCAAGCTGTCTGACACACCATCGAAGAACATGTGCGAAGACGAAAAGTACCTGGCCTATCTGCGCCAGGTCTTTGAGATTGAATCGGTCACCTGAGTAACCCGGCCGGGCTGCGCGGGCACCGCTTTTGTCACAATAACGAGCGTTTTTTTCGAGCTTTTTTTATTGGGTGGTCGCATATGAATGTTTTGCCAAGCGTTGCGCGGCGCAGCTTGTTTGCGCTTTTGCTCGTGAGTCCAGGCTTGGCCAGCGCGGCCAGCATAGACGGCAGCAGCTTGGGGCCTTGGTGGGGCCTGCCTTTTGCCGGCATCTTGTTGTCCATCGCCTTGCTGCCGCTGCTGGCGCCCCAGCTGTGGCATCACCACTACGGCAAGATCTCAGCGGCCTGGGCGCTGGCCTTCTTGCTGCCCTTTGCGGCGCTGTTCGGTGCGTCGGCCGCGGCCAGCAACCTGGTGCATGCGCTGCTGGCCGAGTACATCCCCTTCATCATCTTGCTGACCGCTCTCTTTACCGTGTCGGGGGGAATCTATATCCGCGGCAATCTGCGCGGCAGCCCTGGGCTGAACACGGCCATCCTGGGCATCGGTGCGGTGCTGGCGAGCTTTATGGGGACCACTGGCGCCTCCATGCTCCTGATCCGTCCCTTGATCCGCGCCAACGACAACCGCAAGCATGTGGCGCACGTGGTGGTGTTTTTCATCTTCATCGTCTCCAACGCCGGCGGTTCGCTCACGCCCTTGGGCGACCCCCCACTGTTTTTGGGCTTCCTCAAGGGCGTGGATTTTTTCTGGACGCTCAAGACCCTCTTTCCTGAGACTCTGTTCCTGGTGGGTAGCCTGTTGGTGCTGTTTTACCTGCTCGACAGCTGGCTGTTTCGCACGCGAGAGGAGGTTCGGCCGATCGACCCCACGCCGGTCACGCGATCGATCGGCTTTGATGGCAGCGTCAATTTCGCGCTGCTCGCTGCGGTGGTGGCCTTGGTGCTCATGAGCGGCGTGTGGAAGCCGGGTATCGTGTTTGACGTCTGGGGAACCGAGGTGGGCCTGCCCGGCTTGCTGCGCGACCTGGGCCTGATTGCCATCGCGCTGCTGTCGCTGCGCCTGACGCCGGCGCAGGTGCATGCCGACAACCAGTTCAGCTGGGCGCCCATGCAGGAGGTGGCTAAGCTGTTCGCGGGGATTTTCCTGACCATCATTCCGGTCATCGCCATGCTCAAGGCCGGCGCCGACGGTCCTTTTGGCGCGGTGGTCAGGCTGGTGACCCAGCCCGACGGCAGCCCCGATGTGCTGATGTACTTCTGGATCACCGGCGCCTTGAGCTCGTTTCTTGACAACGCTCCGACCTATCTGGTGTTCTTCAATACCGCCGGCGGCGATCCGCAGGTTCTCATGACCACCCTGGCCCCGACGCTGGCGGCCATCTCGGCAGGGGCGGTGTTCATGGGGGCCAACAGCTATATCGGCAACGCGCCCAACCTCATGGTCAAGGCCATCGCCGAGGACAGGGGGGTGAAGATGCCCAGCTTTTTTGGCTACATGCTTTGGTCCGGCGGCATTTTGATTCCGCTGTTCGTCATCATGGGCCTGATCTGGTTCCGTTAAACGTTGTTGCAGGAGTCCGCTTCGTGAGCAAACCCCACATACTCATGGCCCGTGCCGTGTTCCCGGAGGTCATTGAAAAACTCAGCCAGGTGGCCCAGGTACACGTCAACGAGGACGACACGGTTTGGAGCCAGGCTGAGCTGGTGGCCCGCCTGCAAGGCAAGCAAGGCGTCTTCACCACGGGCGGCGACCGCATCGATCAGGCGGTGCTCAAAGCCTGCCCTGAGCTTCGCATTTGTGCCAATATGGCCGTGGGCTACAACAATTTCGATATCCCGTCGATGACCGCAGCCGGTGTGGTGGCCACCAATGCGCCCGACGTGCTTACCGAGACCACCGCCGACCTGGGTTTTGCGCTGCTCATGGGCACGGCGCGCCGGCTCAGTGAGAGCGAGCATTACCTGCGAGCCGGACGATGGACGAAATGGAGCTTTGACATGTTTGCAGGCTCCGACATCCACGGCTCGACCTTGGGCATCTTGGGCATGGGCCGGATCGGGCAGGCCATTGCCCGCCGCGGCGCCCTGGGCTTTGGCATGAAGGTGATCTACCACAACCGCTCCCGTCTGAGCCAGGAACTCGAGCAGCAATGTCAGGCGCGCCTGGTCAGCAAGTCCGAGTTGCTCGCCCAGGCCGACCACTTGGTGCTGGTGCTGCCCTACACCCGAGAGTCGCACCATGCGATCGGCGCGGCCGAGCTGGCGCAGATGAAGCCGACGGCGACCCTGGTCAATATTGCGCGCGGTGGGATCGTCGACGACGCGGCCCTGGCGCAGGCGCTCAAGCAGCGCACGATCGCCGCCGCCGGCCTCGACGTCTTCGAGGAAGAGCCCAAGGTGCATCCGGGACTGCTGGAGGTGCCCAACGTGGTGCTGACGCCGCATATCGGCAGCGCCAGCATCCCCACGCGCAAAGCCATGGCCCATCTGGCGGCGGACAACTTGGTGGCGTTTTTCACGGGCAAGCCGCTGCTGACGGCGCTCAATCCTGACCCCCGCAGCTGAGCCCGGTGCGCCGGTTCAGGGACTGATTGCGCCGGCGCGACAATAGGGCATGGCCGAACCCCTGATCTGGTTGATGTTGGCGCTTGGCGCCGGTGCGCTGATACTGCTGCTGGTGGTGCTGCTGCGTCTGCCCGCCCGCGGTGCCCAAGCCATTCTGGGCGAGCGCTTGCAGACGCTGCAAGACGCGGGCGAACGCACGAGCCGCGAGCTGCGCGAGCAGGTTCAGATCAGCGCACGCGACACGCGCGCTGAGATGCAGCAAGCACTGGCGCTGTTCCAGCAGACCTTGCTCGCGCAGGCGGGCGATGTGGCGCGCACCCAGAACGAGCAGATTGATTCGTTTCGCGTGCAATTGGCCGCGATGCAGCAGCAACTGGTTCAAGGGCTGCAGGATTGGGGCCGGCAGCAAAGCGCGCAATCGAGCAGCGCCAGCGGGCAACTGCTCCAAACCCTGACCCAGGCCCGTGACGTTCAGGACCAAGCCCTGCGTCGTTTTGCTCAGGACATGCAGACCCAGTTGCAGCAGTTGGCCGTGCAGCAGGACCAGCGCCTGAGCGAGATACGCACCTCGGTCGAGCAGCGCCTGGGGGCCTTGCAGGACGGCAATGAGAAAAAACTCGAGCAAATGCGAGCCACCGTTGATGAAAAGCTCAACAGCACGCTGCAGCAGCGGCTCGACGCGAGCTTTGCCCATGTGGCCCAGAGGCTCGAGCAGGTGCACCGGGGGCTCGGTGAAATGCAGACCCTGGCCCAAGGCGTGGGTGACCTCAAGCACCTGCTGAGCAACGTCAAGACGCGTGGCATCTTCGGCGAGACCCAACTGGCCGGTTTGCTCGAGCAAGTCTTTACCGTCGAGCAGTACCAAGCCCAAGTCTGTACTGTGCCAGGCAGCCGGCATGCGGTGGACTTTGCCATCCGCTTGCCCGGTCGCAGCGATGCAGGCCAGCCGCTTTGGCTGCCGATTGATGCCAAGTTCCCGAGCCAGGACTATGAGCGTTTGTTGCAGGCCCAGCAGCAGGCCGACGCCGAGGGTGCGGCCGGCGCAGCCCGGGCGCTGGAAGCCAGCGTGCGCGTGCAGGCCCGCTCGGTGAGCGAGAAGTACATCTCGCCGCCCCACACCACCGACTTTGCGATCGTTTTCCTGCCCAGCGAGGGCCTGTATGCCGAGGTGCTGCGCCGCCCGGGCTTGGTCGAGTCGTTGCAGCGCCAGTGGCGGGTGGTCGTGGCCGGCCCCACCACACTGCTGGCCATGCTCAATTCGCTGCAAATGGGGTTTCGAACGCTGGCGCTCGAACAGCGCTCCAGCGAAGTCTGGCAGGTGCTCGGTGCGGTCAAGACCGAGTTTTCCAAGTTCGGCGATGTGCTGGCGCGCGTCAAGGCCCAAACCCAGACGGTGCTCAACACGCTCGACAGCGCCGAGCAGCGCAGCCGGGTGATGGGCCGCGCGCTGCGGCAGGTGCAGGCGCTGCCGCAGGACGAATCGGCTCGCCTGCTGCCGGCCGATTCGACCGGGGAGCTGCCCCAGGCAAATGAAGAGCGCCAGGGTTAAAGCGAATGCGGCCTTCTAGATCCTTGCCGCCCATCCATTTTTAGACCCGTGAATCCCCAATTGCTGCGCCTGATCGGCGGCCAGATCTTCCTGCACAGCACGCTGGCCGGCAACCGCATGGCCGCGCCCTTGTGGGCGCTGGGCGCGGGCTACAGTCCGGCGGCGGTCGGTGTGCTTTTGGCGCTGTTTGGCGCCAGTCAGATGCTGCTGGCCGTGCCGGTCGGGCGCTACGTCGACCGCCACGGCATGAGGGTGGCGATCCTGTCCTCGGTTGCCGCGGCCTGCCTGGGCGGCTTGCTGGCCATGATCTGGCCCGTGTTCGGCGTTTTGTGCCTCACCGCCTTGCTCACCGGCGGGGCCACGGCCGCGACGGTGATCGCCATTCAGCGCCAGGTCGGACGGCTGAGCTCTGGTGGCGCCGATTTGCGCCGTTCGTTCAGCTGGCTGGCCATCGGCCCGTCGATCTCCAACGTGATCGGTCCGCTGGCCGTAGGATTTTTGATCGATCACGCCGGCCCCAGCCCGGGCAGCCAGCAAGGATTTCAGGCCGCTTTTGCGCTGATGGCTGGTGTGCCCTTGGTCACCTGGTGGCTGCTGCGGCACGTGCTGCGGGCGTCCCAAGTCACCCCAGCCAGTTCGATGCAGCCGCAAGCGCCGCTGCGGCAAACCCTGCAGCTGTTGCGCCATCCGGGCATCGCGCGCCTGATGCTGGTCAACTGGTTGATTTCCTCCAGTTGGGACGTGCACAGCCTGGTCGTTCCATTCATCGGCGTGGCGCGCGGCTTGAGCGCCAGCCAGATCGGCATGATCCTGGGCGCCTTTGCTCTGGCCACTGGGCTGGTTCGCTTGCTCTTGCCCCTGCTGGCCGAGCGCGTCAGCGAATGGGCTTTGATCACCGGCTCGATGTTGGTCAATTGCGCACTTTTCGTGCTTTATCCGATGCTGCCGTCGGCCCTGGCGATGGGCTTGTGCTCTTTCCTCATGGGCGTGGCCCTGGGCGTGGTTCAGCCCATGGTGATGAGCATGCTGCACCAGATCACACCGGTCGAGCGTCAGGGTGAGGCCCTGGGTTTGAGACTGATGGCCGTGACCGCCACCGGCGTGGTGGTGCCGCTGCTGTTCGGCTCGGTCAGCGCCCTCATCGGTTTTTCGGGCGTGTGCTGGCTGGTGGCGGCCGTGCTGGGCACCGGCATGCGCCCGGCTTGGCGTTTGCGCGAGATCGAAGCGCCTGCTGTGGGTCACCGTGGACCCGCCGAGCCGCCCCGGCCGCCTCGCTGAGGGCGCCGCCCGATCAGAGCTTGTAGAAATCCTTGATCCACTGCCACGCCGTCTCGGGCTCGTCGACGTAGCGGAACAGCTCAAGGTCTTCGGGTGAAATCGCGCCGGCTTCGAGCAAGGCGTCAAAATTGAGCAGGCTTTTCCAGTAGCGGCTGCCGAAGAGCAGGATCGGCACCGGTTTGGCCTTGCGCGTTTGCACCAGCGTGAGCACCTCGAACAACTCGTCGAGCGTGCCATAGCCCCCAGGAAAGGCCACCAGTGCCTTGGCGCGCATCATGAAGTGCATCTTGCGCAGGGCAAAGTAGTGGAACTTGAAGTTGAGCGAGGGCGTGATGTAAGGGTTGGCCCCTTGCTCGTGCGGCAGCGCAATATTCAGGCCCACATTGGGCATGCCCTCATCGTGGGCACCGCGGTTGGCCGCCTCCATGATGCCGGGGCCGCCCCCGGTGCAGATGTAAAGCCGCCGCTGCGCCACGCAATCGCGGCTGTAACGCGCCACCAGTCTGGCAAATTGACGTGCCTGGTCGTAGTAGACCGAGTGGTCGATTTGTCGCTGCGCCGCTGCCAGCGCCTGGGCATCGCCCTGGCCGCGGGCCTGCTGCAAGGCCTGCTCGGCGGTCTCGGGCGAGACGAAGCGGGCGCTGCCAAAAACCACGATGGTGTTCTCGATGCCCAGCTGCAGCTGCTCGAGGTCGGGCTTGAGCATCTCGAGCTGCATGCGCATGCCGCGGGTTTCGCGGCGCAGCAGGAACTCCGGATCGGCAAAAGCCAGTCGATAGGCATCGGCCTGCAAGGGCGCGCCATTTTGGGCGTGGGCCTGTAACTGAGCCCAGGCGTCGGCCAGCCGGCTGGCCGAGAGGTTTTCCGTGTTTTCCATGCTGACCATTGTCCATCAGGGCGGCGTGCCGAAGCCGCTTTGAGGTCACAAGCCGGCGATGGCCTCAGCCCATGCCCAGAGTCAGGCCCAAGGGCACGAACAGCAGGGCCAGCACATTGCCCAGCATGATCATGCTGGCCACCTTTTCGGGCTCTTGCCGGTAGCGATCGGCCAGCATGAACTGGAGCACCGCTGGCGGCAAAGCGGCAAACAAGAGCAGTTGAGCCCTGGCCAGGCCGTCGAGTTGCAGCGCCTGCGCCAGCGGCAGGGCCAGCGCAATGCCGATCACCGGCCGCGCCACGGCACCGAGCACGCCGCCGACCAAGCTTTTGGGCTCGAAGGCGCTCAGGCGCACGCCCAGCGCAAACAGCATGAGGGGCAAGGAGGCATCGCCCATCAATTTCATGCCGGTCAGCAGCACCGCCGGCGGTCGCACATCGGTCAGGGCGCTGGCAAAGCCGAGCACCGTGGCAAGCATCATGGGACTGAGCAGCAGGTCTCGGGTGCGGGCGTCGCGGCTGGTGATGCGCGCGCCGATCGAAAAGTGGATGAGATTGCTGATCGAAAACAGCGCCACAGCCGCGCCGATGTGCTGCGGCCCAAAGGCCAGCAGGGCCAGCGGCAGCCCCATGTTGCCGCAGTTGTTGAACATCACCACCGGAACGAGCGTGCGAGGCGATTGGCGGGAGATCAGGGACAGCGGCCAGGCCAGCAAGCCCGCGCCCACGATCAGCAGCGCGCCTGCGGCCAGCAGCGCAGCGTGCTGAGCGATTTCGAAATTTCGCGAGGCCAGTGCCGAGTAGGTCAGCATGGGCGTGCACACATCGAGCGTGATGCGGCTAAACACCGTCATGTCCGGACGAAAGCGGCGCGCGTAGAAGTAGCCCACCGTCACGATGAAAAACACCGGGACGATGATTTCGATGAGGCGGCCGATAACGCTCATCTCAGTCATCTCGTCTTGCGCCGCTTGGGTGGCACGGCCGGCCCTCACTGGACGGCCCGCACTGGAGGGCCAGCCAGGCCAGCAGAGCGGGGCGAACCGCGGTCAGGCCCTTGTAATCGGCCACGGCCTGGGTCATGGTGGCCAGCCAGTCGTGCAAGGCCTGGGCGCGATCGGGTGTTGCGGCGCTGCGGTCCAGCCGCTCAAACTGCAGCCGGATACTGAAAACCGCCTGGCGGCTGCGGCCTGGGACCGGGAAGAACTGCTGCCGCTCGACGCGCAGCCAACAGCGCTGGGCCAGCGCTTGCCCCTGGAGGTCAGGCCACGGCGTGCGCGCCTGGCGCGTGGGATGCTGGTCGTAGCGGTCGTCGGCCGAGAGGGTGTAGACCGAGCGTTGCCAGCACTGGCCGTTGGTGCACAGGCCGATGATCTGGCGCTGCGCGGCCATCAGGGCGTCGTTGTCAGCCACCGGCGCGTGGGCAGCGGCCCAGTGCAGTCCGATCTTGGCCTCGGGCGCCCAATGGGAGGGGGTGCAGACGCTGAGCCAGGGCAGGGTGCCGCTGTCGCCGTCGAGTACGGCCAGATCTTCTTGCACCAACAAGGGCAGGGGTGTG
>JAIXWZ010000225.1 GCA_027491035.1 Comamonadaceae bacterium | reverse complement strand
CCGCCGGTCATGTATTCGCAGCCGTTCGATCCGCAGCCTTCGACCACAACCTTGGCGCCCGAGTTGCGCACGGCGAAGCGTTCGCCGGCCACGCCCTGGAAGTAGGCGTCGCCGGCGATGGCGCCGTAGAGCACGGTGTTGCCGACGATGATGTTCTGCGACGGATCGCGGCCGCTGCCGAAGGGCTGGCGCACGATGATGCGGCCGCCGGAGAGCCCCTTGCCGACATAGTCGTTGCCGTCCCCTTGCAGGTCCAGCGTGACGCCGTGGGCCAGGAAGGCGCCGAGGCTTTGGCCGGCGGTGCCGCGCAGCGCGATCTCGATGGTGCCCGCCGGCAGGCCGGCATGGCCGTGGCGCTGGGCCACCTCACCGGAGAGCATGGTGCCGACGGTGCGGTGGACGTTACGGATGTCGCGCGTGATGCGGACGCGTTCGCCCTTTTCCAGCGCGGGGCGGGCGGCGGCGATCAGCTCCACATCGAGGGCGCGTTCGAGGTTGTGGACCTGGCGCTCGCTGTTCCAGATGGCCACGCCTTCGCGGGCGGGGATCTGGTGGAGGACCCGGGAGAGATCCACGCCGGCGGCCTTCCAGTGGTCGATGGCCTTTCGCATGTCCAGCCGGTCTACCCGGCCGGTCATCTCGCCGATGGTGCGGAAGCCGAGCCTGGCCATCAGCTCGCGCACTTCCTCGGCGACGAAGAAGAAGTAGTTGATGACGTGTTCCGGCGTGCCGGTGAAGCGGGCGCGCAGGATGGGATCCTGCGTGGCGATGCCGACCGGGCAGGTGTTGAGGTGGCACTTGCGCATCATGATGCAGCCTTCGACCACCAGGGGCGCGGTGGCAAAGCCAAACTCGTCGGCACCCAGCAAGGCGCCGATGACCACATCCCGGCCGGTCTTCATTTGGCCGTCGGCCTGCACCCGGATGCGACCGCGCAGGCGGTTGAGCACCAGAGTCTGCTGGGTTTCGGCCAGTCCGATTTCCCAGGGGCTGCCGGCGTGCTTGATCGACGACCAGGGCGAGGCGCCCGTGCCGCCATCATGGCCCGCAATCACCACATGATCGGCTTTGGCCTTGGCCACGCCGGCGGCGATGGTGCCCACGCCCACCTCGGAGACCAGCTTGACACTGATGCTGGCCGTGGGCGTGACGTTCTTGAGGTCGTGGATCAGCTGGGCCAGATCCTCGATCGAATAGATGTCGTGGTGCGGCGGCGGCGAAATCAGGCCCACCCCCGGCACCGAATAGCGCAGCTGGCCGATGTACTCGGAGACCTTGCCCCCGGGCAACTGGCCGCCCTCGCCGGGCTTGGCGCCCTGGGCCATCTTGATCTGAATTTGATCGGCCGAGACCAGGTACTCGGTGGTCACGCCAAAACGGCCCGAGGCGACCTGCTTGATCCGCGAGCGCAGGCTGTCACCGTCTTGCAAAGGCAGATCGACCTCGACCCGATCTGCACCGATCACGCTCTTGAGGCTCTCGCCCTTCTTGATGGGGATGCCCTTGAGTTCGTTGCGGTAACGCGCCGGGTCTTCACCGCCCTCGCCGGTGTTGCTCTTGCCGCCGATGCGGTTCATGGCGATGGCCAGCGTCGCGTGTGCCTCCGTCGAGATCGAGCCCAGCGACATGGCACCCGTGGCAAAACGCTTGACGATCTCAGTGGCCGGCTCGACCTCGTCGATGGGGATGGCGCGCGAGGGCTCGATACGGAACTCGAACAGGCCGCGCAAGGTCAGGTGGCGCCGGCTCTGGTCGTTGATGATCTGGGCGTATTCCTTGTAGGTGCTGAAATTGCCCGCGCGCGTGCTGTGCTGAAGCTTGGCAATGGCATCGGGGGTCCACATGTGCTCTTCGCCACGCGTGCGCCAAGCGTACTCACCGCCGGCATCGAGCATGGTGGCCAGCACCGGATTCTCGCCGTAGGCCGCCGCGTGCATGCGCAGCGCCTCTTCGGCGATCTCGAAGACACCGATGCCACCGACCCGGCTGGCGGTGCCGGTGAAGTACTTGTCGACCGTCTGGTCGTTGATGCCGATGGCCTCGAACAGCTGGGCGCCGCAGTAGGACATGTAGGTGCTCACGCCCATCTTGGACATGATCTTGGACAAGCCCTTGCCGATGGCCTTGATGTAGTTGTAGATCACCTTCTCGGCCGAGAGATCGCCCGAGAGATCCTTGTGCATCGCAGCCAGGGTTTCCATGGCCAGGTAGGGATGCACCGCCTCGGCGCCGTAACCGGCAAGGACGGCGAAATGGTGCACTTCGCGGGCCGTGCCGGTTTCGACCACCAGGCCGGCGGTGGTGCGCAAGCCGGCGCGCACCAGATGCTGGTGGATGCACGACAAGGCCAGCAAGGCTGGAATGGCCACCTGCTGGGCGCTGACGGCGCGGTCGCTGATGATCAGGATGTTGTGGCCACTCTTGATCGCATCGACCGCTTCGGCACACAGCGAGGCCAGCTTGGCCTCAACACCCTCACGCCCCCAGAGCACAGGGTAGGTGATATCGAGCGTGGCGCTCTTGAACTTGCCCTGGGTGGCTTTCTCGATGTCGCGCAGCTTGCCCATGTCGGCAACGTCGAGCACCGGCTGGCTCACTTCCAGGCGCATCGGCGGGTTGACCTGGTTGATGTCGAGCAAGTTGGGTTTGGGGCCAATGAAGGACACCAGGGACATCACGATGGCCTCGCGGATCGGATCGATCGGCGGGTTGGTGACCTGCGCAAACAGCTGCTTGAAGTAGGTGTAGAGCGGCTTGTTGCGATCGGAGAGCACCGCCAAGGGGCTGTCGTTGCCCATCGAGCCGATCGCCTCCTCACCGTTGAGGGCCATGGGGCTGAGCAGGAACTTGATGTCTTCCTGGGTGAAGCCGAAGGCCTGCTGGCGGTCCAGCAACTCGGCGCTGATGCGGCCCGTGCCGGCCACCATCTCACGCTGGGCGGGCAGGTCACTGCCATCTTCGCCAGCGACCGGTTGATCGACGTCGTCAAGATGAATGCGCAGGTTGTCGATCCACTGCTTGTAGGGCTTGCTGTTGGCCAGGCCCGCCTTGAGCTCCTCGTCGTCGATCATGCGGCCTTGCTCGAGATCGATGAGGAACATCTTGCCCGGCTGCAGCCGCCACTTGCGCAGGATCTTGCTCTCGGCCACAGGCAACACGCCCGACTCCGAACCCATGATGACCAGGTCGTCGTCGGTGACGCAGTAGCGCGAGGGCCGCAAGCCGTTGCGATCGAGCGTGGCGCCGATTTGACGGCCGTCGGTGAACACGATCGAGGCCGGGCCATCCCAGGGCTCGAGCATGGCGGCATGGTATTCGTAGAAGGCCTTGCGCCGCGCATCCATGGTGGTGTGCTGTTCCCAGGGCTCGGGAATCATCATCATCACGGCCTGGCTGATCGGGTAGCCGGCCATGGTGAGCAGCTCCAGGCAGTTGTCAAACGTGGCGGTGTCCGATTGCCCAGCAAAGCTGATCGGATAGAGCTTTTGCAAATCGGCACCGAGCACCGGCGAGGACATCACGCCCTCGCGCGCCTTCATCCAGTTGTAGTTGCCCTTGACCGTGTTGATCTCACCGTTGTGGGCCACGTAGCGGTAGGGGTGGGCCAGCGGCCACTCGGGGAAGGTGTTGGTAGAAAAGCGCTGGTGCACCAGACCGAGGGCCGAGACGCAGCGCGCATCCTGCAAATCGAGGTAGTAGGTGCCCACTTGATCGGCCAGCAGCAGGCCCTTGTAGACCACGGTGCGGCTGGACATGCTGGGGATGTAGTACTCGTTGCTGTGCTTGAGGCCCAGGGCCTGGATCGCCGCGCTGGCCGTCTTGCGGATCACATAGAGCTTGCGCTCGAGCGCGTCTTGCACGATCACGTCGGCGCCGCGGCCGATGAAGATCTGGCGCATCACCGGCTCTTTCTCGCGCACCGTCGGCGACATCGGCATATCGCGGTTGACCGGTACATCACGCCATCCGAGCAGCACCTGGCCTTCGGCCCGCACCGCCCGCTCGAGCTCCTGCTCGCAGGCCATGCGCGACGCGTGCTCCTTGGGCAAAAACACCATGCCCACGCCGTACTCGCCAAAGGGCGGCAAGCTCACGCCCTGGCGCGCCATTTCCTCGCGATAGAGCTGGTCGGGCATCTGAATCAGAATGCCCGCGCCATCGCCCATCAAGGCATCGGCTCCAACGGCACCCCGATGGTCCAGGTTTTCCAGAATCTTGAGCGCCTGCTCCACGATGGCGTGACTCTTGTGCCCCTTGATATGGGCAACAAAGCCCACGCCACAGGCGTCATGTTCATGCTCGGCGCTGTACAAACCCAGCTTTTGCGCAAGCTCCAATTCAGTAGCGCTACTCATGGCAAACCCTTATTCTCAAAAAATCGAACCGCTGAGCATAAACCTTCGCAACAACAATGCCAAACAAAATAATTGGGGTCAGAGTCGAATTATTTTCGGCTTGCAAAGATGATTAATTAATTAGGGACAGGTTAAATTCAACCCAATGATCGACCGTTGGAAGGCCGGTCATGCTTAGGTTTGAGGGCGTCTGCCAGGCGGCCTGCCCGCCTTGGACGGCAGCACCCGGCGCTGCGTGCTGCCCTCGAGCTTGGCGATGAAATCAGGCGAGCCCAAGGCCCATCCGGTCAGAAGCGACCGGGTTAACTCGGATCGGCGCTGATCGGACACGCCGGCGGCGACCAGTTGAGCGTAAGCCGCCTCCCGAGCGAACGGCGTGTTGCCCAGGCTCCAAAACAGTGCATGCGGGGTCACCAATTTGTCGCGGCTCAGCCCAATGAGGTGCCGATGGCTCGACCACGGATGATGAGCAGGATCGTTGACCATGCCGGCGCGCACCGGGTTGAGGTCGATATAAGCCATACAAGCGAGCAGGTATTGCTCGCTGTCGATCAAACTGCTGCGGTAGCGACCCTCCCACAGGGTGCCGGTGCGGCCATGGCGCGTGTTGAAGTACCTAACATAAGCACGTCCAAGCGCCTGCATCATCTTCGGCAGACCCTCTGAGTCTTCGGGCGTCAGCAGCAAATGAAAGTGGTTGTCCATCAAGACATAGGCATGCACCGCAACTTTGGCGCCGAGCGAATACTCATGCAACAAAGATAGCAAGCGCTCACGATCTTTTTCATCCCTGAAGATCGGCTGCTTGTCATTGCCCCGCTGGATCACATGATGGGGGTAGTGGGGAACGGTCAAACGAGCTCGTCGTGCCATGGTCTTTGTCGGCCGCCAGGCGGCAGTGGGTAATTGGGGTCTGACCCCAATTATCCAATTATCGAGATAAATTGGGGTCTGACCCCAATTAAATGGGGGTTCAGGGAAGATCCCGACAAGCGTGGGCGTTCAAATGAGCACAATCGAGACTGTTCATCACTCTGGAGTTGCCATGCGATTTCGTCTTTCTGCCCTCTTTGCTTTGACGCTGGGCTTGGCCTCGGGCTGGGTGCAGGCTCAAGCACCGGCTGCTGCCGCCTTCCCGACCAAGCCGATCAAGGCCATCGTTCCGTTTGCGCCGGGCAGCGCCACCGACCAGATCGGACGCGCGTTTGCGCAAAAAATGTCCGAAAACCTGGGCCAGACCATCGTGGTGGAGAACAGGGCCGGCGCGAGCGGCATGCTTGGCGCCGATGCGGTGGCCAAGTCGGCGCCCGATGGCTACACCATCTTGGTGGGCACCAACAGCACCAATGCGGCGCTCAAGAGCTTGATGAAGAAGTTGCCGTACGACCAGGACACCGCCTTTGCGCCGATCGCCTTCTTGGGCTCGGTCCCCCTGATCGTGGCCGTCAACAACGATGTGCCGGCCAAGAACCTGCGCGACTTCGTGGCACTGGCCAAGTCCAAGCCCGGGCAGGTCACCTTCGCTCACGCCAGCGCCTCGCAGCGCGTGTCCAGCGAAATGCTCGGCAGCATGGCGGCGATCCAGATGACCCATGTGCCCTACAAGGCCGGGCCGGCGGCCATGACCGATCTGATCGGCGGACAGGTCAATATGTTCACCGCCGATTTCGCGGTCATGCTGCCGCAGGTCAAAGCGGGCAAAGTGCGCGGCCTGGCCGTCACCTCAATGCAGCGGGCCAAGGCCATACCGGAGTTGCCCACAGTCAATGAGGCCCTGGGCCTGAAAGACTACGAGTTGATCGCCTACTTCGCGCTGTTCGCTCCTGCCGGAACGCCGCCAGAGGTCATCAACCGCCTCAACCGGGCGGCCAATGCGGCAGCGGCCGACAAGGATTTGCTCGAGCGTTTCGCGGCCCTGGGCTTCGAGACATCGCCGGGTACGCCGCAGGCCATGGCCGAGCGCACCAAAGTGGAGACGGCCAAGTGGGCCAAAGCGATCCGCGAGGCCAGGATCGAGCCGGAATGAACGGGTCGGCTCGATCGAGCCGGCACCGAACGACCGCAGGGGCGCCGCTGGCGCCCTTTTTCATGGCCGCACCCCAAACCGGCCCGCCGGCGCGCGAGCCGCCATGGACGCGCTCCAAACCAGGGGCTGGGCGCCAGCCGCAGCGGCTCGACCCGGTCAAGGGCTGCGGCCGTGCGCCAGGTGCCGCGAAGTCGCCCAGGCCAGCACCGCGCCCAGAGCGCACAAGCTGCCCATCACCCCATGCGTCCACTGCCAGCCACCGGCCTGCACAGCCACCCAGGCAACCAGCGGTGGGCCGAAAAACTGCCCCATCGCCGACCACTGCTGAACCCAGCCCACGCTGGTGGCGATCTGTTGCTCGCTTGGGGCCAAGCGCACCGCCAAAGAAAACAGGGTGGCCGGCACCAGCCCCCCGACACTTGAAAACAGCAGCACCCCTGCGTATCTCAACCAGGGCCAGCCCTCGGTCGCGCTCGAAAACGCGATTGCACTGCCCAAGGCCATGGCGGCATAACCCGACCACAAAAGCCAATGCGCCGAGCAGCCGGCGTGGACCAGTCGCCCGGACGCAACGTTACCCAAAATATTGGCGGCGGCCGCAGCGGCCGTGAGCACGCCAAGCAAGGCACCCGATATCCCGGCCTCGGCATAAATCGAAGGCAGAAAGCCCATCATGGCCAGCCACTGCGCCGAATAGACGCAGAACATGGACGACACCAGCCAGGGGCCGGGCCGCCCCAGCGTGGCCGCCAGGGCGCGGCCTATCCCTGGCATCGGCGTGGCAGACGGCGCATCAGGCGGCAAGGCGCGATACAGCCACAGCACCATCAGGGCACTGAGCGCCGCAAACAAATCCCACCACGCGGACCAACCGGCCCAGGGGATGAACAAGGGCCCGACCAACAAAGCCAGTGCGGTCCCCAAAGGCGTGTAGGCGCTCCAAACACCCAGCAGCCGGGCCATGCGTTCGGGCGGCACCAACCGGCGCAGCAAGGCTGGCGCCGGCAAGGCGACCCACAAAAAGCCCATGCCCTCGAGCGCCCGCAACACCATCAGTGCGCCGGCATCGTGCACCCGGCTGCCCAGCGCACTGGCCAGCGCCAGCAAGATCATGCCCGCGATCATGGCCCGCTTGAGGCCCAAGCGATCGGACAAAGAGCCCACCAATATGGCCGTGAGCATGCCGGCCATCTGCACCATGGACAGCAAAAAACCAGACTGCACCAGCGTCAGGCCCAGATCGGCTTGCAAGGCGGGCAGCGCCGGCGGCAGTTTGCCGACATGCAAGGCGGCCACCACCGCGGCTGCAATGACCAGCCAGGCCTTGGCCAGACTGTGCACAGGCGCACTCACAGCAGACGCTGCCCCGTCAGCCGTTCGTGCTCGCGCGCGGCAAAGCGATCGGTCATGCCGGCGATGTAGTCGGCCACCGCCCGCGGCAAGTCGCTGCGGCTGGCATGGTCGGCCGGCATGACCGATGGGTCGCGCATGTAGGCCTGAAAAAGCTCGCGCACCACTTGCTGCGCCCGAACGGTGGTTTGCATGACCTTGGCGTGTCGGTACAGGTGAGCAAAGAGAAAACGCTTGAGCTCACTCGACTGGCGATGCATCTCATCGCTAAAGCGCACCAGGGGCGGGCACCGGCGCACCGCATCGGCACTGTCGGGGCCGAACCGGTCCAAATGGGCTCGGGTGGCATCGATGACGTCGTAGATCTGCTGGCTGAGCATGCGCCGGATCGCCTCGTGCAACAGCCGGCGCTGGCGATGGGGCTGCGCCAGATCCAGATGATCGGCCAAGGCTTGGCTGCGGTGGCGCTCAAACAGCTCGAGCTCGCACAACTGCTCCAGGCCGATCAAACCCGAGCGCACCCCGTCGTCGATATCGTGCGCGTTGTATGCGATCGCATCGGCCAAATTGCACAGCTGCGCCTCCAGACTCGGTTGGCTGCGCTGCAAAAACCGCTGACCCACCCCACCGGGCTCAATGCGCTCAAGGTGCTCGGCGTTGCGCCTGGAGCAGTGCTTGAGGATGCCCTCGCGGGTCTCGAAGGTCAGGTTCAGGCCGTCATAGCTTGGATAGCGCTGCTCGAGCTCGTCGACCACACGCAGGCTCTGCAGGTTGTGTTCGAAGCCGCCATGGTCGGCCATGCAGGCGTTCAAGGCGTCCTGACCGGCATGGCCGAAGGGGGTATGACCCAAGTCGTGCGCCAGTGCAATGGCCTCGACCAGGTCTTCGTTGAGGCCCAAGGGTCTGGCGATCGAGCGCGCAATCTGCGCCACCTCCAGCGAATGGGTCAGCCGCGTGCGAAACAGATCGCCTTCGTGGTTGACGAAGACCTGGGTCTTATAGACGAGGCGCCGAAACGCACTGGAGTGCACGATGCGATCGCGATCGCGCTGAAACGGTGAGCGCGTCGGCGCGGGCAGCTCTGGATAGCGCCGCCCCCGGCTGTGATCCGGGTCGCTGGCATAAGCGGGCACAGCCATCAGGCCGCCGAGCCCGGCTCAGCGCTGAAGGCAGCAGGCATCGATGACCTCGCGAACCAGCGCATCGGGCGCGCCACGGACTGCCGCACGTCCGGGCCCGTCGATCACCACAAACTTGATTTCACCCGCCTCGGCCTTTTTGTCCAGCCGCATCAAGGCCAAATAACGCCCCGCGTTGTCGGCCGCATCGAGCACCGGGCCGGTGACGGGCAAGCCGGCGGCCTCGATCAAGCGCCGCAGCCGCTCGACGAACAAGGCGTCGACCAGGCCGAGCCTGTGCGACAGCAGCGCAGCCATCACCATGCCGCAGCCCACCGCCTGGCCGTGCAACCAGGCGCCATAGCCCATACCGGCCTCGATCGCGTGGCCAAAGGTGTGCCCAAAATTGAGGATGGCCCGCAGTCCGGCCTCGCGCTCGTCGGTCCCCACCACACCGGCTTTGATTTCACAACTGCGTTTGACCGCATGCGCCAGAGCCGCCGGTCGGCGCGCGAGTAAATCGGACAAATTCGCTTCGATCCAGCCCAGCAGGTCCATGTCGGCAATCGGTCCGTACTTGATGACCTCTGCCAGACCCGCACTGAGCTCCTGCGCAGGCAAGCTGGCCAGCACATCGAGGTCGCAAATCACACGCACCGGCTGGTAGAACGCGCCCACCATGTTCTTGCCCAAGGGATGGTTGATCGCGGTCTTGCCGCCCACTGAGGAGTCGACCTGGGCCAGCAAGGTGGTGGGAACCTGCACAAAGGGCACGCCGCGCATGAAGCTGGCCGCTGCAAAACCGGTCATGTCGCCGATGACACCGCCGCCGAGCGCATACAGCACGGTCTTGCGGTCGCAGCCGTGCTCGAGCAGCGTGTCAAACACCGCCTGCAAATGCTGCCAGTCCTTGTGCTGCTCCCCGTCGGGCAAGGCCAGCAACAGCACGCGCTCGTGGTGCTGCTGCAAGGCCGCTTGCAAGGCGCTTGCGTACAAAGGCGCCACGGTGGTGTTGGTCACGATGAGCGCGCTGTGCGCCCGCGGCAGGCCCTCGTAGCTTTGCGGCTGGCCGAGCAAGCCCGAGCCAATGACGATGCGGTAGCTGCGCTCGGCCAGATCAATCTGCACCTGCTGCGTATCAAGATGAAAAGAGGACATGGGATTCAAACCGAAGTGCCGACAGGGCGGTGCGTCTGCGGCAAAGACACCGACTGCGCACCGGCACCGGCCAGCTCGAGCTGCATGATGATCATGTTGACCAGACTGGCCACCGAAGGCCGCCCGGTCTCGATCACAAAGTGCGCGCTGTCACGGTAAAGCCGGTCGCGCGCCTGGTACAACTCACGCAGCCGCACCAAGGGATCGGCCACCTGCAGCAAAGGCCGATTCTGGTCGTGGCGCAGGCGCTTGAACACCTCCTCAGGCGAGGAGTGCAGGTAAAACGTCACGGTGCGCTGCTGCAGGCACTGCCGGTTCGATTCGCGCAGCACCGAGCCACCGCCGGTCGACAGCACTCCCGATTGGCTCTGGGTCAGCTCGTCCATCACCTGCTGCTCCACATCGCGAAAGGCCGGCTCGCCCTCGCGCTCGAAGAACTCGCGAATGGAGCAGCCCAGCCGCTGCTCGATCACCTGATCGGAGTCGACAAAACGCAAGCCCAGCCGACGTGCAAGTTGTCGACCCACAGTCGACTTGCCCGAGCCGGGCAGGCCGACACAGGCGATCAGGGGCGTGGGGGCGGACAAGAGGACAACCTAAGCAGCGCAAAACTGCCATGATAAACGCCTGACGCCCTGGCGCAGCCCCCTGCCCCATGGGCGCGCGGATCAAGGCGCAGCCGGCTGCGGCTCATCGGACAACAGTTGCGGCGTCAAAAACACCAGCAGCTCGGTCTTGCTGACCGATCGGACCGTGTTGCGAAACAAAGCGCCCAGGCCAGGCAGCTTGCGCAGCAAGGGCACGCCCGCCTCGTCCTCTCGCTCGTTGGTCTCGAAAATGCCACCGATCATGAGGGTGCCACCGTTGTCGACACGAACCTGGGTTTGCACCCGCTTGGTGTCAATGGCAAAACCACTGGGGGTGGAGCGCCCGACGCTGTCCTTGTTGATGTCCACATTGAGGATGATGCGGCCATCGGGCGCAATCTGAGGCGTGACCTCCAGCTTGAGGTTGGCTTTGCGAAAAGTCAGCGAGGTCGCCCCATTGCCGGCTGCCTGCTGGTAAGGCAGTTCCGTGCCCTGCTCGATGATGGCCTTGATCTGATCGGCCGTCACGATGCGGGGACTGGCCACCACCTTGCCCTTGCCGTCGGCCTCGAGCGCCGATATTTCCAGATTGATCACCCGCGTGAGCGACGCGTTGAACAAAGACAGCGCAAGGGCCGCAGCCGGCTGCCCGCCCTGGGGCAAGGCCGGCAAGTTGACCATGTCCCCACCGGCGATACCAAAGTCACGGCCCATGACCGGCTCCCCGGTGACCGGCAAGCGCGGCGCGATATAGACCCCACCGGCCTGCCCGCCCGTCAAGCCCGACTGGCCAGCGTTGGGCGGGTTGCCGGCCAGGCGGCCGCCCAGTCGGGCCCCGATGGATCGGCCGAATGAATCGCCGGCCTCGACGATGCGCGCTTCGATGAGCACCTGCCTGACGGGGATGTCAAGCTGGGCGATCATGGCGCGCACCATGGCGATGCGACTGGCCACATCGGTGACAAACAGCTGATTGGTGCGCACCTCCGCGATCACACTGCCGCGAGAGGACAACAGGCGGCCGGCCGCCGGGCCCGACTGCAACTGGCGCGAGAGCTCGTCGGCGCGTGCGTATTTGAGCCGAAACGACTCGGTGAGCACCGGCTCGACCGTCTGCAGACTTTGCTGTCCCTCTAGCTCCTGCCGCTGCCGCACCGCCTGCTCGGCTCGGGTGCTCACCCAAATCACCGGGCCGTCGTGCCGCATCACCAGGCCACGGCTTTGCACGATGATGTCGAGCACATGGTCCCAGGGCAGATCGCGCACGCGCAAGCTGGTGCTGCCGGCCACGCCATCGGAGACGATGATGTTGAAGCCACTGAAATGGGCCAGCAGCTGCAGCAAACTGCGCACCTCGATCGACTGAAAATTCAGGGACAGCGTCTGGCCCTGGTAGGTCTTGCCGCCCGCAGCTGCGGACGGCTGAGTCTGGGCACCAGAGTGCGCCGCAAGCACCGTGGTCAGCGTGATCAGCGAAGTCAGCACGAGCAGGGCGGGCCTCATGGGCTGACCCCAACGCGCCAGCGGCGCAGCGACTCGGCCCACTGACCCGTCGCATCGCGCCCGATTTCGCGCAGCTCGAGCCCCTCTTCGTCGACCGATCGCACAAGGCCCAGATCGGGACCAACGTAGTCGCCCGCCCGCAGGGTGTGGATGACGCCACCGGCGCGCACCAAGGCCAGCCAGCTCGGGCCCTGGCGCAGCGTACCGGCGAAAAAAAGGTCGCGCAGGGCGTAAGCCTCCAGCGGCTGACGCTCGCGCTCGAGCTCGGCTTGCCAGTGGCTGGGCATGGCTGGCGATATCGGTGGCGGTGTTGGCACAGCTGGGGGCAGAGTTGGGGGCAGAGTTGGGGGCAAAGATGGCTGCGCCACAACAGGCTCGACGAGCAGCCCGGGAGGCTCAGCAGGCGCAGGCACCGCGGCAAACGGATCGTGCCAGGGCTGCAGCGGGCGCTGCTGCACCAAAGCCCACGACACGGCAGAGACGGCCGACCCGACCCCCAGAGGCTCGAGTTGCAGCACCAGCCGGTGCTGCCCCGCGGCGCCCGCCAGCACCTCGAGCCGTTGGAAGCTCCAGGCCGAGCGGCCCAGCGCCGTCAAGTAAGCGCTGGCCGCTTCGATGCTGCCGGCCAACTCGACATTGAGCCCCTGTAGCGGCGACCCCGGCTGGCCCACTGCTGCCGATGCCGAGCCGCCACGGGCCTTGAGCACCTGCACCCTCAGGCCGTGCTGCAAGGCGGCGCGGTGCAATATCAGCCGATCGGCCCGCACCTGCCCTGCGTCGGCAGGTTGGGTCAAGCCGGTCGGCTGCGCCCCAGCGCTGTGGAGCTGGGCGCGCGCCACATCGAGGCGGCTGAGCGCAGCAGCGCCCGTGCGGGCCAGCTCAGCGGCGCGCAAGGCCTGACTTTGCGTTTGCTCTTGCAGGCCTGGGCCGAGCAGGGCCGCCGGCAGGCCCACCCCGGCGGCCAGCGCACCGGCCAGTGGCCAGGCAGCCGCAGGAGCCGGTCGCGCCGAAATCACTGGCAGCGAACGCCGCCAAGCCGGCCGTCGCAGCGCGATCATCTTCATGGCTGGGTGCCGCCAACGGCGGCTTTTTCGGCGGCTTTTTCGGCGCGCCCTAAGCGCGCCACGAAGCGCAGCAGATCAGGCGGCTCCCCCGCCGCCAGGGCACTGCGGCCCGGCGGCGCAATTTCGATCAATTCGGGCGGGTCCCAGGCCCGCGATCGCTGCCGCACCGCCT
>JAIXWZ010000004.1 GCA_027491035.1 Comamonadaceae bacterium | reverse complement strand
GTCATCGGCATCTTCATGAAGAACTGGGAAGACGACGACGACAGCCAGTACTGCTCGTCCAATGTCGATTTTGTCGACGCCGCCGCGGTGGCCGATGTGATTGGCATCGAGATCGAGCACGTCAACTTTGCGGCCGACTACAAGGACCGCGTGTTTGCCGAGTTCCTGCGCGAGTACCAGGCCGGCCGCACGCCCAACCCCGACATCTTGTGCAATGCCGAGATCAAGTTCAAGGCTTTCCTCGACCATGCGATGCGTCTGGGGGCCCAGAAAATTGCCACCGGACACTATGCGCGGGTGCGCCTCAACCCTGCCTACGGCTTGCACGAGCTGCTTAAAGGGCTGGACCCTTCAAAAGACCAGAGCTATTTCTTGCATCGCCTCAATCAGGCGCAGCTGTCCAAGACGCTCTTTCCCGTCGGTGAGCTGCACAAGAGCGAGGTGCGCCGCATTGCCGACGAGATCGGCCTGCCCAATGCGCGCAAGAAAGACTCGACCGGCATCTGCTTCATCGGTGAGCGGCCGTTTCGCGAGTTTCTCAACCGCTACATCGCCAAGGCGCCCGGTTCAATCAAGAGCGACAACGGCCGCGTGATTGGCGAGCATGTGGGTCTGAGTTTTTACACCCTGGGCCAGCGCCAGGGTCTGGGCATCGGCGGGGTCAAGGCCAAGGGTGCGCAGCTCAAGGCATTGCAGGCCCAGGGCTTGCGGGGCGCCGGCGCGCACGAGCCCTGGTTTGTCGCGCGCAAGGACATCGAGCACAACACCTTGTGGGTGGTGCAGGGCCACGACCACCCCTGGCTCTTGTCGACGCAGCTGCATGCGCAAGACTGCAGCTGGGTCAGTGGCAGCGCCCCCGCCCTGGGACTGCGCGCGGCCAAGACCCGCTACCGCCAGCAAGATGCGGCCTGTGAGGTGTTACAAGCCGATGGCAGCAGTTGCCAGCTGCGGTTTGAGCAGGCTCAGTGGGCGGTGACGCCGGGGCAGTCGGCGGTGCTCTATGAGGGCGAGGTCTGTCTGGGCGGCGGGGTGATCAACACCTGCAACGCACCCACATCTGTGTAGGAGCGCCGCCTCGGCGCGATCGGGCCTTTGATCGGGCCTTTAAAACGGCACGTCGTCGTCGAGATCGCCAAAGCCGCTGTCGCCCTTGCCTTGGGCGGCTGCGGGCGTTGCAGCTGCGGCTGGGCGTGAGGCCGGTGCGGGGCGGCAGTAGCCGCCGCCGTCGTCGGAGCCACCGGGCCCGCCCATGCCTTCGCGGCGGCCAAGCATTTGCATCTGGTCGGCCCGGATCTCGGTGGTGTACTTTTCCTGGCCCTGTGCGTCGGTCCATTTGCGCGTGCGCAGGCTGCCTTCGACATAAATTTGCGAGCCCTTGCGCAGGTACTCGGCGGCAATGTCGGCCAGGCGGCCATTGAAGACCACCCGGTGCCATTCGGTGGCCTCTTTGGCCTCGCCGGTTTGCTTGTCTTTCCACTTGTCGGTGGTGGCGACGGTGACATTGGCCACCCGGTCTCCGCTGGGGAAGGTGCGCACTTCCGGGTCGCGGCCGAGGTTGCCGACAATGATGACTTTGTTGACCGATGCCATGGCGTATCTCCTGTGGGCTCAAGTTTAACGGGCGGCGCTGCCGTGGGTCGGGCTGGGGTTGCCTGAGGCCCCCCGGCGGGCCGGCGCGCGCATGGGCCAGGCCGCCGCCAGCCACAGCGCCATCAGCGCGGCGCAGGTGGCAAACACGGCCTGGGCGCCTTGTGTGCGCACCAGCCATCCTCCCAGAGCTCCGCCCACAAAGAAACCCAGGGACTGCAAAGTATTGAAAACCCCCAGCGCGGTGCCGCGTGCATGCAAGGGCGCCACCCGCGAGGCCATGCTGGGCTGGCACGACTCCAGAATGTTGAAGCCGCAGAAAAACGCAAACAGCAGCCAGGCCAGCAGGGTCAGGCTTGGCGCCTGGCTGCCCGCCCACAGCAGGCCCAACTGCACCAGGCCGATCAGCCCCACCGAGCACAGAAACACCGCCCGCAGGTAGCCGCGGCGCTCGAGCGGGTAGAGCGTGGCGCGCAGCACGAAAAACGAAGCCACCACCGTGGGCAGGTAAACCTGCCAGTGCTGGTCTTTGCCCAGGCCCGCTTGCACCAGCATGGCCGGAATGGCCACCCACATGGCCAGTTGCACGGCGTGCAACACGAACACACCCAAATTGAGGCGCATCAGCGGCGCATCGCGCAGCACCACAGCAAGCCGGCCCTTTTGCCGCGCCTCGAGGCCGCCGGATTCGGGCGGTGTGAGCTTGAGCACCACCGCAATGCCCAGCAGCGCCATCACCCCAGTCAGGGCAAACAGGCCCGGCAGGCCGATGTAGGTGTTGAGCAGCGGCGCGATGATCAGTGACAGCGCAAACACAGAGCCGATGCTCACGCCCACCAGCGTCATCGCCTTGGTGCGCACCTCGTCGCGCGTCTGGTCGGCCAGCAAGGCGGTGACTGCGGCCGAAATCGCTCCGGCCCCCTGGATCGCCCGCCCCAGCGTCAGCTCCGTCAAGGTGGTGGCCGACATCGCCATGAAGCTGCCCAGCGCAAACACCACCAAGCCCAACACGATGACCGGCTTGCGGCCAAAGCGGTCGCTGGCCATGCCAAAGGGAATTTGCAGCAGGCCCTGGGTCAGGCCATAAATGCCCATGGCCAGCCCGATGCGCGCCGGATCGTCGCCGCCCGGAAGGCCCGCCGCTTCGAGCGCAAAGACCGGCAGCACCAGAAACAGCCCGAGCATGCGCATCGCAAAAACCAGCGACAAAGACAAGCTCGACCGCAGCTCGGTCGGCGTCATGGGCACGTCATCGTCGTTGGAATGCACGGTCGCTTGGATGGGGGGCGTGACTGACCCGGCGGGCCGGGGCAAACCGGCATTGTCCGTCATTGGGCCGCCGGCGCGTCATGGCGCCCCTGCTCCGTCATTGCGAGGCACGAAGCAATCCATTGGCCGCCGCACAACAGCATGGATTGCCACGGCGCTGCGCGCCTCGCCATGACGCAAAGGGCTGTGCGCGCCTCGCCATGACGGAAGGGGCTGTGCGCGCCTTGCCATGACAGGCAGGCCCCCCCCGGCTGGGCAGCGCCGCCGCGGGCGCTTTATGATGGCCGGTTACCCTGGCGAGCCCTTTTTGATGAACACTCCTGCCGACAGCAAGTACCTGGCCCAGGTTTTGGGGGCGCAGCGCATCAGCGTGC
>JAIXWZ010000060.1 GCA_027491035.1 Comamonadaceae bacterium | reverse complement strand
TGGCGATGCTCACCGAGAAGACCCCGGCGCAAGGCCAGACGACGCGCGAGTGGACAGCCCTCAAGGCATCGGCGACTGGCGCAAGCTTTGTCGGCGTGAGCGGTTTGACGGTCGATGCCAGCGCGATCAGCGTGGAGATCACCCGCAAGGCGGCGGACAACACCCTGGTGGACTACGCGGCGCAGAGCCTGACGGTGCAAACCGGAACCAGCGCCAGCCCCAGCAGCACCACACTGGACCTGGCCGCCTCGCTGGGCGAGGTGACGCGGGCCTCGGGCAACCTGACGGTCGACCTCTTCGGTTTTGCGCGCTTGCAGGGCAGCCTGGGCTTTGAACGCAGGCAAGGCTCGGTCGTCCTCGCCGGCGCGACCGATAACCCGCAAACAGCCAGTGTCAACGAGGCCACTGCTCCGGTGGCCGTGGACATGCTGCTCATCGGCGGCAGCAATCTGAGCGCCTTTGTGGGTGCAGGCGACGTGGGATTGACCCTCGGTGGTGTGGGCTTTGGCCTGGCCGTGTTGACCGAGCAGGTCGCGGATGGACCCAATGCGCCCGAGGCGCGCTCGTGGACGACGGCGCAGGCCAGCGTCGGCACGGCCAGCTTCGGCGGCCTTGACGCGCTGACGCTGGAAGTTGACACCCTGACGCTGGAGGTCAACCGCACTGCCAGCGATGGTTCTGTGGTTGATTACAGCCTGACGGCCAGCACCACGGATGCGCCGACGCTGCGCAACACCACGCTGTCCGTCCCCACCGGGACCCAGACCAGTCAGACGCTCACGCTCGACGGGGCACTGGGTGAGCTGACGCGGGCCAGCGGCAACGTGACGCTGGATGTGGCGGGATTTGTCTCGCTGCGGGGCGCGCTGAGTTTTGAGAAGAGCGTGCAGTCGGTGCGGCTCAGTGACGGGACGGATACGAAGCCGGCGACGCAGGTGTCGGTGGAGATGCTCAGCGTGGGCGGCAGTGGGCTGCAGGCATTTGCTGGCGTGGGCGGCGGTTACGACGAGGACGGGGCGCTCATTGAAGGGGCGACGGGTCTGAGCCTGGACGGCGTGGAGTTTGGCCTGGCCTTGCTCGATGAGAAGCTGACGGACGAGCAGGTCAAGGCCAACAAGACGGCGCGCAGCTGGATGGCACTGCAGGCCAGCGCGGGCGAGGTGTCGGTGGTGGGCTTGAGCGACATCACGATTGCGGCCGACACGATTGCCATCGAGATCAACCGCGGCGATGAAGGCGACGGCAGTCTGGTGGACTTTGCGGCCAAGAACCTGGCGGTATCGACGGGCACGAGCGCCGAGCCTTCGAGCGTGACTCTGGAGATGGACGGCAGCCTGGGCGAGCTCACGCGTGCATCGGGCAACTTGACGATTGATCTGGCCGGTTTCTTCCAGGTCAGCGGCGGCTTTGCGATCGACAAGGTGGACGCTGCGGTCACGCTGGCCGACCTCAAGGGCACGCCCGATGAGGACGAGTCGGCCGAGCCAGTGGCCGTCGAGCAGCTGCTCATTGGAGGCAGCGGGGTCGATGCATTTGCCGGGGTCAACGGGGGCCAAGCCAATGCGCTGGGCCTGGTGCTCAGCGGCGTGGACTTTGCGGTGGCGGTTCACACCGAGACGCTGACCGAGCAGCAGGTCAAGGACGGCCAGGTGGCGCGGGTGTGGCGCAGCGCGCAGGCCACGGGCGGGGCATCGTTTGTGGGGGTCGAAGGTCTGACGGTGGCCGCCGATGCGGTGGCGGTCAATGTCAACCGCGCCGCCTGGGACAGCTCGGTGGTGGACTATGCGCTGACCGAGTCGACCAGCGATGCGGCCGACAAGCGCAACACGGAGCTGGCGGTGCGCACCGGCCCGGCCTCGACGCTGACGCTGGAGATGGACGGCGCACGCGGCCAGTTGCTGCAGGTCTCGGGCGAGCTCGATATTGATGTGTTTGGCTTTGTGCAAATCAGTGGCGAGTTTGCGCTGGACAAGGCCAGCGAGGTTCATGAGCTCAAGCTGGCGGGCGGCAGCACGACCGAGGCGCAGCTGCTGACCCTGGGCGGGCACGACATCGACGCCTTTGTGGGCACGGGCGGGGGCACGGACGAGGCGCTGGGCCTGCAGCTCGGTGGGGTGGACTTTGCGCTGGCGCTTTACAGCGATGTGGCCGATGAGAAGCGCAGCTGGACGGCCTTGCAGGCGCGAGCCGGCAGCGCGGCGCTGGTGGGTGTCGACGGATTGGAGATCCGTGGGCAGGACCTGCTGCTGGAGGTCAACCGCGCGGGCAAGGAAGGCGATGAGGTCATTGACTTCGGGCTGAGCGATCCGGGCGATGAGGACAGCGAGCGGCTGACGGCGCTGACGGTGCGCACGGGCATCAGCGCTGACAGCGACATCGAGATGACGATGGACGGCGCTGACGGCGAGCTCACGCGGGCGGCCGGTCTGCTGACAGTCGACGCCTTCGGCTTCTTCCAGGTCAGCGGGCAGCTGGCGCTGGAGCGGCGCGATGCGAGCTTTACGCTCAACGACGGGGTGGTGTCGAGCGATCCGACCCAGGCCCGGGCGCCAACGCAGATCGAGGCGGACCTGCTGACCATCGGCGGCAGCGGCCTGGACGCCTTTGCGGGCATCAACGGCGGCAGCGACGATCGCATCGGACTGGTGCTGTCTGGCGTGGACTTTGGTGTGGCGCTGATCACCGAGCGGCTGGCCGAAGGCAGCACGGCCACGGCGCGCGAATTCACGACGATCAAGGCCACGGCCGATGGGGTGTCGTTTGCCGGCTTTGAGGGCGTGCAAGTGGGCGCCACCGAGCTGATGGTGGAGATCAACCGGGGCGTTGCTGGCACAGGCAGCAACCCGGACCTGGTGGTGGACTACAGCGCCGAGCAACTGGAGGTTCTGGCGGGCAGCGACGAGCAGACGGTGGTGTTCGATGCCGATGGGGCGCTGGGCGAGCTCACGCGTGCGGCGGGCCATGTGCAGCTCGATCTGTTTGGCTTTGTCAGCCTTGATGGCAACGTGGCCTTCGAGTCTTCGACGCGCACGGTCAAGCTGGCCGGCGGTGAGTCAGTGGTGACCGATGCGCTGCTGGTGGGCGGTCGGGGTATCGATGGGTTTGTGGGGGTTGACGGCGGCACCGATGAGCAGCTCGGGCTCAAGCTGAGCGATGCGCAGTTTGGGCTGGCACTGCTGACCTCGCGCGCCGATGCGGCGCGCAGCTGGACGAGCTTGCAGGCCAGCGCCGGCTCGCTGTCGTTTGAGGGCATAGACGGGATCACGGCCTCGGCCAGCGACATCTCGGTGATGATCAACCGCGCGGGCAAGGCGGGCGACCGGGTGGTGGACTATGCGCTGACGGCATCGACGAGCGATGCGGCCGATGCCCGCAACACGCAGCTGAGCGTGCCCACGAGCGCGACGACAACGCTGACACTGACCATGGACGGCGCTGAAGGCGCCATCATCAAGGCGGCGGGCACGCTGGACATTGACCTGTTTGGCTTTTTCAGCGTGCAGGGCAATTTTGCGGTGGAGAGCCGCAGCCAGGAGGTCACGCTCTCGGACGGCACAGTCATCAAAGAGGCCGACCTGGTGACCATAGGCGGCAGCGACGTGCAGGCCTTTGCCGGGGTGCGCGCCGGCCAGGCCGATCAGATTGGCCTGAGCCTTGGGGATGTGGACTTTGGGCTGGCGCTGATCAGCGATCCGGCCGATGCCAAGCGCAACTTCACGAGCTTGCAGGCGCGTGCGGGCAGCGCGGAGGTGGTGGGCATCGACAGCCTGACGCTCAGGGTGCAGGAGCTGCTGGTCAACATCAACGAGGGCATCACGGTCGATGCGCAGCAGGCGTTTGAGACCAAGACCAACACGCGCATGAAGCTCAGCGTGCCAGCCAGCCTGGTGGGCACGCTGCGTCTGAGCGACGGCCAGGGCGGCGCCGACGTGCAGTTGAGCGCGACGATGACCAACGCGCAAGTGGTGGCGGGCCTGACGGCGGCGCTGGGCACGCTCGGCTCGATCGGTGCGGCCAGCAACGTGCGCGTGACGGGCAATCGCGACGAGGGCTACGAGATCGAGTTTATCGGCACGCTCGAGGGCAAGCCGGTCACGGGCTTGAGCGTGAGCGCCACGGCGGCGGCCTCGACGATCGCGGTGACGCAGTCGCAGGCGGCCGACGCGGGGGCCGCTGAGGTCAAGCGGGTGGTGGTGCAGGCGCTGCGCGAGGCGCCGGCGCCGGTGACGGTCGATGTGGACGTGGTCACGCCCGGCCAGAGCGGCGTCAACGAGGCCAACACCATCGTGTTCACCACGCCGGGCACGGGCGGCACGTACAGCGTGTACTTTGTCACGGATGGCACCGTCTCGCAGACCCGCGCGGCGGTACCTGGGTTCAACGAGATTCAGCGGCTGAGCCTGGCGGGCGATCTGCAAGGCGCCAGCAGCGCCTCCAGTGCCACCGTCAGCACCCTGTCTGACGGCACCGCCGCCGGGGCCAACGAGCGCTACAGCATCACGTTTACCAAGCAGTTTGGCCGCCAGGGCTTCAAGCTGTACTTGGTGGACAACCCGGTGACGACGGCGACCTACAAGTACGCCAACAACGCCGAGAACACGGCCGAGACGATCGCCCAGCTCAAGGCGGCGTACGCGGAGATGTTTGTCACCAACGGGCGCGCCGACATCACCGCGGCCGACATTCAGGTCACGCTCGACGGCAGCTACAAGGCCACGGGCCATCGCTACTTGGTGGAGTTTGTCGGGCGGCTGGCCGGCCAGGACATCGCTCGCATCGGGATGATCAGCGAGAAGGGCGCCTTCATCCACACGCCGGTGCAAGACGGTGCGGCCGGCGCCTCCGAGGTGCAGAAGGTGGAGCTGAGCACCAGCGGTGCGGGCAGCTTTACCATCGGCGTGAAGGTCGGCAGCGCGACCTACACCAGCACCGGCATCGAGTACGGGGCCAACGCGGCGACGGTGCGCTATGCGCTCAACGCGGCGCTGGGCAGTGCCGGCTCGGTGCAGGTGGCCAGCAGCGTCAAGGGCAGCTACGTCATCACCTTCGAAGGCGCGCTCAAGGGCAAGAACCTGGAGCCTGTGGTGGTCACGCTGGCCGATGCGCAGGCGGGGCCGGCGGGCAGCTTCAAGCTCACGCTGGGCAACGAAAGCACGCGCAGCATCAGCTACACGGCCGACGGCGCGGCGCTGGCCAAGCGGGTGCAGGCCGAGCTGGCGCGCCTTGGTGGCGTCGGTGCGGGCAACGTCAAGGTCAGCTTCAACCCCGAGCAGTCCAACGCGGGCACATTGGGCCTGGACATTGAGTTTGTGGGGACGCTGGCGCAGACCAACGTGGCCACGCTAAGCAGCGATGCGGGCAGCCTGAGCAACGCGGCGCTGGCCGTGCGCGCGGTGCAGCAAGGCGTGCAAGGGGTACAGCAGCAGCAGTGGGTGGTGCTGGGCACGCAGGCGCAGGCCAACGGCTACCGGCTCAGCCTGACGCACGAAGGCCAGGCCTACACGACGGCGCTCATTGCCGGCAATGCGACGCAGGCGCAGATCCAGGCTGCTGTCGATGCCGGCTTTGCCGTTGCCGGTGCCCGCTGGACGGTGGTGCTCGGGCAGGTGGGCACGCCGCAGGAAGACACCTTCACGCTCAGCGCCGGCGGCTCCCTGGCGGGCAGCAACCTGAACCTGGTGAGCTTGCAGACCCACAACGCCAGCGGCTCGGGCACGCCGGTGACGCGCACCTTTGTGGTGGGCAACAGTGCCAGCAACATCACCAACTTGAAGTCGGCCTACGCGCAGCTGCTCAACGGCCATGAGGGCTTGACGGTTGCGGCCAACGACATCGATGTGAGCTTTAGCCGCACGAGCGCTGGCGAGCGCTATGTGGTGAACTTTGTCGGCGCACTGGCCGGCACCGACATCGATCCCAAGGGCATCGGTGTGGTGGGCACCGGGGTGGACTACAGCTTGCTGCGCAACGGCGCGGCGCCGGTGACCGAGGTGCAGCGCTTGGCGGTGGACCGCCAGGCCAGCACCGATGGCAGCTTCATCTTGCGCCTGAGCCACGGCGGGCAAAGCTACCAGACGGCGGCGATCGATTTGGGCGCGACGGCTGCGCAGGTGCAGACGGCGCTGCGCGCGGCAGGTGCGGCGCTGGCGGGCGTGACGGTCAGCGCCGACGGCACCGATGCCTACCGGGTGAGCCTGGGGGGGGCGGCGCTGGCCGGCCAGAACGTGGCCATGCTGGAGGTGGCGGCCGTTGAGGTCGATGCGCAGCTGCCCCAGGGCAGCTTCCAGATCTCCTTCGACGACGAGGGCACGCGCCGCTACAGCCCGGCCATTGCCTACAGCGCCAACGATCAGCAGCTCAGGGCAAACGTGCAGACGGCGATGAACACGCTGTTTGGTGCGGGCAATGTGACGGTGGCCCTCGATGCGGCCTCGCAAGACAGGCGCGCGGCGCTGACGCTGAGCTTTGGCGGTGCGCTGGCCAAGGTCGATGTGGCCGACATCCGCACGCACTTTGGCAGCAGCAGCGAAGCCAGCCGCAACCTCAGCCTGGCGGTGGTCAAGCCGAGCAACGTGGCCCAAGGCCAGCCGCGCACCGGCGAGGTGCAGCGCATCGTGATCGACACCCCGCACGAACAGGTGGGCTACAAGCTGAGCCTGACGCACGGCGGGCAGACGCGCACCAGCGCGCTGCTGAGCACCGAGATGACGCAAGAGCAGGTGCAGGAGGTGCTCGACGCGCTGATGGCGCAGGTGGATGCGCAGGCGCAGGCCGAGGTGGCCTTCTACACCGGACGCGAGCTGCGCGTGGCGTTTGCGGGCAGCCTGGCCGGGGTGGATGTGGCAGCGCTGCAAGCTACTCTCGAGCCGGTGCAGGTCGATGTCGAGCTCAGCACGCTGGAGGTGGGCGAGACGGTGGTCACGCCAGCCAAGCCCAAGCGCACGCTGGTGGTGGACTACAGCGAAGGCAAGACCGATCTGACGGTCGCTGACGGGGCCGAAGGCTTCAAGCTCACCCTGGACGGGGCCAAGGGCAAGCTGCGCGAGGCGCGCGGCCAGCTCGATCTGAACATTGCCGGCTTCGTGGCCGCGCGCGGAGACTTTGGCATCGCCTCGTTCGAGCAGCAGGTCACGCTGTCGGACGGCAAGACGGTGGGCGCCGACGTGCTGACCATCGGTGGCACGAATTTGCAGGCCTTCGCCGGCATCAACGGCGGCTACGACGACGAGGGCAACTTGCTCGACGGCGCGGTGGGCATCAACCTGAGCCAGGTCAGCCTGGGCGTGGCCCTCATCACCGAGCAGCTCAGCGGACTGGAGCCGGCCGGAACTGTGGCCCGCGAGTGGACCAGCGTCCAGGCGGGCATAGGCGCCGCGAGCTTCGATGCGATCGACGGTCTGGAGGTCTCGGTCAACAACCTGGGCCTGCAGATCAATCTGGCATCGGACGTCGATGACACCGTGGTCGACTACGCCCTCACGCCGGCGACCACCGACGATCCTGCGGCGCGCAAGACCGATCTGTCGGTGGCCACCGGCCCGGATTCCGATCTGGTTCTGGTCATGGATGGCGCGGCTGGCGAGTTCAAGCGCCTGACCGGCAACCTGACGCTCAACATTTTTGATCTGATCAAGGTCACCGGCGACTTCGGTATCGAAAGTCGCCAGGGTGAGGTCCGGTTGGCGGGTGTCGAGGACGACCCGGCGACGACGGACAAAGACGAGACTTTGGTCGAAGTCGACATGCTGCTCATCGGCGGCCACAACATGACCGCCTTTGCCGGCGCCGGCGACATCGGCATCGAGCTCACCGGGGTGGATCTCGCTGTGGCGCTGATCACCGAACAGGTGGCGGCAGGGCAAGGCCAGACGCCTGCGCCTGGCCGCGAATGGACCACGGTGCAGGCCAGCGTGACCCAGGCGGCCTTCACCGGCATTGACAACCTGACGATTGAGGTCAATACATTTGCCCTGGAGGTCAACCAGGAGGCCAGCGACGGCTCGGTGGTCGATTACGGTCTGAGCGTGCCGGCCGACGAGAACAGCGAGCGCAAGACGGTGCTGGAGGTGGCCACCGGGCCGACCACCGATCTTGAATTGACCATTGATGGCAGCCGGGGCGACATGACCCAGCTCAGCGGCAATCTGGTCATTGATATCTTCGGGTTTATTCAGGTCTCGGGCGACTTTGGAATCAGCAGCTCCGATGCGACCTTCACCACGGCCGACGGCACCGAGATCGAGGGCCGGGCGCTGACGATCGGTGTGACCGGTGGCCGGGCCTTCGCGGGTGTGGGCGGCAATGGCGATGACCCGCTGGGTCTGGAGCTGACCGGTCTGGACATGGGTCTGGTGCTGTTCGACAGCCCCGACCATGCCGATACCTCCTGGACGGCGCTGACCGCCACCGCCGATCAGGTGGCGTTCATTGGCATTGATGGCTTTACCCTGGCCGCCCAGGGGATCTCGCTGGAGTGGAACGACGTCACCGCGCCGCAGGGCAAGCCTCAGAAGGTCTTGGCGCTGGATGACTATGCCGTGCTGGCTGGACCCGAAGCGACCGTCAAGGTCAGCACCGATGCAGCCCGTGGCGCTGTGCTGGGTGTGTCGGTCGACCGCGCAACGCTGGCGATTTCGGACTACATCTACATCAGCGGTGGCTTTTACTTCGAGCAGGCCGATTTTGCGGAGATCGACATCGGCACCGGCTTGGCGCGCTCACAGGTCAACAATGACCCCACGATCAAGCGAGGGCTGAGCAAGGTCAAGGGCGTGTCTTCGGACTACAGCCGCATCGAGAACTTGCAGGCGGCCTCGACCCTGTTTGCCGCCAGCGACGTTGACATCTTCGTCGGCCTGGGCCCTTACTTCATCGACAGCAACGGCAACGGCTTGTTTGACGACGATGAGAGTCTGAACGACGACCGTTGGGGCATCACGCTGGACGACATCGACCTCGGTCTGGTCTTCATGAACCCGACCGACGCGGCCGATCCGGATGGCGTCATTCCCAATCTGTACGCCTTGCAGGTCAATTGGGATGCACAGATCGACATCGATTGGGTGCTGTTCCAGTTCCAGCTCGAGCAGCTGCAGGTCTACGTCAACCAAGGCGGCGAGTGGGGCGACCTGGATGGCGTGCGCCCCTACATTGACTTCAAGACGAGCTACGCCGATCAAGGCGGCAAGCTCACCCTGGAGGTGGCCGATACCCGGTTTGACTTCAATTACGACAGGCGCCTGATTGGGGTCAAGCTCGACGATGCGCTGCTGGGCATCGGCGGCTTCTTCTTCATTGAGGGCAGTTTTGCGTTTGAGAAGGCCGACAACCTCTCGCTCGATGTCAACACCAATTTGCCCAGCCGCCTGACCGGCGAGGCCTCATCGCTCAACGCCGACCTGCGTCAGCTCAAGCGAGACGGCTATTTGTCGGCTGATAACAGCCGCTTTGACAACCTGCCGGTCGACTCCATCACCTTCGGCGCGTCCGACGTGTCGATCAAGGTGGGCAGCTATGACGATCCGCTGTTCGAGCTCAGCGGCATTGACGTGGCCTTCGCCACCTTCCGGGCGACGACGGCGGTCGACCCCAAAGGCGTGATCCCGCGCATGTATTCGATGAGCGCCTACTGGCCGATCGCGCTCGATGTCGACTGGGGCTTCATGCAGCTGCAGATCGACGACATCGCGCTCAAGCTCAACACGGGCGGTGACTGGAAGGGCCTGAAGGTCTCGCCTTATGCCGATTTGATCTCGACCTTCGGCAGCCAGGGTCTGCGGGTGGAAACCGGTGACGACCCCATTTATCTGGCCTACAACAGCAGCTTCTTCGGCGTGGAAGTGAGCCGGGCCAGGATTGCGCTGGGCGACTTCTTCTTCATCCAGAGCGGCTTTGCCGTCACCCGATCGTCTGGCACCTCGGTCGACGTGGTCACCGGCTTTTCCGACACCTCCCTGGAGGCCGGTGCGGTGCTCTCCAAGCTCGCGACCAAGGGCTACACCGGGATGGGCAGCTATTCGCGGCTCGAGAACGTGCCGATGAAGGCCACCACCATCGGGTTCTCCGATGCGATGCTTTTTGTCGGCTCTGGCCCTTACTTTGTCGACAGTGATGGCGACGGTCGCATCACCGTCGATGACACGCCGTCGGAGGATGCGATCGGTTTTGCGATCGACGACCTTGATTTGGCGCTGGTGCTCTACAGCGACCCCGAGGAGGTCGTTCCCGACATGTGGGCCCTGTCGGCCGATGTTGACTTTGTGGGCTTGGTCGGCATTGACTTCCTGACCATCGAGGGGCGTGACGTTCGCGTGTCGGCCAATCAGGGCGACCCCTGGAAGGGCAAGAAGATCGAGCCCTATGTCGACTTCAAGTCGACCTATGGCGCAGGCGGTCTGTCGGTGCTCACCGGCGGGGCGCCGATCGCGATCGACTATGACAGTTCGCTGATTGGCGTGTATGTGCGCCAAGCGACGATACAGATCAGCGAGTTCGTCTTTGTGCAGGGCTCGTTTGCCTTTGAACAGGGCGCGCGTCGCAAGGTCACGATCGACACTGGCACCAGCTTTGGCGACTTGAATTTCTTGTCCACCGCCGTGAAGCTCGAGCTGGCGGGGCTGACGTCCGATGTGGAGCTGTCGGAGGACTGGAAGACGATCTCCAATGTCGAGGTCGAGACCACGCTGCTGGGCATCAGCGATGCCAACGTGTTCGTGGGCTATGGCATTCCCGACTTCAATTCGACCACGCCGATCAAAGACCAAGAGGGCGTATTCGGCATTGCGATCAAGGACATTGACGTCGCGCTGGCCATCATGAAGCCCACTGGCTCGCTGGCCAAGACCCTGCCAGAGTTCACCTCGCTCAAGGCCTCGGCCGATGAGTTTGTGGTGGCCGGTGGCGGCGACATCTTCCAGCTTTACGGCCACAACATCGATGTGCGCATGAACTGGAGCGACGGCTGGAAGGGCTCGCCCGAGACCAAGCCATCGATCGATTTCGTCAAGAGTTTTGGCGCGCAGGGTCTGGCCGTGCCGACCGGCGCCGAGCCAATCTACCTGGACTTTGCAGCCGGTGCCTTCATCGAGGCGAGCATACAGAACGCCACCTTGATGCTGTCGCAGTTTGTCTACGTGCAAGGCGACTTTGCCTTCCGCAAGGGCGGCTCACGCGAGATCACCGTCGACTATGGACTGCTGGGCACCATCAAAGGCGTGCGCGCCAGCTCCATCGAGTTCGGTGCCAACAATGTGCAGGCCTTCATCGGTGTGGGCGGTCCCTACATCCAGGACAACAACAATGACGGCTATGTCATTGACTATGACATCCTGGACGACGAAGGCAATGTGCTGTTCGCGGCCGACGAAGTCAATGAGGAGGCGATTGGCATCGTCGTCAACGACCTGAACTTCGGGATGACCATCCTGACGACGCAGGCGCCCAACGTCCTGGCCAATCCCAAGTCCCTGCTGGTGCCCGAGGGCACCAAGTTCACCGCCTTGCGCGCCACCGGCAAGCAAATTGCCATGGTGGGTTTGCCCGATGAACTGCAGTTCTCGTTCGAGGATGTGCTGGTCGAGCTCAACCAGAGCGACCGCGACGGCATGATCGTGGACTTCACCGACGGCGGCACTTCGGCCGGCATGTCCATCAACACGGGCGATCCGAGTCGCCCCATGGTGCTGGACTTCAGGGAGGACATGCTGACCGCCTCCATCGGTTACGCGCGCATCAACGTCGCCAATGTGTTGGCCCTCGAAGGCGGCATCACCTTCCAGCGCCGGACCATGGACGCCGACATCTACATCGCCGGCATCGCCATGCCGCGAGGCGTCGTTGGCGTTGACGCCCTGGTGCTCGGCGGTCGCAACATCTCGGCTTTCGCCGGCATCAACGGCCCCTATCTGACCGACTCCGACGGCGATTTCGAGCTCGACGACGAAACCCCCAACGAAGACGCCATCGGGTTTGCCATTGCCGACCTGGACTTCGGTCTGGTCATGGCCAACCCCTCGTTCATGGGTCAGTCCATGGACCAGTTGACCTTCATTGGCATCACCGCCTCGGCCGACTATGCCGGCTTGGTGGGAACCGACCCCTGGGTGACGCTCAATGCTCAGGACATTCGCTTTGGCCTGAACTTCGCCATGGCCAATGGCTATCCGCTGCCGCTGACCTTTGTCGACTTTTCCTCGGTCAACGATGGCGGCGCGCCGGGCATGGACATCCCGGTCGGCTCGACCCACTCCATCAGCATGGCCGAGCTCGATGCCTTTGAGGTGCGCATCGGCATGCAGGCCAACCTGGGTCTGTTCGGTCTGTTTGAGATCAACGCGCCGGCCTTCGACTTCACCTTCGAGTTCCCGGACACGGGCGATCTGATTCCGAAGATCGATTTGTCGGAGTTGATGAACTTTGACTTTAGCATCCCCGCGACGGCGCCGACCTGGCTGCGCGATGCCTTGGATGGCATCAAGGACGCCCTGCAAAACGTCGATCTGAGCATCAGCATCGACGGCATCACCGGTTCGATCGAGATTCCGAATCTGACGATCGAACTGGCCGATTTCATCTATTTCCAGGGCGACTTCAAACTCACGCTCGGGGACACGTTTACCGCTGACGCCTATACCGGCATCGACCCGATGCTCGGCGGCCTGGTGGACACCCTGCTGGACATGGGCACGGAGGCCTTGCTCGAAGCGGTGGCGGGCGATGACCTGCCTTCAGACTTCCTGAGCGACATCAATGTCGTGCAGCGCCTGCTCGGCTTCAATGAAGATTTCACCGTTCTCAAGGGCGTCAGCTACACCGGAACGTCTTTCGGCGCGAGCAATGTCAACCTGTTCGTGGGCGGAGGCGGTCGGCCTGACTTCAGCGTGCCGCTGGCCGATCAAGGCTTGATCGGTTTTGGCATGCAGGATCTGGACCTGGCCATCGGCATCTACACGCCCAAGCTGCCCGGCGTGCTCGACACCTTGTTCGGCGACACGGTCACCGATGTCACTTCGATCAAGGCCACCGCCGATGAAATGGGTGTCTACGGATTCGGCGACTTCCTCAAGATCCTTGGGCGCGACATCACGCTGGAGTACAACGACGGCGGCAAGTGGCTCGAGCTGTTCAGGGCGATGCCGATCTACCGTGACATGCGCAGCCAGGAGATCGACGCGACGGTGATGCCGCCGAAGATCACCGAGCGCAAAGGCCATGTGGTGGGCACGGGCCGCGAGCCAGTCACGCTGGACTTCAGCGGGGCGCCGGTGATGGGTCTGGACATCGGCCTGGCCGAGATCTCCCTGGCCGACTTCGTGCACCTGCGCGGCTCGCTGGCCTTCCGCAAGGGCGAGATTTACAACGTCAAGATCGATCCGGGCGGCCTGGGCCCCTTGCTCAATGACATTGGCGATGTCACCGGTGTCGACCTCAACAACCTGAACCTCAACGTTCAGGCGATGACGCTCGGCGGTGCCAATCTGGAGGGCTTCGCCGGCATTGGCGGGCCGTACCGCTACGGCTTTGACGTGCTGGGCAATGGCCGACTGGACCCGGGCGAGGATCTGAACAACAACAGGCTGTTGGACGCTGGTGAGGACGCGCCTGACGGCATTCTCGATTCGGTCAACGAGAGTGCGGTGGGTCTGGAGATCCACAACGTGGACTTCGGCTTTGCGATCTTCAAGCCCATGGTCTTCACGATGGCGCCCTCGCTGGAGGACTATTCGCCGATGTTCATGTCGGCCAAGGCGTCGATTGAGCGTGCCGGTCTGGTGGGCATTGATGAGGCCATCTTGTCGGCCGAGGTGCGCGACATCGAAGTCAACCTCAACACCTTCCTGATCCCCAATGCGCCGGCCGAGCTCAATGCCGCGCTGCAGATTTTTGGGCCGCCGACGATCAATTTCAAGGAAAGCATCAGCTTCAAGGACTTTACCGAGGACCTCAACGACAACAAGCGCCTCGATTTCGGTGAAGACCTCAACGGCAATTTGCGCCTGGACCTCCATCTCGACGAGGACCTCAATGCCAACGGCGTGCTCGATGCCGGTGAAGACGCCAACCGCAACGGCCGCCTGGACCGCGACATCAGCGAAGACGCCAATGGCGACGGGATGCTGCAAAAAAGCGAGGATCGCAACCAGAACGGCAAGATCGACCGCGCTGGGTTTGCATTGCCCGCGGGCGGCAACAACATGGTCTTCATCGACTTTGATGAAGAGATCATCCAGGCCAAGGTCGGCTATGCCGAAATCAACCTCGGCGGCGTCTTGCAGATGTCGGCCTCGATGGCCTTCACCAAGCGCTCTGGCGAGGAGGTGACGCTGTCCAACGGCGAGAAGACCATCGTCACTTCGATGGCCATAGGCATCAACGACGCCAACGCCTTCCTGGGTATTCCCACGGTGGTCGATGGCAAGCCGCGCGGCTATTTCTACGACAGCAATGGCGACGACCGGATCGATGAGGCGGACGATATCAACACCGGTGCGATCGGTCTGGTGATTGAAGACCTCGATCTGGGCTTGCTGGTGGCGGCAGAGACCTATATCAGCCTGCAGCGCGTGAGCATCGGTGTGTATCTGGCGGGCAGGGCAACGGTCACCAAGATCGGCCTCAATGGCGTTCCCGGCATCACGATGGAGGCGCGCGACGTCGCGCTGGAGATCAACACCGGGGTGCGGGCTTCCCTGGACATTGGAACGATCACCAAGTCCTGGGACCACGACGCGGGTGACGGCCCGACCCTGGTGAGCAATGGTCAGCTCTTCCTGGCCTCGGATGGAACCTTCTGGAAGTACACCGGCGAGCAGGCCAAGACCTTCGATCTGTCTCAAACCTTCGATCCCTCGACCTTGCCCAAGCCGGTATCGCCTTGGAGGAAGTCGAGCTCGACGCCTGCATCCTGGCAGCACGATGCCGGTGATGGCGCGGTGACCATCGGCAAGGGCGAGTTCATCAAGGCTGGCGACGGCACGTTCTGGGAGTATGTGGGCGATACGCCCAAGGCTTACAACCTGACGACCACCTTCAACCCGGCCAAATTGCCCAAGCCCACGGCCGAGTGGGAAAAGTCGCGCGCCAACGTCGGTTACGACGTCAACGTGCGTCCAAGCTTTGGCTTTACCACGATTGACTTCAGCAAGAGCAGCTGGGAGCGGCCGAGCGAAGATATCGATGGCAACGGCGTACTCGATCTGGGCGAGGACCGTGGCAACGGCATGCTCGATACCGGCGAGGACATCAACGCCAACAAGCGGCTCGATTCGGGCGAGGACCGCGGCAACGGCCTGCTCGATGCGGCCATGGTGCTGCCCGGCTATGCGATCGAGACGGGCAACCCCTTCGAGCCCATCGTGCTGGACTTCAAGTCCAACTTCCTGCGCATCTATGGCGAGTTCGAGCTCAACATCCTCGATCTGGTCAAGATCGACGGTGCGGTCGACTTCCGCTTCAGCGAGGAAGATGGCCTCACAGCCTTTGCTGACGTGTCGGTGCAGATCGGGCCCGACAGCATCGGCCTCAAGAGCCAGGCCACCGGTCTGCTGATCATCAATGACGAGGGCATTGCGATGCGCATGGCCTTGTCGACCAACCTCGATCTGGGCCCGGTGGCCAAGCTCGATGTCGAGCTCGAGCTCAACCTCAACTCGTTTGGCCGGGCGATCATTTATGACGTCCCCGAGGCCTTCCTTGATGTCGTCGATCTCGGCCCTGACGATCCGACCACGACCAACGTCAATGAGTCGCGCCAGTTCGCGATTCAGGCCTACCCACCGGGCAAGCCGACCTGGGTGGGCCCCTATGTGGCGCTGACCGGCAAGGGCTCGCTCGATCTGCTCGGTGGCGCGCTCAAGATGCAGGGCGACTTCTCGGTCATTGCCTCATTCGCCAACGACGAGTTCAGGTTTGAGCTCGGTGTCAGCGCCAAACTAGCGATCGAGCCGCTGGCCGCCTTGAGCGTCACCGGCACGCTGGGCATCGTGGCCGGCGCCAAGGGAGCCGGGCTCTACGGCAGTCTTGAGGTGGGCGGTGCAGGCACCGACTCGGTGATCCTCGACGGTGGCGGTGTCTTTAGCATCAAAGGCCGCTTCCTGTTGCAGATCAACACCACCAATCAGACGCAGCTGGTGCGCGGACGCGACGCCCAGGGCAATGTGTTTGACGAGGATGGCGACCCCATTTACGTCGAAGTGCCCAAGGAGTCGCTGCGCATCGGCGGGCGTGCCGAGGTGTCGGTCGGCCCGATCAAGATGAAGGGCGCGGTTGACTTCTTGCTGGACAGCAAGGGCATGCAGGTGGCCATGGAGGTGGTGCTCGAGCTCGGCGGCTTTGGCGACATTCAGGTCTCGGGTGCAGCGGCCATCGGTCTGGACAAGGCCGACAAGCCTTTCTTTGCCCTTTACCTGAGCTTCCAGGCGCAGATCGACATCGCCATCCTGAAGATCAACGCCAAGGCCACGCTGCAAATCAACACCAGCGACTTTGACTACTACACGCTGCACCAGACGCCGATTCGCATTCCGGGCAAGACCTACTTCGATCTGGAGCTCGACGGCCTGATCGACCTCTACCTGTTTGACATCAAGTTCTACGGGCGGGTCAGTGTCATCGATTCGGTCTTCAGGCTTGAATTTGAAGGCGAGCTCAACTTCTTCCGCATGGTCGATGTGGAGGTGGGCGGCTA
>JAIXWZ010000164.1 GCA_027491035.1 Comamonadaceae bacterium | reverse complement strand
CACTGCCCGCCTCGCCATGACGGGGGGTCCGTCACTGCGCCCTTTCCTCCCGTTGCCCTCCACCCTGTCATTGCGAGGAACGAAGCAATCCATCGGCCGTTGTGCAACGACATAGATTGCCACGGCGCTGCGCGCCTCGCAATGACGGGGTGGGCTCGTCACTGCCCGCCTCGCCATGGCGGGTTAGGTGCGTCCTGGCGAGCTCACCGGCCGATGCGGCCTCCGCATTTGCCCGTCCAAGGGTAAACCCTTGGTCGAATCTTCAACGCGACCCTTGAAGTAGTTATCGACCATAACCATAATCGGGCTTTCTTCATCCCCGAAAGCCACCATGAACTCTGACGACCTCGAACTGCAGCGTTATGGCGAGGAGCAAGAAGTGGCGATCGTGCGACTGCGGCGACCGGCCAAGCGAAATGCGCTCAACGACGGCCTGGTGCTGTCCATTCGCAATCTGTTTGAGACCCTGCCCGAGGGCGTGCGCGCCGTGGTGCTCGATGGCGAAGGCGATCACTTCTGCGCCGGCTTGGACCTGTCAGAGCTCAAAGAGCGCGATGCGGCCCAGGGGCTGCACCATTCACGCATGTGGCACGCGGCGCTCGAGCGGCTGCAGCTGGGGACGGTGCCGGTGATCGCCGCCTTGCACGGTGCCGTAGTCGGCGGCGGCCTGGAGCTGGCCAGCGCCTGTCATATCCGGGTGGCCGACGAGACGACCTTCTACGCGCTGCCCGAGGGCACGCGGGGCATCTTCGTCGGCGGTGGCGGCTCGGTGCGCATCCCGCGCCTGATCGGCGTGGCCCGCATGACCGACATGATGCTCACCGGCCGTGTCTACGACGCCGTTGAAGGCGAGCGCATCGGTCTGGCGCAGTACCTGGTGCCCAAGGGTCAGGCCTTGAGCAAGGCGCTTGAACTTGCCCTGAAGGTGGCCCAAAACGCCCCGATGACCAATTACGCCCTCATGCACGCCTTGCCGCGCATTGCTGAGCAGCCGGCCGATCAGGGCTACCTGACCGAAGCCCTGATTTCGGCCATTGCGCAAAGCGCGCCCGAGGCCAAGGCGCGGGTGCGGGCATTCCTCGAGGGCAAGGCGCCCAAGGTGCAAAAGACGCCCTGAACCCACAGCCCAAGCCAGGCACGGAGCATCCCGATGAACGCCCCCCAATTTCGTCCCCTGACCTTCGGCGTGCAGCGCATCAAGTTGCAAGAAGCTCAAAAGGGCGTGCAATACCTGCAAGCCGACCAAGACCTGCAAGCCTATCCCGAGCGCATGAGCGATCGGCTCAGGCACTGGGGTGCAACCGTCCCCGATCGCACCTTCATGGCTCGCCGCACCCGGCTGGCCGATGGCTCTTTGGGCCCGTGGCGAGAGGTCAGCTATGCACAGGCGTGGTCTACAGCTTGTGCGATTGCACAGGGCCTGATCGATCGAGGGCTCAGCGCCGAGCGGCCCGTGGCCATCCTCAGTGAAAACGACCTCGAGCACGCCTTGCTGGCCTTGGGCTGCTTGGTCGCTGGCGTGCCCTTTGTGCCGGTTTCGCCGCCCTACAGCCTGATCAGCCAAGACTACGACAAGCTCAAGCATGTGATGCGGGTGAGCACGCCGGGGCTGGTCTTTGCCGCCGATGCCCGCTACGGTGCGGCCATCTCGGCCTGTGTCGGCCCCGATGTCGAGGTGCTGATCGGCCAAGGCGCGCTGAAAGAGCGGGCCTGCACCGACTTCTGCGCGCTGAGCGCAACCCCGGTGACGCCGGCGGTGGAGGCAGCTCGCCTGGCCACCGGCCCCGAGACCAGCGTCAAGTTCCTCTTTACCAGCGGCTCGACCAAGCTGCCCAAGGCGGTGATCAACACCAACCGCATGTGGTGCGCCAACCAGCAGCAGATGAGCCAGTCCATGCCCGTACTCGCCGACGGCGATCTGGTGCTGGTCGACTGGCTGCCTTGGAACCACACCTTTGGCGGCAATCACAACTTTGGCATGGTGGTGTTTCACGGCGGCACGCTCTACATCGACGATGGCAAGCCCACGCCTGCACTGATGCACGAGACGCTGCGCAACCTGCGCGAGATATCGCCCACGGTCTACTTCAACGTGCCCACCGGTTTCGAGGCGATCGCGCAGGCCATGAAAACCGATGACCTGCTGCGCAAGACGCTGCTGGCGCGGGTCAAGATGTTCTTCTACGCCGGCGCCGCCCTGGCCCAGCCCATCTGGGACAGCCTGTATGAAAGTCAGGAGCGCGAAATCGGCGAGCGCATTGTGATGGGCACGGGCCTGGGCATGACGGAGTCCGGCCCCTTCGGGATTTTTGTGACCAATCCGCACGTGCGGGCTGGCGATCTGGGTGTTCCCACACCCGGGCTGGAGCTCAAGCTGGTGCCGATCGAGGGCAAGGTCGAGGTCCGCTACCGCGGCCCCAACATCACGCCGGGCTACTGGCGCCAGCCGGAGCAAACCGCCGAATCCTTCGACGAGGAAGGCTTTTTCAGAACCGGCGATGCCGTGCGCTGGATCGACGAGGGCAACCGGCACCTGGGGCTTAAGTTTGACGGCCGCATCGCCGAAGACTTCAAGCTCGCCACCGGCACCTTCGTGAGCGTCGGGCCCTTGCGCGCCCGCATCATCGCGGCGGGCGCGCCCTACATTCAGGACGTGGTGATCACCGGCCTGAACATGAAGGAAGTCGGCGCCATGGTCTTTCCGACCCCGGCGGTGCGCACGCTCAGCGGCCTGCCAGCCCACGCCAGCCTGGCCGAGGTGCTGCACAGTCAGCCCGTGCTGGACCACTTTCAGGGCGTGGTCAATCGCCTGGCGACGACCAGCACCGGCAGCGCCAACCGGGTGGCACGTCTGTGCCTGCTGGCCGAGCCACCCACCATCGACCGCGGCGAGATCACGGACAAAGGCTCGATCAACCAGCGGGCGGTGCTCAGCCACCGCGCCAACATCGTGGCCGCGCTGCACGAGGGCCGCCTGCCCGCCACGATCCTTCCTCAGCCCACCGACAAGGCCAGCCCATGAGTTCAGGTTTCTTTCAGACATTTCGCGATGTGGTCATGCTCGGCGGCGTACGCACGCCGCTGGTCGATTACTGCGGCGCGCTCGGCCACATCTCGCCAACCGATCTGGGCATCAAGGCAGCGCGCGAAAGCATCAAGCGCGCCGGCATGATCGGGGCCGATATCGGCTCGGTGCTGGCCGGCAACATGGCCCCGGGCGACTTTGACCAGTTCATGTTCCCGCGTCATGTGGGGCTCTACGCGGGCGTGCCGGTGCAGGTGCCCGCACTCATGACGCAGCGCATTTGTGGCACCGGCTTCGAGCTGTTTCGCCAGGCCGGCGAGCAGATCGAGCTGGGTCTGACGCAGACCGCGCTGCTGGTCGGCGCCGAGAGCATGACGCGCAATCCGATTGCCGCCTTCGATCACCGCACCGGCTTCAAGCTCGGCGCGCCCGTGGGCTTCAAGGACTTCATGTGGGAGGCGCTACAAGACTCGGCACCGGGCATCAACATGATCCAGACCGCCGAGAACCTTGCAAAAAAATACAACATCAGCCGCCAGGAGGTAGACGCCTTTGCCTCGTCGTCTTTTGCCAAGGCGGTGGCCGCGCAAGACAGCGGCTTTCTGGCCGGCGAAATCGCACCGGTCGTCAGCGAAACTTTTGAAGCGACCGGCTACCACCCCCGCAGGATCCGGCTGGCCGGAAAGCTCACCGAGGTGGCACGCGACAGCCACCCCCGGCTCTCGCCGGTCGAGGTGCTGGCCAAGCTCAGGGCAGTCCACGAAGGCGGGGTGCAAACCGGCGGCAACAGCTCGGCCCTGGTCGACGCCGCGGCTGCCTGCGTGGTCACCTCGGGCGCCTACGCGCGCGAGCGCGGCCTGCCTGTCATGGCCCGCGTCGCAGCGGCCTCGGTGGTGGGTGTGCCGCCCGAGATCATGGGCATTGGACCGGCCCCGGCCATTCGTTTGCTGCTCGAACGCAGCGGCCTGCAACTCGGGCAGATCGGTCGCTTTGAAATCAACGAGGCGCAAGGCGCGCAAACGCTGGCTGTGGCCCAGGAGCTCGGACTTGATCTGGATCGCCTCAATGTCAATGGCGGCGCAATCGCACTGGGCCATCCGCTGGCGGCCACCGGCGTTCGCCTAACAGTGACGCTGGCGCGCGAGCTCGAGCGATCGGGTCAGCGCTGGGGCATCAGCAGCGCCTGCGTGGGCGGCGGCCAGGGCATCGCCCTGCTGGTTGAAAACCTGCGCGCCGCCTGAGCTGCGCCAACCGAGACACACCATGAGCAAAACCGTCGTTTACGAAGTCGAGGTCATGTTTGGCGACTGCGACCCGGCCGGCATCGTTTTTTTTGCCAACTTCAACAAGTGGATGGACGCCTCCTCGCTCAATTTTTTCGTGCGCTGCGGCGTCCCGCCCTGGCGAGAACTGGTCAAGACCACGAACATCATCGGCACCCCGCTGCTGGAGATTCACACCAAGTTCTACAAGACCGCCACCTACGGCGAGCGGCTGCAAATCCACACCAGCGTGCAAGAGTGGCGCGAGAAGGTCTTCGTGCACAAGCACCTGGTCAAGCGCGATGACTTGCTGCTGTGCGAGGGGGTTGAAACACGCGCCATGTGCGTGCGACTGCCCGGCCAGGACCAGATCAAGGCCATCGCCATCCCGCCAGACATCAAGGCCAAGTGCCTGTAACAACCCACCACCACAACCCACCACAACAACCCAAAAGGAGAACCCTGTGAACAACCGCCGCCAACTGCTGCAAACCGCTGCCAGCGCCGCCATCTTGGGCAGCGCTGCCTTCAAACAAGCCTGGGCGCAGGCCGGCCTGCCGCTCGAGCAGGTCAAGGTGCTTTACGGCTTTCCAGCCGGTAGCGCCGGTGACATTTGCGCGCGCCGCATCGCCGAAAAATTTGGCGCAACGCCCTACAGCCGCAGCGCCGGCATCGTCGACAGCCGGCCGGGCGCAGGCGGGCAGATCGCCCTGAACGTGCTCAAGACCTCGCCAGCCGATGGCACGGTGCTGGCCCACACGCCGTTTTCTGCCATCTCGCTGTACCCGCACATCTTTCGCAACCTGCAGTACAAGCCCTTTGAGGATTTCACCCCGGTAGGCACCAGCTCCATGATCTACCACGGCTTTGCCGTCGGCCCCATGGTGCCCGAGAGCGTGAAGACGGTGCGCGATTTCATCGCCTGGGCCAAGGCCCATCCGGGCCAGGCCAGCTACGGCTCGCCGGCGGCCGGCTCGACGCCGCACTTTATCGGCGCCCTGCTGGGGCTCAACCAGGCCTTCGACTTCAAGCACGTGCCCTACCGCGGATCGGTCCCCGGTGTGACCGACTTGGTCGGCGGCCAGATCGCCTCGATGTTCACGCCGCACGGCGACTTCATCGCCAACCACAAAGCGGGCAAGCTGAGGCTGATCGCGACTTCGGGTCGCTCGCGCTCGCCCTTCGTGCCCGACGTGGCCACCTTCGCGGAGCAGGGCTTTGCCGAGCTGACGGTGGAAGAATGGTTCGGCTTTTACGCCCCGGCGCGCACCCCGGCTGCGGTGGTGCAGGCGGCCAATGCGGCGATCAATGCCGCGCTGCGCGACAAGGGCGTGCAAGATGCACTGCAGGTGGTGGGCCTGATCCCGTTTGGAGGCTCGATTGCCGACCAGCAGCGCAGCGCCCAGGCCGAGTTTGAGCGCTGGGGTCCCCTGATCAAGCGCATCGGCTTTACCGTCGACTCCTGATCGCTCGCGCCAGACCCTTGTCGTCATGCCCCACTACCAGCCCCAGCCCCAGGAGGCGCTGTTTCTGATGCAGCAGGCCGGCGCCGACGCCGGTGCACTGGCGCAACTGCCCGTCTTTGCGGAGGTTGACGAGGCCATCGTGCAACAGGTCCTTGAGGAGGCGGGGCGCTTTGTCGCTGAGGTGGTCGCGCCACTGCAGGAAGTTGGCGACCGCGTCGGCGCCCAGTTCAAAAACGGCCAGGTCACCATGCCGCCGGGCTTTCGGCAGGCTTATCAGGCCTTCTGGCAAGCGGGCTGGCCGGCCCTGTCGGCGGCAGTTGAAGACGGCGGCCAGGGTCTGCCCAGCGTGCTGGAGGCGGTGCTCTACGAGTGGTTGAGCGCAGCCAATCACGGCTGGACCATGGCACCGGGTCTGCTGCACGGCGCCTACGAATGCATCAAGCACCACGCCAGCGACGACATCAAGACCGAGTACCTGGGCAAGGTGGCCACCGGGCAGTGGCTGGCCACCATGTGCCTGACCGAGCCCCAGGCCGGCAGCGACCTGGGCCGGGTCACCACCCGGGCCGTGCCCCAGGTCGACGGCCGGTATGCGCTCAGCGGCACCAAGATCTTCATCTCGGGCGGCGAGCACGACCTGACCGACAACATCGTGCATCTGGTGCTGGCCCGACTGCCCGATGCGCCGCCCGGCCCCAAGGGCCTGTCGCTCTTTGTCGTGCCCAAGTTCTACGCCGACGGCAGCCGCAGCGCGGTCCACTGCGAGCGCATCGAAGGCAAGATGGGTCTGCATGGCAGCCCGACCTGCGTGCTGCGTTTTGACGCCGCCCAGGCCGCCATCGTGGGCGAGCCCGGCAAAGGCCTCAATGCCATGTTCGTCATGATGAACGCAGCGCGCCTGCATGTGGCGCTGCAGGGCATCGGACTGCTCGACGCGGCCTGGCAAAAAGCCCACGCCTACTCCCTGGAGAGGCGGCAGATGCGCGCGCCCGCCACGACCCGGACAGGCGGGCAGGCTCACGGACAGGCCGACCTGATCGCCGAGCACCCGGCGGTGCGGCGCATTTTGGACACCCAGCGCGCCTGGGTCGATGCGGGGCGGCTGCTGGCGTACCGAACGGCGCTCGAGCTCGACCTGGCGCGCCACCACCCCGATGCGCAGCGGCGCGACAGCGCCCAGCGCTGGTGCAGTCTGGTCACGCCCGTGCTCAAGTCGGCTTGGACCGAGCAAGGCTTTGCCGGCGCCAGTGCCTGCCTGCAAGTATTTGGCGGCCATGGCTATGTGCGCGAATGGGGCATCGAGCAGATCGTGCGCGATGCGCGGGTGGCCCTGATCTACGAGGGCACCAACGAGATCCAGGCCATCGACCTGCTGGTGCGCAAGGTGCTCGCCGACGAAGGCCAGGCGCTGGGCGCGCTGCTGGACGAACTCGAACGGACGATGCCGGCAAGCGGCCACAGCCGGATCGATCAACTGCGTGCGGCGAGCGCCGAGCTGCTCGCTGGCCGCGCGCACGATGCCGCCTTGGCCCATGCCGTGGCCGACGATTACCTGCGGGCCCTGGCCCTGGTGCTGATGGAATGGGCCTGGGCCCAGATCGGCGCGGCCCCGGCGGCCGATGCACCTCGCTGGCAAGAACCGGCGCAAGCCCTCAGGCGGCACGTGCTGCCCGAATTTGGCATGCGGCTGCAGATCATCCGGGACCGCTGCCAAGAAGCACGGCAAGCGCGGCTTCAAGCCGCCCCGGCCTGATGCCGCGCGCCAAAGTCCCTCCTTCGACCCTGGCTGATCCCATCGGCCAGCAAGCTGACCCGCCCACCCCCTCACGCAAGCGGCCGGGCGAAGCAGCGCCCGGGCCCATCGACACCCGTTACCTGGAGGGGCTGATCGGCTACAACGCCCGACGCGCCGCCTTGACCGTGATTGCCGTCTTTCTTGAGCGGATGAAACCCTATGGGCTCAGGCCGGTCGAGTTTTCCACGCTCTCGCTGATCACGCACAACCCAGGGGTTACCGCCCGCCAGCTCTGCCACGCGCTCGGTGTCTTGCCACCGAATATGGTCGGGCTGATCAACGGCCTGGAGCAGCGTGCGCTGATCGAGCGGCGCCCGCATCCGAGCGACCGCCGGGCGCAGGGCCTGCACCTGAGCGCGCAAGGCCAAGCCATGATGCAGGCGGCCGAGCGCACCGCCGCCGAACTCGAGCAAGACGCCGCGCACCGGCTCAGCGCGGCAGAGCAAAAGACCTTGATGGGCCTGCTGCAAAAAATTTACCGCTAAGCACGGCGGCTTGCCTGCAACCCTCGCTGGCATCACCAGGTGGGTTCAGCAAGACCGGTGCGTCAGCTCGCCTTGAAAACGCGCCAGCTGACCCAAGATGACCCTCAGAGTTCTTTACACACGTTCTACCGCTTATGTCAGAAACAGAAAAATCCATTAAAGATCAATCATCTTTTGATCAAAATAAAGGCAACACCTTAAATTCAGAGGGGGCCAGCGGCCCGGGCTCTGAAGACCGCATCAAGCAGCTTGAAGCCGATTTGGCCGACCTCAAGGCCAAAAATGTCGAACTGGCCGACAACTACCTGCGCGCCAAAGCCGAAGCAGAGAACGCGCGCCGGCGCGCCGATGAGGAGATCGCCAAAGCCCGCAAATTTGCGCTCGAAGGCTTCGCAGACAGCCTGCTTCCCGTCACCGACAGCCTGGAGGCGGGTTTGCAGATCAAGGACGCGAGCTCCGAACAACTCCGAATCGGGACCGAAGCGACCTTGAAGCAGCTCAAAAGCGCGCTCGAGCGCAACCGGGTGATGGAAATCGCACCGCCTGCCGGCACCAAGTTCGATCCGCACCAACACCAAGCGATCAGCGTCGTGCCCGCCGAACAGGAGCCCAACACCGTGGTCGGTGTACTTCAAAAGGGTTACCTGATCGCCGATCGGGTGCTGCGCCCCGCACTGGTCACCGTGACTGCGCCCAAGTGAGGCGGCCGGCCCTTGAAGTCTGAGGGCTTATCCACACATTCATCACAGCTTCATCCACACGGCCTGCGCCGTCAAGATTCACAGAACTTTCGGAGAACAACACCATGGCAAAAATCATCGGCATCGACCTGGGCACCACCAACTCCTGCGTGGCCATCATGGAGGGCAACAACACCAAGGTGATCGAAAACGCCGAGGGTGCGCGCACCACCCCGTCCATCATTGCCTACCAGGAAGACGGCGAAATCCTCGTGGGCGCCTCGGCCAAGCGGCAGGCGGTCACCAACCCCAAGAACACGCTGTATGCCGTCAAGCGCCTGATCGGTCGCAAGTTTGGCGAAAAAGAGGTTCAAAAAGACATCGACCTCATGCCCTACACCATCAGCAAGGCCGACAACGGTGATGCCTGGGTCGAGGTGCGTGGGCAGAAACTGGCCCCGCCGCAGATCAGCGCCGAGGTGCTGCGCAAAATGAAGAAGACCGCCGAGGATTACCTGGGCGAGGCCGTGACCGAAGCGGTGATCACGGTGCCGGCCTATTTCAACGACGCCCAGCGCCAAGCGACCAAGGATGCCGGCCGCATCGCCGGGCTGGACGTCAAGCGCATCATCAATGAGCCGACCGCTGCGGCCCTGGCCTTTGGCCTGGACAAGCAGTCCAAGGGGGATCGCAAGATTGCCGTCTATGACTTGGGCGGCGGCACCTTTGACGTGTCCATCATCGAAATTGCCGACGTCGATGGTGAAAAACAGTTCGAGGTGCTCTCGACCAACGGCGACACCTTCCTCGGTGGCGAGGACTTCGACCAGCGCATCATCGACTTCATCATCTCCGAGTTCAAGAAAGACCAGGGCGTCGACCTGTCCAAAGACGTACTGGCCCTGCAGCGCCTAAAGGAAGCCGCTGAAAAGGCCAAGATCGAGCTGTCGTCCTCGGCAGCCACCGACGTCAACCTGCCCTACATCACCGCCGATGCGACCGGCCCCAAACACCTGAGCATCAAAATGACGCGAGCCAAGCTCGAGTCGCTGGTCGATGAGCTGATCGAGCGCACCATCGAGCCCTGCCGTGTCGCGATCAAGGACGCCGGCGTCAATGTCAAAGACATCCACGATGTGATTTTGGTGGGCGGCATGACCCGCATGCCCAAGGTGCAGGACAAGGTCAAGGAGTTCTTCGGCCAGGAGCCACGCAAGGACGTCAACCCCGATGAGGCGGTGGCCGTCGGCGCCGCCATTCAGGGCCAGGTGCTCTCAGGCGACCGCACCGACGTGCTGCTGCTCGATGTCACCCCGCTGTCGCTGGGCATCGAGACCATGGGTGGCGTGATGACCAAGATGATCAAGAAGAACACGACCATCCCGACCAAGTTCGCACAAACCTTCTCGACCGCCGAAGACAATCAGCCCGCAGTGACCATCAAGGTGTTCCAGGGCGAGCGCGAGATCGCATCGGCCAACAAGGGCCTGGGCGAGTTCAACCTCGAGGGCATCCCGCCGGCACAGCGCGGCACGCCGCAGATCGAGGTGTCCTTTGACATCGACGCCAACGGCATCTTGCACGTCGGCGCCAAGGACAAGGGCACGGGCAAGGAAAACAAGATCACGATCAAGGCCAACTCGGGTTTGTCGGAAGCTGAAATCGAGCAAATGGTCAAGGACGCCGAACTCAACGCGGCCGCCGACAAGGAAAAGGTCGAGTTCGTGCAAGCCAAGAACAACGCCGATGCGCTGGTGCACAGCGTCAAAAAGTCGCTGGGCGAGTATGGCGACAAGCTCGAGGCCGGCGAAAAGGAAAAAATCGAAAAAGCCATCGCCGACATGGAAGAAGCGCTCAAGGGCGACGACAAGGCGGCCATTGAGGCCAAGAACACGGCCCTGATGGAAGCGAGCCAAAAGCTGGGCGAGAAAATGTACGCCGACATGCAAGCCAGCCAGGCTCAGCCCGCAGCGGGTGCGCAAGGCCCGACCGAGGCCGGCGGGGCCAAGCCAGCAGACGACAATGTGGTCGACGCCGAAGTCAAGGAAGTCAAGAAGGGTTGAAACCCCACCCACTCTCGCCGGGCTGACCGGCCCCTTGCAGGCGGAACTGGAGCATATCCAGCTTCCGCTTTGTCGCATCTGCCCCAATCGACCACTGAAGACACGGTTTCATGGCCAAAAAAGACTTTTACGAAATCCTGGGTGTCCCCAGAAACGCCAGCGACGACGACATCAAGAAGGCTTATCGCAAGCTGGCCATGAAGTACCACCCTGACCGCAACCAGGGTGAGGCCGCCAAGGCCGCCGAAGAAAAATTCAAGGAGACCAAGGAAGCCTACGAAGTGCTGTCGGACGCCGCCAAGAGAGGCGCCTATGACCAGTATGGGCACGCCGGGGTCGACCCCAATATGCGCGGCGCAGGAGCCGCGGGCGCCGAAGGCTTTGGCGGCTTCGCCGAGGCCTTTGGCGACATCTTTGGCGATGTGTTCGGTGGCAACCGCCGGGGCGGCGGCGGCCGGCAGGTCTTTCGTGGCAACGACATCAGCTATGCCATGGAGGTCAGCTTGGAGGAGGCCTCAGGCGGCAAGGACGCGCAGATCCGCATCCCAAGCTGGGACGACTGCCGCAGCTGCTCGGGCACCGGCGCCAAACCCGGCACCAAGGTGGTCACCTGCACCACTTGCCACGGCAACGGGGTGGTGCAGATGCGCCAGGGCTTTTTCAGCGTGCAGCAAACCTGTCCCCAGTGCCGCGGCACCGGCAAGCTTATCCCCGAGCCCTGCGTTGCCTGCCACGGCGTGGGCAAGGTCAAGGCACACAAGACGCTGGAGGTCAAGATCCCGGCGGGCATCGACAACGGCATGCGCATCCGCTCGTCTGGCAACGGCGAGCCCGGCACCAACGGCGGACCGGCGGGCGACCTCTACATCGAAATTCGGATCAAAAAGCACGACATCTTCGAGCGCGACGGCGACGACCTGCACTGCGTGGTGCCGATCAGCTTTCCGCGGGCGGCCCTCGGTGGCGAGATCGAAGTGCCCACCCTCACCGGCAAGGCCGCCATCGACATCCCCGAAGGCACGCAAGCGGGCAAACAGTTCCGGCTGCGCGGCAAGGGCATCAAAGGCATACGCTCGAGCTACCCCGGCGATCTGTATTGCCACATCGCGGTAGAGACACCGGTCAAGCTGACCGAGCCGCAGCGCAAGTTGCTCAAGGAGTTTGACGAGTCGCTCAAGAAAGGCGGGGCCAAGCACACCCCGACCGAAGAGGGCTGGACCGACAAGCTCAAGAACTTCTTTAGCGGCTGACCGGCCAGCTTTTCAAGGCTGCGCCAACAGCCATCGAGCGCTTGCGGCGCTGCCCGGGCTCATGCTTGGGCTGCATCCAGCGTGCGCTGATCACGGCCGATGCGCCACTGGCGCCACAGCACCCAGGCACCGAAGGCCAGCAGGCCCAGAAAAGCGAGCGCCGACCAGTTGGCGATCGACAGGCCAAGAAACGTCCAGTCAACCTTGGTGCAATCGCCGCTGCCGCGAAAAATCATGGGAATGGCCCGCTTGAGCGGGAAGGTCTCGATCATTCCGTAGAAATCTCGCCCGCAGGAATAGTTCTCCGGCGGGAACCATTGCAACCAGCTCTGCCGCGCCGCCACAAAGGCGCCAAAGCAGGCCAGCACAGCCGTCGCTGCCAAGGCCAGGTGCTGCACGATGCGCCGTGAGGCCAAGCCGGCCAGGACGGCGCAAACGGCGATCAAAACCAGTGCGTAACGCTGGACAATGCACATCGGGCAAGGCTCGAGACCGAGCCCGTGCTGCAGGTACAGGCCAAAACCCAGCAAACCCAGGCACAGGGCAAAGACCAAGGCTGCAGCACCCCTGGGCCTGAGGATCGCCTCGATCCAACCGCCTCCTACCCTGCCCGGCTCGATCATGGGTGCACCGCCACCATCTCCCTGAGCAGTGGGCTGCTTACTTTTTACTCAACTGCGCGTCGAGTTCCTTGCACGAGGGGGCGCAAACGGCCTGCGCCTTGCCCAACACTTTCTTGGTCCCCATCATCGACCTGGGCCTGTGCTTGCCACACAGGAAACACGACATGGTGGCGCTGCCAAAGGAGGTGGTGGCCACAAAGGGCGAGCCAGACACTTTGGACTTGTAGCGCAAACCATCCGGCAGGACGGCGGTCTTGGTTTCAGTTCTTGCCACTGGCGGTGCCCTTTTTCGATGCGCGCTAAGCGCGTTCCATGCTGCTGAGGCGGCCGCTGCGTCCGTTGACGACCTTCAAGATGCCGTGCAACGGTCAACGACCCCAAATCAACCCGCTATTTTACGCCCAATGGCCGATCCCGCGGGACCCGACAGTGCGGCAGCGCTAAGACAGGGCTTTTGGCACCGTTTCTAGGGGCACAGGGACCAGGGTTTTGCCAAGTTGGGCCAGGGGCCCAACATACGCCTACTTCATCGCCTCGGCCGGTCGCCGCCCTTTGACATAGGCATCACTGGGCAGGTAACGCTTGCCGTCGGCATAGCGCCACTCCACCATGGTGCCGCGGTTGCCCCGCAAATCGAGCTTGCCCACATAGGCGCCCATGGTCGACTGCTGGTCGATGGCCCGAAACTCGGCCGGGCCGAACGGGGTGTTAAAGGGCAGGCCGCGCATGGCCACAATCAGCTTTTCGTTGTCGAGCGACTTGGCCTTGTTGATCGCCGCGAAGATCGCCTGCATGGTCGCGTATCCCACGACCGAGCCGAGCTTGGGGTTCTCACCGAAGCGGCGAATGTAATTGGCCGCAAAGCTGGCGTGTTCGCGTGTGTCGATCTGGTCCCAGGGGTAGCCGGTGACGATCCAGCCACGCGGCGTCTCGTCCTTGAGCACATCGAGGTACTCGGGCTCACCCGACAAGAGCGAGACCACCGGGGTCTTGGGGAAGATACCGCGCTGATTGCCCTCGCGCACGAGGCGGGCCAGGTCGGCGCCGAAAGTAACGTTGAAGATCGCCTCGGGCTTGGCCGCCATGGTCGCTTGCAGCGTGGTGCCGGCCTCCAACTTGCCCTGCGCCGGCCACTGCTCGCTGACAAACTCGACGTCGGGCCGGCGCGCCTTGAGCAGCTCTTTGAAGCTGGCCACCGCGCTTTGTCCGTATTCGTAGTTCGGGGCAATCGTCGCCCACCGTTTGGCCGGCAGCTTGGCGGCCTCTTCAACCAGCATGGCCGCCTGCATGTAGGTGCTGGCGCGCAGCCGGAAGGTGTACCGGTTGCCCTTTTCCCAGACGATGGCATCGGTCAGGGGCTCGCTGGCCACAAACAGGCGCTTGTTTTTCAAAGCATGGTCGGCCAGAGCCAGGCCGACGTTGGACAAAAAGCCGCCCGCCAGCACGTCCACCTTTTCCTTGGCGGTCAGCTCCACCGCGTGGCGCAGCGCCTCTTCAGGACGCCCAGCATCGTCGCGCGCGATCACTTCCACCGGCCGGCCCAGCAAGCCGCCGGCCTGGTTGATTTCCTCGACGGCCAATTGCCAGCCCTGACGATACGGCTGCGTGAACTGGGGAATGGCCGAATAGCTGTTGATCTCGCCGATGCGTATCGGCGTCTTGGGCGCAGCCCCAGCCGTGCCAAACAACACACTCGCAAACACCGCCGCCACGGCAGTGCGCTTGCTGATCTTCATGGTCTACCTTTCCTGGCAAGGGCCGGCGCGCGCCTGTTTGCGCTGCGCCAAATTCACAGCAAACAACTGTACCAGCGCCCCACCCCCAAACGCCCGGCCCTCGCGGCAAAACCCGTCACCTTCACGGTGCATAAGCATATGCGCATAAGCGTCCAACCAAACTGTCGTTTGAATTTGTGAGCGCGGTAACTACAGTCTGCGCGCCAACCCAGATTGACCCCTCCCATGTACGCCTACACCTCTTTTGACCGCCAGTTCGTCACTGCGCGCGCCCAACAATACCGCGACCAGCTCGAGCGCTGGCAAGCGGGCTTGCTCAGCGACGAGGCGTTCAAGCCGCTGCGACTGCAAAACGGTTGGTACATCCAGCGCCATGCACCCATGCTGCGCGTGGCCATCCCCTATGGCGAGCTTTGCAGCGCTCAGTTGCGGGTGCTGGCGCGCATTGCGCGCGAGTACGACCAGCCCACCACCCAGGCGCTGGAGGCAGCGCAGGCCCAGCAAGACCGCCTCGGGCCCAGCGGGGCGCCGCTGCGCGCGGGTCTGGCCCACTTCACCACGCGGCAAAACGTGCAGTTCAACTGGATTGCGATCGAACGCTCGGCCGATGTCATGGACCTGCTGGCTGCGGCCGACCTGCATGGCATCCAGACCAGCGGCAACTGCATCCGCAACATCACCAGCGATGAGCTCGCCGGCATCGCGGTTGACGAGATTGCCGACCCGCGCCCGTATGCCGAGGTCCTGCGCCAGTGGAGCACCCTGCACCCCGAATTTGCCTTTCTGCCGCGCAAATTCAAGGTCGCGATCACGGGCGCCCGCAACGACCGTGCCGCCACCGCCTGGCACGACGTGGGCTTGTATTTGCTGCGCAGTGCCAGCGGCGAGCTTGGCTTTAAGGTGCTGGCTGGCGGGGGCATGGGGCGCACCCCCTTAACCGCCACCGTCGTGCGCGAGTTCTTGCCCTGGCATCAGCTGCTCAACTTCATGGAGGCCGTGGTGCGGGTGTACAACCGCTGGGGGCGACGCGACAACCTCTACAAGGCACGCCTGAAAATCTTGCTCAAGGCCGAAGGCCAGCGCTACATCGACGAAGTCGAGCAGGAGTATGGCCAGATCATGGCCATCGACGGCGGCCAGCACACCCTCACAACGGCCGAAATCGAGCGGGTGGCCGCCAGCTTTGCCGCCCCGATGCAACCGCACTCAGATGCAGGCAGCCTGGCCCGCAGCGCTGCCGTGCTGGAGCGCACCCGCGCGCAGGAGCCCCAGTTTGCAAGCTGGCTCAAGCACAACGTGGCTGAGCATCAAAACCCCGAGCTTGCCGCCGTCACACTGTCCTTCAAGCGGCTCGGGCTGGCACCGGGTGATGCCACGGCCGATCAGCTCGATGCACTGGCGCTGCTGTGCGAGCAGTTCAGTGCCGGCAAAGCGCGGGTGACCCACAAGCAAAACCTGCTGCTGCCCTGGGTTCGCAAAGACCAGCTTCCCGAGCTTTGGCGGCGCGCTCGCGAGCTCGGCCTGGCCAGGCCCAATATCGGCCTGCTCACCGACATGATTGCCTGCCCCGGCGGCGATTACTGCGCGCTGGCCAACGCGCGCTCGATCCCGATTGCACAGAGCATCAGCGAGCGCTACCAGGACCTCGACGAGTTGCACGATATCGGGCCGATCGACCTGCACATCAGCGGCTGCATCAACTCCTGCGGCCATCACCACAGCGGCCACATCGGCGTGCTGGGCGTCGACAAGGACGGACAGGAGTGGTACCAGATCTCCATCGGTGGCTCCGACGGCTCTGCGCGGGGCGGGCCGGCCAGTGCGGGCAAGATCGTCGGCCCTTCTTTTGCCGCAGCCGAAGTGGCCGACGCGGTTGAAGCCCTGATCGAGACCTACTGCCATCATCGCCAGGCTGGCGAGTGCTTCATCGCTTGCGTCCAAAGAGTGGGCCACGACCCCTTCCGCCTGGCCACACACGCAGCCCGCCAAATCACCGCCAGCGCCACGCCATGAAAATCCTCACCCCTGACGAATACGCGGCGCGCGGCCGCACCCTGCAGCTGGCCAACGATGTCGATGCGCAAGCGGTGGACTTGGGCGGCATCGAGCGCATCGAGCTGCAGTTTCCCAAGTTCACCGACGGACGGGCCTACAGCCAGGCCTATTTGCTGCGCAGGCGCCGCAACTTTCAGGGTGAACTCGTCGCCACCGGCGATGTGCTGGCCGATCAACTGGCGCTGATACAGCGCGCCGGGTTCGACCTGGCCGTCTTGCGCGCGGGCCAATGCCCCGATCTGGCCCGGCGGGTTTGGGCCCTGTACCCAGGCTCGGTCGCAGGCGCCTACCAAGGCGATGCACGCACCGAGTCGCCCCACTTTGCTCGCCGCGCATCGTGAACGCGATGGCGCGCTGTGCCCATTTCGCTGCCTGGAGGCGCTGATTTGGGTTGACGCAGCCTCGCACCGCATTTGTGCGCCCGTGCTCGTCGAAACCCCATAAAATCGGCGCTTTCATTAGATCTGAGTCCCTCACATGACCCACGTCGTTTCCGAATCCTGCATCCGTTGCAAATACACCGATTGCGTGGACGTCTGCCCCGTGGACTGCTTCCGCGAAGGCCCGAACATGCTGGTGATCGACCCAGATGAGTGCATCGACTGCGCGGTCTGCATCCCCGAGTGCCCGGTCAACGCGATCTACGCCGAGGAAGATTTGCCGGCTGACCAGCAGGCCATGACCGACCTCAATGCCAAATTGGCCAAGTTGCCCACCTGGAAAAGCATCACCAAGCGCAAGCCGCCGCTGCCCGATGCCGACGACTGGAAAGACAAGACCGACAAGCTCAACGAGCTGGTGCGCTAAAGCACCTTGGCTCGAACCCCCACGATTGAGCTCCTGCGGCAAAGCATGTCCGGCGCATCCGCGCCCTGGCAGCCGAGCCATTGAGCCTCCACCCCACGCAAGCCGCCCGCCGTGACCCAATCCCCCGCCCCGCAAAGCGCCTGGATCGAGACCGATGCCGTGATCGTTGGCGCAGGTCCTGTCGGCCTGTTCCAGGTCTTCGAACTCGGCCTGCTCGAAATCAAGGCCCATGTGATCGATTCGCTGGCCTATCCCGGTGGACAGCCGATCGAGCTCTACCCGGACAAGCCGATTTACGACATCCCGGCCATCCCGGTGTGCACCGGCAAAGAGCTCACCGATGCGCTGCTCAAGCAGATCGAGCCCTTCGGTGCCACCTTTCACCTCGGACAGACGGTCACGCAGGTGCAGCGCCAGGACGACGGCCGGTTTTTTGTCGAAACCAGCAAGGGCACGCAGTTGCTCACCAAAACGCTGTTCATTGCAGCCGGGGTCGGCGCCTTCGAGCCGCGCACCCTCAAGGTTGAGGGACTCGAGCGTTTTGACGGCTCGCAGCTCTTTTACCGGGTCAAGAACCCCGCAGACTTTGCCGGCAAGAACCTGCTGATCGTCGGCGGCGGCGATTCGGCGCTGGACTGGACGCTGCAGTTTGCAGCCGATGGCGCCCACCGCGCAGAAAGCGTCATCCTGGTGCACCGCCGCGACGGCTTCAAGGCCGCGCCGGCCAGCGTGGCCAAGATGCGAGAGCTGTGCGAGGCCTACGAAATGCAATTCATCGTCGGGCAAGTCACCGGCTTTGACGAGCGGGAGGGTCGCCTGGTGGGCGCCAAGGTCACCGGCGGCGATGGCGTCACACGGGTCGTGCCCACAGACGCCCTGCTGGTCTTTTTTGGTCTGAGCCCTAAGCTCGGCCCGATTGCCGAATGGGGCTTGCAGATCGAGCGCAAGCAGCTGGTGGTGGACACCGAGAAGTTTTCCACCAGCATTCCCGGCATCTTTGCCGTCGGCGACATCAACACCTACCCGGGCAAGAAAAAGCTCATCTTGTCAGGCTTTCACGAATGCGCCCTCGCCGCCTTCGCGGCCGCTGCCTTGATCTTTCCGGAAAAAGGCAAGATCCACCTGCAGTACACCACCACCAGCCCCAAGCTGCACAAGGTCTTGGGCGTGGAGTCGCCGGTCTTTGACGACTGAGCACTCCCGGTCGCCCGCCAGACCCGTCATCGCAGCCCAGACCCGTCATTGCAGCCCAGACCCGTCATCGCGCTCCAGACTCGTCATCGCGAGGAACGAAGCGATCCATGGGCTTTGGCACAAGAGCCATGGATTGCCACGGCGCTGCGCGCCTCGCAATGACGAAGTGGGCGCTCCACAATGACGGAGTGGGCGCGCCTCGCGATGTCAGAGTGGGCGCGCTTCGCAACGACGCGGCAGCGCCCCGCGTCCGCTGCCCAGTCCGCCATCGCACCCCAGACCCGTCATCGCGAGGAACGAAGCGATCCATGGGCTTGGGCACAAGAGCCATGGATTGCCACGGCGCTGCGCGCCTCGCAATGACGGAGTGGGCGCGCCTCGCAATGACATAGTGGGCGTGCCTCGCGATGGCCTAGAAGCGCCCCGTGTCCACCACTGCGACCCGACTCCGGCATCGCCGGTGCCCGATCGCAGGCACCCTACAATCGGCCGGCCCGCAAGGGTATGCCCAACTGATTAACCCGTCGCCAGGGGAGTCCCGAAAGGGGCTGAGACTGCGTCTGATTCGACGCTAACCCTGGAACCTGATCCGGCTCATACCGGCGGAGGAAGTGCGACATGCTGTACGCCACCATTGCGGCCCTGGCCGCGTCGCTCCTTTTTTTCATCTGGATCGCGCTACGAGACCGCGCGCCGGTTGCCAGCCTGGACGAGTACCTGACCGCCCGCGGCTCGCAGGGCGCGCTCACTCTGGGCCTGTCTTTTTTGGCCTCGGGGCTCGGCGGCTGGATCCTGTTTGTGCCGCCCGAGATCGGCGCCTTTGTCGGGCCGGTGGCAGTCATCGGCTACGCGATGGCTGCCGCGCTGCCGTTTTGGGTGCTGGCCTGGTGCGGGCCCGCGATTCGCCGGCGCATGCCCCAGGGGCGCACCATCGCCGAATACGCGCAAGAGCGCTTCGGCGTCGGCCTGCGCCTTTGGGTCACCGCCCTGTCGGTGCTCTACATGCTGTGCTTCATCACGGCTGAACTGACCGCCATCGGTGGCATCACCGCCATGCTCTCGGATCTGCCCGGCGGCGTCGTGATCGTGGCCGTGGCCGTGACCACGCTGATCTACACCACCTGGGGAGGGCTGCGGGCCAGCTTGGTCACAGACAAATGGCAGGCCTGGCTGCTGCTGGCACTCTTGATGGTGGTGGTGGCCGTGCTGCTGTCCACGCTGCCTGCGGGCAGCCTTGCGCAGCCGGCCAAACCCTGGCCGAGCGCGCCGCTGGAGGTCTCGCTCAGCGTGGCGCTCACGCTGGTGATCGCCGTGACTGCCGCCAACATCTTCCACCAGGGCTACTGGCAGCGCCTGTGGTCGGCCCGCTCCGACGCCGAGCTGCGCCGCGGCGCCTGGCTCGGTGGCCTGCTCACAGTGCCCGTGATGTTGATCATGGGCGCCCTGGGTATGGTGGCCATGGCCCTGGGCAAGAACCCGGGCACACCACCCATTCCCTTCTTCGCCCTGCTCTCCGACGCCCCCGGCTGGCTGGCGCTGCCGGTGCTGATTTTGGCGGTGGCTTTGGTGGCCTCCTCAGTGGACACCTTGCAAAGCGCGATCGCTTCTTTGGTGGTGACCGCCCGCCCCCACGTCTCACTCAAGGCCGCGCGCTGGGTCACCGTGCTGCTGATGGTGCCGGTGGTGCTGGTGTCGCTGCAGGGCCTTTCGGTACTTCGGCTCTTTCTCATCGCAGACCTGTTGTGCGCCACCGCTGTGGTGCCCGTGTTGTTGGGCCTTTGGCAGCGCATGACGCCCGCCTCCGCCGTGGCAGGCGCCGTGGCCGGACTGGTCGGTGCGGTACTGCCCGGCTGGGTCAGCGGCGGCAGCCTGCTCGCCGGGCTTGAGGCCGCCAGCTTCCCGACGGGCGTGCCCACGCTCGCGCCCTTTCTGGGCGCCCTGCTCGCATCGAGCACCGTCAGCGTTCTGCTGGCCTCGCTCAAGCCCCAGGTCAGCCCCTCAAGGCTTTGAGCCGGCCGCGGCTCAAAGACCCGCGGCGGTCGGCGTGGTCACCATGGGCACCGGCGCATGCCCGTGGCACAAGGGTCCGTGGCCTTGGCCGGTCTGCACCGCGGCGCCTGCGCGTATGGCCTGCAAGATATAGGCGCGAGCGCGCTCGACGGCCTGCGCCAGCGCCAGCCCCCGGGCCAGATACGCAGCAATGGCCGACGAGAGTGTGCAACCGGTGCCATGCACATTGCGGCTGACAATGCGGGCGCTGCGCAGGCGCAACCCGGGCTGCGCCGAGGTGGCCAGCAGGTCAACGACCTCGTCGCCGGGCAAATGCCCGCCCTTGAGCAGCACCGCCCGCGCGCCCTGGGCCAACAAGTCGGCCGCTGCCTGATCCAGATCCGCCTCCCCGCGCAGCGGCCGGCCCAGCAGCAAGGCCGCCTCATCGAGGTTGGGGGTGATCACGCTGGCTCTGGGGAACAGCTCGCGGCGCAGCACATCGACCGTGGGCGCCTCGATCAGCCGGTCTCCACTGGTGGCCACCATCACCGGATCGAGCACCACATGCTCAATGCGATAGTGGTCGATCGCCCAGGCCACCACCTCCACGATCTCGGGCGCATGCAGCATGCCGATCTTGACCGCATCGACGCCGATGTCATCGAGCACCGCACACAGCTGCGCCTTCAGAAAAGCCGGCGGCACCGCATGGATGCCCGCCACGCCGACGGTGTTTTGCGCCGTCAAGGCGGTGATGGCGGTCATGCCATAGCAGCCCAGGGCCGAGAAGGTCTTGAGGTCAGCTTGTATGCCCGCGCCGCCGCCGCTGTCGGAGCCGGCAATCGACAGCACGCGGGCATAGCGCGAATAGGTGTTGAGGGGAGCCAGTTGCATCTGGCGATTATCGATGGGCCGCGCGAGCGAGCGTGGCACAGGCCGCAGCTGGCCGGTGGCGCCGCACAGATATGGTGTAATCGCCCCTCAGAGAAACAGGGGTGTCCGTGCGCGGCCGGACTGAGAAACACCCTCGCACCCGATCCAGGTCATGCTGGCGTGGGAAGTTTCAACAAGCCCCAAGCGCTTGCCCGCCCTGCGCCCCTGTCTGCTCTGACCTCCAATCAGATGGGCTCCACTTCACAGCACTTCGCCATCCTGGGCGCCGGCCTCATGGGGCGCCTGTTGGCGCTCGCCCTGGCCCAGCAGGGCCATCGGGTACAGCTCTACGAGGCCGCTGCTGCCGACGCCATGGGCTCGGCGGCGCGGGCCGCAGCGGCCATGCTCGCACCGCTGGCCGAGTCGGCCGTCACCGAGCCGAGCGTGGTGCGCATGGGCCTGTACAGCCTGAGCCGGTGGCCGCAACTGATCGAGCCCTTGCATGAGTCGGTGTTCTTCCAGCAAAACGGCACGCTCATCGTTTGGCACAGGCCCGATGAGCCCGAGGCCAACCGGCTGCACCGGCACCTGGAGCGCACCGCAGCCGATCTTCCCGATCTGGCCCGCGCACAGCGTCTGGATGCGCCCTCGCTGGCGCGCACCGAGCCGGCCTTGGCGGGACGATTCGGTCAAGGCTTCTACCTGCCCGGCGAAGGCCAGCTCGACAACCGCCAACTGCTCACCGCCTTGCTGGCGCAGCTGCAAAGCGCAGGCGTGAGCCTGCACTGGCACAGCCCGCGCGAGCCCGAGGACTTCGAGCCGGGCGCTGCGGGTCAGCCCGACTGGCTGATCGACTGCCGCGGTCTGGGCGCAAAGCCCGCCTGGCGGCAACTGCGCGGCGTGCGCGGCGAGGTCGCCCGGGTCTACGCACCTGAGGTGACGCTGCTGCGGCCGCTGCGGCTGCTGCACCCGCGCTATCCGCTGTACATCGCACCCAAACCGGACCATGTGTTCGTGATCGGGGCCACTGAAATCGAATCAGAAGACCGCTCTGCCGCAAGCGTGCGCTCGACCCTGGAGCTGCTCAGCGCCGCCTATTCGGTGCACAGCGGCTTTGCAGAGGGGCGGTTGCTGGAGATGAGCACCCAACTGCGCCCCACCCTGCCCGACAACCTGCCAGCCCTGCGCTGGCTGGGCCGGCGCAGCCTGCAAGTCAATGGCCTGTACCGCCACGGCTTTCTGATCGCCCCGGCCCTGCTCGATGCCACGCTTGAGTTGCTCAGCAGCGGCCAAAGCGACCTGGCCGATCGCCTGGGCCTGAGCGTGCAATCCGCGACCGCGGCGCCCCTGCCATGCGGATCCTGATCAACCGACTGCCCCACGAACTGCCCGAGGGCTGCAGCCTCGAGGCGGCGCTGCAAGGGGCAGGCTTCAAGCCGCCGTTTGCCGTCGCCCTCAACCTTCAGTTCGTGCCCAAAACCCACTACGGCCTCACCGCCCTCAAGCCCGGCGATGAGGTCGAGGTGATATCGCCCATCACGGGCGGCTAGCTCCCAACCCTGCACCCCATCATGCGCGCCGACCCCCTGATCCTCTACGGTGAAACATTCGACAGCCGCCTCTTGCTCGGAACCTCAAGGTATCCCTCACCGAGCGTGATGCAAAGCGCCCTCCGGCTTGCCCAGCCGGCCATGATCACCGCCTCGCTGCGTCGCCAGACCGCCGCGTCGGCCGAGGCGAGCCATGGGTTTTGGCAGCTGCTCAAGGAGGCAGGCATCCCGGTTTTACCCAACACCGCCGGCTGCCACAGCGCGCAAGAAGTGATCACCACGGCTCAGATGGCCCGGGAGGTGTTCGAGACCGACTGGATCAAGCTCGAGCTCATCGGCGACGACTACACGCTGCAGCCCGACACGCTCAATTTGGTGCCGGTGGCTGCCCAGCTCATTGCCGACGGCTTCAAGGTGCTGCCCTACTGCACCGAAGACCTGGTGCTGTGCAAGCGCCTGGTCGATGCAGGATGTCAGGCCGTCATGCCCTGGGCCGCGCCGATCGGAACGGGCAAGGGCCCGGTCAACGGCTACGCCATGCGGGTGCTGCGCGAGCGCCTGGAGGTGCCCATGATCGTCGATGCCGGCCTGGGCCTGCCCTCGCATGCCTGCCAAGTCATGGAATGGGGCTACGACGGCGTGCTGCTCAACACCGCCGTGGCGCTGGCCACCGACCCGGTGGCCATGGCCGGCGCGTTCGCGCAGGCGGTGCAGGCCGGCCGCAGTGCCTTTTTGGGCGGTGCGATGATCGAACAAGAGACCGCCCAGCCCAGCACGCCGGTGCTCGGCACGCCCTTTTGGCATCAAGGCTGACCATGATCGAACTCAATGCCGTCGAATCGGCCCTCACCGTCGAGGCCATCTGCCAGGCCCATGCCGAACTGGCCCTGCCCACAGGCCCCGTTGCGGCCCTGACCGCAGGCTCGGTGTATGCCATCGCGCGCCAGGCCTGCCTGCGCCTGGGCTTTGTTGAGATTGACGCCGACTGCATCGCCGCCGCCTGGCAGCGCCAGAGCGAGCGCACCGGCCAGTTCGATCCCCTGGCCTGGCCCAGCGAGCCGCAGGACTTCGGCCTGGCCCCCTGGCCGCGAGATAACGCCTTTGCGCTGTGCCCAAGGTCGCTGGGCCTGTACGCCGTGCTTCCCGACGCCCAGTGGGTGGCGCGCATGGCCGAGGCGGGCGTGCCGACGCTGCAGCTGCGCCTCAAAAGCGACGATCCTGCCGCCGTGGCGCGCGAAATCAAGGCGGCGGTCAAGGCGGTCGAAGGCAGCGACAGCCTGCTGTTTATCAACGACCACTGGCAAGCCGCCCTTGATGCCGGTGCCTACGGCGTGCACCTGGGGCAGGAAGACCTGCAGATCCTCAGCGAGGGCGACTTTGGCGCGCTCAGGCAAGCCGGTATCCGTTTGGGCCTGAGCACCCACGGCTACGCCGAGATGCAGCGCGCCGATCGCTACAGCCCCAGCTACATGGCCCTGGGCGCGGTGTACCCGACCACGCTCAAGCGCATGGCAACGGCGGCCCAGGGCACGGCCCGACTGCGGCGCTATGCGGGCTTGATGCATGCCACCCCGCTGGTGGCCATCGGCGGCATCGATGCGCAGCGACTGCCCGAGGTCATGGCCAGCGGCGTCGGCTCGGCCGCCGTGGTGCGCGCCCTGGTGGCCGCGCCCGATCCGCAGGCCAGCGCCCGCGAGCT
>JAIXWZ010000118.1 GCA_027491035.1 Comamonadaceae bacterium | reverse complement strand
CTGCCTCGGGGGACATTCGCGGAGCCAGGCACAGCGTGGCAGCGCACCGCCCCACCCAGAAGTCAAGCAGCATCACACCCCCGCAAACGCCCACAAAAAAGCCCGGGGATCGCCCGGGCTTCACACTTGCATCGCCCGTCGGTTAACGGACGCGAAGCCAATTTCAGTGGAACTGCTCTTCCTCGGTCGAGCCGGTCAGCGCCTTGACGCTTGAAGAGCCGCCTTGAATCACCGTGGTCACGTCGTCAAAGTAGCCGGCGCCGACCTCTTGCTGGTGCGACACGAAGGTGTAGCCCTGCTCGCGGGCGGCGAACTCGGGCTCTTGCACCATGTTGACGTAGTGCTTCATGCCCTCGCCCTCGGCGTAGGCCTTGGCAAACTTGAAGGTGTTGTACCAATTGATGTGAATGCCCGCCAAGGTGATGAACTGGTACTTGTAGCCCAGCGCGGACAACTCGTCCTGGAAGGCGGCAATCGTCTTGTCGTCCAGATTCTTCTTCCAGTTGAAGGAGGGCGAGCAGTTGTACGACAGCAGTTTGCCCGGGCAGACGGCGTGCACCGCCTGCGCGAACTCGCGCGCAAAGCCCAAGTCGGGCGTGCCGGTCTCGCACCACACCAAATCGGCATAGGGCGCGTAGGCGACGCCGCGGCTGATGGCCTGCTCCACGCCGTTCCTGACGCGGTAAAAGCCCTCTTGCGTGCGCTCGCCGGTCAGGAAGGCCTTGTCATTGGCGTCGTGGTCGGAGGTGAGCAGGTTTGCAGCCTCGGCGTCGGTGCGGGCCAGCACGACGGTGGGCACGCCCATCACGTCAGCGGCAAAACGCGCAGACTGAAGCTTCTCGATTGCCTCCTGCGTGGGCACGAGCACCTTGCCGCCCATGTGACCGCACTTCTTGACAGCGGCCAGTTGGTCCTCAAAGTGCACGCCGGCCGCGCCCGCTGTGATCATGTTCTTGGTCAGCTCGAAGGCATTGAGCACCCCGCCGAATCCGGCCTCGCCGTCGGCCACGATGGGCAGGAAGAAATCAATGTAGTCCTTGGAGCCCGGCTCGATCCCCCGGCCCCACTGGATCTCGTCGGCACGCTTGAAGGTGTTGTTGATCCGGCGCACCATAGTCGGCACCGAGTCGTAGGCATACAGCGACTGGTCCGGGTACATGGTTTCAGAGGTGTTGCCGTCGGCCGCGACCTGCCAGCCCGACAGGTACACCGCCTCCAGGCCGGCCTTGGCCTGCTGCATGGCCTGGCCGGCGCTGATGGCGCCAAACGCATTGACGTAGCCCTTCTTGGCTTCGCCATTGATCAGGCGCCAAAGCTTTTCAGCACCGCGGCGCGCCAGCGTCTGCTCGATCTGCAGGCTGCCACGCAGGCGCACCACGTCAGCGGCGCTGTAACCGCGCTTGACGCCCTTCCAGCGCGGGCTGTGGGCCCACTCTTTTTCAAGAGCGGCAATCTGTTGCTCGCGGCTGAGCTGTTCGTTGAGGGTCTGGGGCATGGTGTCACTCCTTGAGGTTGAAAAACAAAGTGGGGCCGCTGGGGCGATGGCCACACTTTAAGTCTTCTATAAGACCAAGGACAGCTCTTGTGTCTTATATAAGATAAAAATTTTTCTCAGCCATATCAAGGACTTAGTATCTTCATTCCTTATTATGAAATTCAGTATCTCATATTGAGAAAATTCGCTGCGCTGCAGCATTTTTGATTTTCACATGGAGAAATCTATTTTTCATCTTGCAAAATAACCCTCATCCGCAGTCGCCCGGTATTCGGCGCAGCCGCACCCCATGGCTGAGCCAATCGCCCGATGGGATCAAGGGCCATGCCCGGGCGCGCAGTGGATCCATCTCGTAGAGCAGCGCCGACAACTCCCGCGGGGCCCCGCCGCCCTCAGGGCACCAGCTGACCCGGGCGTGGCGGCGCCGGTACTCGCCGCTGCACTGCGGCCACACCTCTTCGAGCGCATCGAGCGCGCTCTCGAGCGCCGGCCCGATCGCATGCAGCTCGCCCCACACCCACTGCCCGCCACCGAGCACCAGTCCGGGGTAAGCACCGAGATCGTGCAACTGTCCACGCACCCGGGCCGGCCCGAGCAGGCGCGAATGGGGGCCGAAGTGGCGGATGTCGTTGCTGCCAGTGCAGCGCAAGGTGCCATAAACGAATAGCGGTCGCTCGACGCCAATCGGGTCATCGAAATCGTCGCCAGGACTGAGTTGTTCGGGCATGATCTGAACCATGTTGCACCTAGCCGCTGTCCGCAAGGCCTTGATCGAACGCATCGAGCGCCGCCGGTGCAGTGCCGCCCCACGGCAGCCGGCACTGCAACCCCAACTGGCGCGCAAGCCAAGTCGCCAACCTGCGCACAAGGGCGCTTGCCAATGAACCCGATTGTGGCCCAGGCCTGCCTGGCGGCGAGCATGGCGCTGGTGGGCAGCTATGTGGCGCTGTCCAAGCCGCTGGTGGCGGTGTTTCCCGTCTTTTTGCTGGCCTGGTTGCGCTTTGGCATCGGCGCCTTGGCCACTTGGCACTGGCTGCGCAAGCCGCCCGATGAGCAGGCGCTCGACCGGCCGACCCATCGGCTGCTGTTTCTGGAGGCCTTCCTGGGCAACTTCCTGTTTTCGATCTGCATGCTCTACGGCGTGGCCCTGAGTTCTGCCGTCGCGGCCGGTGTGATCATGGCCGCCATTCCGGCTGCAGTGGCGCTGCTGGGGTGGCTGTGGCTCAAGGAATCGATTTCACGGCGTGTGGCGCTGGCCACCGCTTTGGCCGTCATCGGCATCGGACTGCTATCGGCTCAGGGCGCAAGCCCATCGGGCAGCGCTGGGCAGACCGCCTGGCTCGGCCATCTGCTGCTGCTGGGCGCCGTGCTGTGCGAAGCCGCCTATGCGGTGATCGGTAAGCGCCTAACGGCACACCTGTCGCCACGTCGCATCACCGCGCTGATCAACCTCTGGGGCCTGGCCCTGATGACCCCGCTGGGGCTGTGGAGTGCCACCGATTTTGCGTGGAGCGCTGTGCCCATCTGGGCCTGGCCCGCCTTGCTGTTCTACGCCTTGGCCGCCAGCGTGTGGAGCGTGTGGCTGTGGATGACGGGCCTGCGCGGCATCGATGCCAGCGCGGCCGGGGTTTTCACAGTGATGCTGCCCATCAGCGCAACGCTGGTGGGGGTGCTGGCGCTCGGCGAGGCTCTGGGGCCCTGGCAGTGGCTCGCGCTGGGTCTGGCCCTTGTCGCCGTGGTGCTGGCCACGGCGCCTGCGCGGCCGTCCCG
>JAIXWZ010000039.1 GCA_027491035.1 Comamonadaceae bacterium | reverse complement strand
CCGCGGCCCCGCTGCTCGGACGCCCGGCCCGCTCTGTGGCGGCGGTCCATCGGTCCAAGCCGCCCGCAGCAACCGAGCCCGCCCCTGTCGACCATGCCGCTCATGCTGAACCTGCCGCGCCGGCTGTTGTAGCCGCACCGCCTGTTGTAGCCGCACCGGTTGTTGTGGCAGCGCCAGCTGTGGTGGCTGCACCGGCTGTGGCCCCAGCCGGGCCGCCCAGTCCTGAGGCGGCCGCGCCTGCCGCGCCTGCCGCCGCGCCGCGTCCCTGTGTCGAAGTGATCCACAACGGCTCGCGTGTCGTCCATTGTTTCTGATGCCCGCTGCCCGAGAACCGAACCCATGAAACTTCGAACGCTTTCCACCCCCCGTCCGAGCGCCTGCGCGCCTTGGTGGCTGCTCACGGCTGTCGCCTGCGCCTTGCCGGCACTGGCCCAAACGCCGCCGCCTCGGCCCGCTGCCATGGCAGCCGGTCATGCCGGCATGGCTGCCATGCGCACCGCACCAGCGCCCGAACTGGCTCCCAATCTGCAGCCTTGCACCCAGGTGAGCATTGAGCCGCCCACACAGGTCACGCTGGGCAAGTCCAGCGTGCTCAAACTCAGCGCGCCCATCGTGCGGCTGGTGGTCGGCGGCGCGCCAGCGGGGCGCACATCGGCCCCGGGCGGCGTGGCGCTGATCGACGAGGCCGCGGACGCGCGCGCTCCATCGTCCGCAGCGCCCAGCGACGGTGTGGCCCAGGTCGACATCGTCCTGCTCGGCCCGACCGAGTTGTTTTTTCTCGGGCGCAAGCCCGGCGCCATGAATCTGGTGCTGCAGGCCGCTGATGGCCGCTGCTTCGTGCGCGATGTGATGGTGGCGGTCGATCCGGACAGTCTGCAGGCCAAGCTCACTGAGCTCTTGCCCGCTGAAAAGCAGATCCGTGTGCGCGCGCTCGAGGGCTCGCTGGTGCTGACCGGGCAGGTGAGCGACGCGCTCAAGGCCGACGAGGTGATGAGCCTGGCGCTCTCACTGGGCGAAGGCCGGCGCGTGATCAATCTTTTGCGGGTCAGCGCGCCGCAGCAGGTGATGCTCGAGGTCAAGATTGCCGAGGTCAGCAAAGGCGTGCTCGACCGGTTGGGGATTGACCTGACCCGGGTGGTGCGCACCGGCGATGGCGGGCGCATCCTCACCGGCCTCTTTGGTGGCAGCCCCTTGCTCTTGGGCAAGACGGCCACCAACAACATCGGCCTGTCCGGGCGCGCCGACGTCGGGCGTGGGCTTGGCCTGGATATCGGTGCGGGCAAGGACAGCTTGGCGGCCAGCAGCGGCCAGCAAGGCGCCAGCGGCACGCTGATCGGCATCGATGCGCAGAGCCAGGACGCCTTGGTGCGGGTGCTGGCCGAGCCCAACATCATGGCCGTCAGCGGGCAATCTGCCAGCTTTTTGTCAGGCGGCAAGATCTATATCCCGGTGCGCCAGGGCAATGGGGCGGTGTCGCTGGAGGAGCGGCAGTACGGCGTAGGCTTGAAGTTTCATCCGACCGTGCTCGATGGCGGGCGCGTCAACCTCAAACTCACCACCGAGGCGTCGGAGCTGTCGCAGACCGGCGCGGTGCTCAGCGGCAGCGACGGCACCAGCACCATCATGCCGGTGGTCAGCACCCGTCAGATCGACACCACGGTGCAGCTCGGCGATGGCCAGAGCTTTGCGGTTGCCGGCCTGATCCGCAACAACCTGACGCAGTCGGTCAGTCGCTTTCCCGGGCTCGGCGATCTGCCAGTGCTCGGCGCGCTGTTTCGATCGACCGCGTTTCAGAAGGACCAGACCGAGTTGGTCTTTGTGGTCACCCCCCGGCTGGTGCAGCCGATTGCTCAGGCGGTGCTGCCCACCGATGTCCACCGCGAGCCCAGCCGCCAGAACGCCATTCTTGACGGCAAGGCCGAGGGCGCGCCCAGGCCCCCTGCGTCACCGACTGCGCCCCGCGCCCCGGCGGCCGGGCCCCAGCCCCCCGTCCTTGCGACCGAACCCAGGAGCCAGCCATGAGCACCCCGTTTTCTTTGGGCCCTTGTATCGCTGCAGCAGTCGCTTTGGTGCTGGCTGGCTGCGCCTCCACCACGCCGGATTACGACACGCGCTTTGGCGAGGCGGTGCGTCACAACCGCCAGGCGCAGGTGATCCATCCGGCGCCCCCACAGGTCAGCGAGGCCGCAGCCGGCCTCGACGCCCAAACCGCCCGCGCAGCCTTGCAGCGCTACCGCGACAGCTTTCGCGCGCCGCCGCCCGTGATCAACGTGATCAATCTGGGCTCGGGGACGTCGCAGTCGCCGTAAGGCACTGGGCAAGGAGTCCAGCAGGAGGGACTCTGGCGGTGCGGCAGGCCATGCGGCCGCACCGCCAGACATGCAAGGCGCCCCTAGAGCGCCGCGTCGGCACGCCGGACGGTCCGGTGTGTCTTTTTTGAACCATGACAGGAGCTTATTCATGAACAAGTTGATTCGCAGGTTTCCCTCGGCCATCGGCCGTTTTGTGCGTGACGAAGAGGGTGCGCAAGTGGTCGAGTACGCGCTCATCATTGCGGTCGTCTCTATCGCCCTGGTGCTGGCCATTCAGGGGCTGACCAACGGCAATTTCGCCGACTTCATTGCCCGGGTCGACGCCTGTCTGACCAAGGCCACTTGCACCTGAACCCACAGGTAGGCGCGCAATGAGACACGCAGATCGATTGACCTCGCGGCCATCGCATCGGGGTCTCGTGCGCATGACCGGCCGCCCCGGCGGTCTTCGCAGGCAGCAGGGGGCGGTCGCTGTGACCGTGGCCTTGTGCCTGCTTTTTCTTTTGGGTTTCATGGGCCTGGCCCTGGATTTTGGCCGTCTGTTCGTTGTCCGCGGCGAGTTGCAGACGGCCGTGGACAGCTGCGCGCTGGCCGCTGTGCGTGAGCTCGATGGCCAAGGCGATGCGCTGGTGCGCGCGAGCAGCGCGGGGCGCGCCGTGGGCAATGCCAATGCGGTCAATTTTCAGTCTGCCAGCTGGGCCGGTCGCGGCCAGCTTGTGGATGCGGACGTGCAGTTTCTCGACCGCGACCTGATGCAGACCGCGCAGCCGGCGCAGGCGCTCTATGCCCGCTGCCGACATGACCATGCGGCAGCAGGCGCCTGGCTGCTGCCGGCCTTGCAGGCGTTTTGGGGCAACGCATCGCCGGCGGTGTCGATGCGGCTGTCAGCCCAGGCCACCGCCACCCGGCTGAGCGCCCAGACCGCCTGCCCCTTGCCCATTGCGCTGCGGCCTGTGGCGGGCAGCAGCGCGCCCCATTACGGCCTGAGCGCGGGGCAATGGGTGGCTGTGGTGGGTGCCAAAGGACTGGCCCCCGGCGGGCAGATCGGCTGGGCCAACCTCGATGGCTCCAACAATGCAGCCCAGACCGAGCGCGAATTGCTGGGGTACTGCGGGGTGCGCATCGGCGACCGTCTGGGCACGCCGGGCGCGCAGGCTTCGGTCACCGACGTCTGGAATCTGCGCTTTGGCCTGCACAAGAACAATCCGCCGGCTGAAGCGGTCGGCCTGCTCGACGCCACGGGCTATGCCTACACGGCCAAGAACTGGCCGTCGCAGCGCAACGCCCTGCGCGGTGCCAAGCCAGCCGGCGCCCACGCCAGCGCGGCCAACTACCTCACCAAGAGCGTGGCGCAGGCCTCGTGCGCCGACACCAGCACCAGCGTCTCGCTTTGCGAGTCCATCACCGGACTGAAGCTGTCAGGCGCCTACAAGTCCCTGGTGCCGCCGGGCCCGGCCTATGGCGGCGCCTCGCGCATCGTCGTGGTGCCCGTGGTCAACGATGCGGCCCGCGTGATCGATTACGCCTGCATGCTGATGCTCCAGCCGATGAGCACGCCCATGATCGACGTACAGCTCGAATACATCGGCAACGCCGGCGACAGTGCCTCGCCTTGCTTCACCGTGGGCCTGCCCGGGGGCAGCGCCGGCCCGCGGGTGGCCACCTTGGTGCGCTAAACCATGAAACGCCAGCCCATCACCCCAAAATCTGCAGCATCCCAAAGCGGCGCCGCGCTGCTGGAGCTGGCCCTGATCTTACCGCTGCTCCTGGTGATGGCCTTGACGGTCACCGAGCTCGGCCGCGCCTTGTGGCACTACAAGGTGCTGGCCCAGTCGACCCGCGAGGCGGCGCGTTATCTGTCGACGCAAACGCCGGGCACGGGCGCCGATCAGGCCCGCAACCTGGTGCTTTACGGCACGCTGGCCGGCAGCGGCGCCTACCAGCTCTCGGGCCTGACCGCGGCCCAGCCGGTGCGGGTGAGTTGGCAGAGGCAGGGCAGCACCTTGGCGCTGGTGAGTGTGACAGTGGCGGGCTACCGCTTCGATTCGCTGGCGGCAACGGTGTTTGGCGTGCGTCTGGGGCCCATCACCTTCAGCGACATCAGTGCCAGCATGCGGGCCGCCTCGTGCGGCAGTGTGTGCTGATGGCCCAGCGCAGGGCCCAGACCGGCTCGACGGCGGTGGAATTTGCCTTGGTGATGCTGGTGTTTCTCACCTTTTTTCTGGGCCTGCTGGACCTCACGCGCCTGCTCTACACCTGGCAGGCGGCGTCTGAGGCGGCCCGTGTGGGTGCGCGCTACGCCGCGGTCTGCGATGACACCACCCGCAGCGCCGATGTGCGCGCCCTGATGCAGCGCACGCTGCCGGCGGTCACCCAGGTGGCCATTGACTGGCTGCCGGCGGGCTGCGCGGCCAGCCAATGCCAGTCGCTGCGCCTGCGCGTCACCGGCCTGCAGTTTCAGTGGATCTCGCCGATTGCCGGCATCAACGCTCTGGCGCCGATTGCGCTGCCGGTGGCCAGCGTCGAGCTGACGCGCGAGGCCATGCGCCAGGACCCACAGAGCACGGCCCTGTGCACCCTTTGACCCAGAAAGACCCCACCCCATGAAGATTGCCCTGATTTCCCCGAGCAAGGTCCACCTGACCGAGATGAGCCAGGTGCTGCAGGGACCCACACCCACAGCGCTGCATGGCGCGACGCACGAGTTGCTGCAAATTGAGGGCGGGCGCAGCCGCCTGGCCGAGGTCGTGGAGACGCACCATCCCGACTTGGTGCTGGTCGACGGCATGGGGCGCGATCCCGATGAGCTCGAGCCGGTCGAGCAGGTCACCTCGGCGCATCCGCAACTGGCCGTGGTGATGCTGTGCGCGCAGCAGTCGCCCGAGTTTTTGCTGCGGGCCATGCGCGCCGGCGTGCGCGAAGTGCTCGGTTCGCCGCCCACGCCGGCCTCGCTGCTCATGGCGGTGGAGCGCGTCGACAAGCGGCGCTCGGGCGCTGCGTCGCGGCCGCGCGGCCGCGTGCTGGGCTTTGCGTCCTGCAAGGGCGGCAGCGGCGCGACCTTCATTGCGGCCAATCTGGCCTATCAGCTGGCCGCCGAAAAATCGGTGTTGCTCATCGATCTGAACCTGCAGTTTGGCGATGCGCTGGGCATGCTCAGCGAGCAGAAGCCAGCGCTGAGCCTGGCCGATGTGGCCCGTGAGATCGACCGGCTCGATGCCGCGTTTTTGGGCGCATGCACCGCCCGCATCCATGAGCGGCTCAGCGTGCTGGCTGCGGCCGAGGAGGTGACCGACGGTCTGGAGGTCCGGCCCGAGCACCTGGAGGCCATCGTCAAGCTGGCCCGCCAGCACTACGACTTCGTGCTGCTCGACCTTGACCGCCATCTCGATCCGCTGAGCATCCGCGCGATGGACCTGGCCGATCAGCTGTTCGTGGTCATGCAGTCGGGCCTGCCCTGGCTGCGCAACGCGCGCCGGCTGCAAAAGCTGCTCGCGGGCCTGTCCTACCCGGCCGACAAAGTGCACTGGCTGGTCAACCGTGTCGAGCGCAGTGACGACATTGGCTTGGACGATATCGCCCAGGCGCTGGGGGTCGAGCGGCTGCGCTCGGTGGCCAACGACTGGCGTGAGGTGTCCGGCGCGATCAACCGGGGCACGCCGCTGATCGAGCTGGCCCGCTCCAGTGCGGTCACCCGTAACTTGGCCGAACTCGCCCGCAGCCTGGGCCCGCAGACCAGCGAGCCGCCAAGCTTGTTGTCGCGGCTGTTTCGCCGCGCCTGACCCCCCCATTGCCAGCACCGACCATGCACCCCTCCTTGACATTGCGAGAGCGCTTTCGCACGCCTGCGGCCGCACTGAGCGCGCCATCCGCACCGGCCGAGCCGCCGCCTGAGCCCACGGCCGAGCGCTACCAGGCCATCAAGGGCCGTCTGCACATGAAGCTGGTCGAGCAGTTCGATCTGGCGGCGCTCGAGGCGATGGCGCCGGAGGTGCTGCGCCAGGAAATCGGCCGCCTGACCGAGCGCTTGCTCAAAGACGAGCCGGTGGCCATCAACGAGATCGAGCGGCGCCACCTGATTCGTGACATCGGCCACGAGATGATGGGCTTTGGCCCGCTCGAGCTGCTGATGGCCGACCCGACCGTCTCCGACATCTTGGTCAACAGCTGGCACCAGGTGTATGTCGAGCGGCGCGGCAAGCTCGAGTTGACGCCGGTCACCTTTCAGAACGAGGCGCATCTGATGCGCATCATCGACAAGATCGTCTCGCGGGTCGGACGGCGCATTGACGAATCGAGCCCGATGGTCGACGCCCGCCTGCCCGATGGATCGCGGGTCAATGTGGCGATCGCGCCGGTGGCCATAGACGGGCCCATGATGTCGATCCGCCGCTTTTCCCAAGTGCCCCTGAAAATGGAGCGGCTGGTCAGCGAGGGCTACCAGAGTCTGACGCCCGATATGGCGCGCTTTTTGCAGGCGCTGGTGCAGGCCAAGGTCAATTTGCTGATCTCCGGTGGCACGGGGTCGGGCAAGACCACCTTGCTCAACATCTTGTCGGGCTTTATCCCGCGCGACGAGCGGGTGGTGACGATCGAAGATGCGGCCGAGCTGCAGCTGCAGCAGCCCCATGTGGTGCGGCTGGAGACGCGGCCGCCCAATATCGAGGGGCACGGTGAGGTCACCCAGCGCGCCCTGGTGCGCAATGCGCTGCGCATGCGGCCCGATCGCATCGTCATCGGCGAGGTGCGCGGCGGCGAGGCGCTCGACATGCTGCAGGCCATGAACACGGGCCATGAGGGCTCGATGACCACCGTCCATGCCAACACGCCGCGCGACGCGCTGTCGCGGCTGGAAAACATGATGGCGATGGCCGGCCTGCAGTTGCCCGTGCGCATTGCGCGCCAACAAATGGCCGCGGCAATTTCGGTGGTGGTGCAGACCCTGCGCCTGATTGATGGGCGGCGCAAGATCACCAGCATCCAGGAGATCACCGGCATGGAGGGTGACGTCATCAGCCTGCAGCCCATCTTTGGTTTTCGCCAGGTGGGGGTGGCGCCCGACGGAGCGGTGCTGGGCCATTTTTCTGCCAGCGGGGTCAGACCCCGGGTGATGGAGCGCTTGCAGGCTTACGGCCTGAACTTGCCCGATTCGATGTTTGACCCGACCCATTTGGACAGCCCGTTATGAACCTTTGGCCTGAACGAGGATGGGGTGCGCCTTCGCTGGTGCTGGCCCTGTTGGTGCTGGTGTCTCTTTTGCTGCTGCTCGAGGGCTTGTACCTGCTGTGGCGCTCGGCCTATGGCGGGCCGGCGCGCCAGCGCAGGCAACGCCTGCTGGCTTTGCGCCGTCGCACACAGGCGCCTTCGGCGCTGGCGGCCCGGCCGGCGCCGTCGGGCCCTCTGGGCGCTTTGCTGCAGCGCTTGCCGATGATCGAGCGCACCCAGCTGGCCCTGCTGCAGGCCAACTTGCGCTGGCAGGCCGGACAGTTGCTGGCCTTGAGTGTGTTGGCGGCCCTGATCGCCTTGGGGCTGCTGCGCTTGCTGCACGTGCCCACTGGGCCCGCAGCCCTGACGGCCCTGGCCACAGGTCTGGCACCCTGGGTTTACCTGTGGCTGCGGCGTCAGCGGCGGCTGCACACCTTGCAGCGGCAATTGCCCGAAGCGCTGGACCTGATGGCGCGGGCCATGCGCGCTGGGCATGCGTTTTCTTCGGCCTTGCAGATGGCGGGGCAGGAAATGAGCGAGCCCATGGCCATCGAGCTGCGCACGGTCCACGAGGAGGTCAACTTCGGCTTGACCCTGCCGCAGGCGCTGGCCCACCTGCTCGATCGGGTGCCGCTGACCGATCTGCGCTACTTCGTGGTGGCGGTGTCAATCCAGCGCGAGTCGGGCGGCAACCTGGCCGACGTGCTGGGCAAGCTCGCGCAGCTCATCCGTGCTCGGCTGCGGCTGCTCGACCGGGTGCGCGTGCTTTCAAGCGAGGGCCGTCTGTCGGCCTGGATCTTGGTGCTCATGCCCTTTGCGTTGGCCGGCCTGCTGGCCTTGTTCAATCCGACTTTCATGCGACCGCTGTGGACCGACCCGATGGGCATCACCTTGCTGCAGGCCATGTTGGCCGTGATGCTGCTGGGCATTGCGCTGATCGCGCGCATTGTGCGCATCCGGGTCTGATGCCAGCGTGTTGGATGCCCGCCTGCCTGTGTTTGTCGTGGGCGCGATGCTGCGCCGGCTGGCATCGGCTGTCCGCGCCGTGATACCGAGGAGATTTTGATGATGGTCTTTGCCTTGCTGATTTTTCTGGCCGTGAGCGCAGCCGCACTGGGCTTGTTGCTGATGCTGTGGCCCAGCGCCGTGCAGCGCAGGGTCCAGCTGCTGGCCCAACCCGTGCCGGGCGCTATCGCATGGGGCCAACATGCCGCGCGTGTGGCCCGGCCGCTGGCGCGCCTGTCGACCCCGCAAGGGCCGTGGGAGCAGTCGCCCCTGCGCCTGATGTTTCTGCAGGCCGGCATTGCCCGGCAGGACGCGCAGCTGT
>JAIXWZ010000145.1 GCA_027491035.1 Comamonadaceae bacterium | reverse complement strand
CCTTTGATGAAGCTCTCGGCCAGACCGGTTGGGACGTACAGGGCATGGTGCAAGACGGCGCTGATCACCGAGAAGATCAGCGCCATTTGCAGCAGGCGGCGTGCCGTCAGGTTGCCCAGACTGGGCTCAAGCTGCAACGATCGCTTGCAGATCCAGTAGGCCAGCCAGGGCGCTGCACCGGAAATCACAGACGCTGCCGCATTGATGGCCAGCGGCGTCGGCTCGTGCAGCCCCGAGCAGAAGCTGCCCACCATCACGCCGATGGCGCCCGGGCCGCCGAGCAGCAGCACCAGGGCCAGTCGCAGGCCACTGGGCAGGAACACCCAGCTGACGCCATGGGCGTATTCAGCCCACTGGAACAACAGGCCGTTGGCCTCAGACAGCAGGTAAAAGCCCAGAGCGCTCAGGGTGATGGGCAGCAGGTGCGCAAGCAGGTGCATGCGAATCATTTTGTGTGATCCCGATACACGCGTCCAGACCGCTGCTCAACCCACCCTTGCAGTCGGGTATGGCATGGCCTCGGGAAAACCCGAAGCTGTGCCATAATCCGGCGGTTCGGCGCCTCGCGGTACCGTGCATGTACATCCGCCTCACACCCCAGGTCTTTCGCAGAAAGACCGTGACGCCCAACCGGTCGTCGTATCGTTTGATGGTTGATGTTTGATTAACCACCCAACGAGGCCTTCGCAGCGCGAAGGTTTTGAGCTGCGCGGTCAGGCCCTAGGCCCCGCGCAGCGTCACTGTGAGAATTTAACGATGACGGACGCATTCGAAGTGCGCGACGCCCAGTTGTGCGCGCCTGATATTGACGTGGTGGATGAGACTGCCAGCCCCGTGCCGGCCAGCGAGCCCAGCGCGTTTGAGGCCCTGGGCCTGGCGCCGCAGTTGCTGCAGGCGGTGGCCGATCTGGGTTTTGTCCAGCCCACGGCGGTGCAGCAGGCCACGATCCCGCGGGCCATGAGCGGCCTAAGCAGTCAGTCGACCGACCTGATGGTCTCGAGCCAGACTGGCAGCGGCAAGACCGCCGCCTTCTTGCTGCCGGTCTTGCACACCTTGCTGCTGCAGCAACAGGCGCAGGCCGAGCGCGAGGCGGCCGAATGGGCCCGACTGAGCGCCGAGGCCACCGCGCGTGGCGAGCCGGCACCCAAGCGCCCCAAGCGCAAGGACCCGACCAATCCTCGCCACTTCAAGGCAGCCACGCCCGGTGCGCTGATTTTGTGTCCGACCCGCGAATTGGCGCAGCAGGTGTGCGCCGATGCCATCGATTTGGTGCGCCATTGCCGGGGCTTGCGCATCGCCAATGTGGTCGGAGGCATACCCTACCAACTGCAGATTGCCAAGCTGCAAAACGCCAACTTGGTGGTGGCCACCCCCGGCCGTCTGCTCGACTTGCAGCGCAGCATGCAGATCAAGCTCGACCAGGTCAGCTTCCTGGTGGTCGACGAGGCCGACCGCATGCTCGATCTGGGCTTTGCCGACGACCTGGCCGAGATTCACCAGCTCACCAGCGCGCGCCAGCAAACCATGATGTTCAGCGCCACCTTTGCGCCGCGCATCATGCAACTGGCCACGCGCGTCATGCGTGAGCCCCAGCGCATCGAGATCGACACGCCGCAGGACAAGCACCTGTCGATCAAGCAGACCCTGCATTGGGCCGACAACCTCGAGCACAAACGCAAGCTGCTCGACCATTGGCTGCGCGATGCCAGCATCGCCCAGGCGGTGGTGTTTGCCTGCACGCAGATTGAGTGTGACGGCCTGGCCAATGACCTGGTGCAAGACGGTTTTCATGCGGTGGCCTTGCACGGCGCCTTGAGCCAGGGCTTGCGCAACCGCCGGCTGTCGGCCTTCCGTGAGGGGCGCGTGCAGATCCTGGTGGCCACCGATGTGGCCGCACGCGGACTCGATGTGCCCAGTATTTCGCATGTGATCAACTTTGGCCTGCCGATGAAGGCCGAAGACTATGTGCACCGCATCGGCCGCACCGGCCGGGCCGGGCGCAGCGGTGAGGCGATCACCATCGCCGAGTTTCGCGACCGCAGGCGCATTGCCGACATCGAGCACTACACCCGGCAGGCCTTCAAGCCGGCCGTGATTGCTGGGCTTGAGCCCAAGCAGCGCTTTGCCCCCACGTTTGATGCGCGCACGCGCGGCGGCCCGGGCGGGCGGCCACCGGCGCGCTCAGCTGCCGGTGCGCCGCGCAGCGGGCAGGGCATGGGTTGGGGCGGCGAGCGTGGTTTTTCGAAGGCAGGCGCCGGCCGGCCCCAGCCTGGCCGCGATGAGCGCACTTTTGCTCCGCGGGGTCAGGCGCACGTGCCGGCTGAGGGCCGCCGCGAGCGCGCCTTCGATCCCCGCTTTCAGGGGCGCCAGGACGCCTTTGCACCGACCCCTGACTTTGCCCGACCCAAAGGCGGCCCGCGCCCCAACGGCAAGGGCGGCCGGCCGGCTCGGTAAAGCTCGAGGGGGGTGCCCTGGGGCCCCGGGTAAACCACGGCTGCCGGTGCTTGCCTGGGCTCCCTAGAATGGGCCCATGCTGTGGCAGCCGATGGTGTTTGCCCAGCGAGGAAGGAACACTTTGCCCAGCAAGCCGCCCACGGGATCGGGTCGCCGCAGCGCTGCGGCCCAACCGGCCGCCTCAGCCCAACCGACGCGACGCAGCCGCGCGGCTGCCGAGCCAAAACGCGACCCAGGCCGCGACCCAGAACGCGATTCGAGCGGCGGTTCGGGCAGCCATGCCACCGGCGCCAGCGAGCCGGCCGCGCGCATCATCAAGAAGTATCCGAATCGCCGGCTCTATGACACCAGCGCTTCGGCCTACATCACCCTGGCCGATGTCAGGCAACTGGTGATGAAGCGCACCGCGTTCGTCGTGCGCGATGCCAAGAGCGGCGAGGACCTCACGCGCAGTATCTTGCTGCAGATCATTCTTGAAGAGGAGTCCGGCGGCGAGCCCATGTTCACCGAGGATCTGCTGGCCAACATCATCCGCTTTTATGGCAACGCCATGCAGGGCGCGATGGGGCAGTACCTTGAGAAGAATTTTCAGACCTTCATGGAGTTGCAGGCCAAGCTCAGCGAGCAGTCCAAGGGCCTCAATCCGCAGCTGTGGACCCAGTTCATCAGCAGCCAGTCACCCATCATCCAGGGCATGATGGGCTCTTACATGGAACAGTCGAAGACGCTGTTTTCGCAGATGCAAGAGCAGCTGCATAAACAGGGCGAGCAGATGCTCGCCAGCATGCGCGTCAATCGCTAGGCGGCCCCGTTCCGGGGCGCGCGGCCTCAAGGGACGGTCTGCACAAGTGCGTTTTGTCATTGCGATGATTGCCACGGCGCTGCGCGCCTCGCAATGACGGGGTAGGCGTCATTGCATCGCCCTTAGTCACTGCGTCCCCCCTCAGTCGTTGCGCCCCCTTTTGGTCATTGCGAGGAACGAAGCAATCCAGCGGCCGCCGCACAACAACCTGGATTGCCACGGCGCTGCGCGCCTCGCAATGACGGGGTGGGTGTCATTGCGTCCTCCCTTAGTCGTTGCGCCCCCTTTTGGTCATTGCGAGGAACGAAGCAATCCAGCGGCCGCCGCACAGCAACCTGGATTGCCACGGCGCTGCGCGCCTCGCGATGACGGGGGTTTCCAGACTTTCCCCTGGCGCCTCTACGCGAAGCGGTTTTCGATCGCGCCGATGCCCTCGATCTCAACTCGCACCACGTCGCCGCGCTTGAGGTATTGCGGCGGATTCAGTCCCATGCCCACCCCTGCCGGCGTGCCGGTGGCGATCACGTCGCCCGGATACAAGGTGATGCCGCGCGAGCAGGTTTCGATCAGGGTGGGGATGTCAAAGATCAGGTCTTGCGTGTGCCCGTCCTGGCGCAGCTCGCCGTTGACCCAGCCGCGCACCCGGGTGCGCGTGCCGTCAAGCTCGTCGGCGGTCACGATCCAGGGCCCCATGGGGCAGAAGGTGTCGAATGACTTGCCCATGTCCCACTGCTGGTGGCGCATCTGCACATCGCGCGCCGTCACATCGTTGACGATGGTGTAGCCAAAAATGTGCCCCATCGCGTCTTCTTTGCGGATGTTCTTGCCACCGACGCCGATGATCAGCGCCAGCTCGGACTCGTAGTCGACCTGCTCGGTGATGCCGTGGGGCAGTTGCACCTCATCGTACGGGCCCACCACGCACTCGGGCACCTTGGTGAACACGATGGGCCAGGCCGCCACATTGGCGTTGTTGTTCTTGAACACCGAGTCGCGCAACTCCTTGGCGTGCTCGTGGTAGTTGCGGCCCACGCAAAACAAATTGCGGCGGGGATGGGGCAGCGGCGCGAGCAGCCGAACCTGCTGCAGCGCGAGCGCAGCGCCTTGCGTGGGCAGGCTGCGCCAGTCGCCGCGCTCGATCAGGCTCAAGGCCCCCAGCCGGGCCCGATCAGGCGCCAGTGCAAAAGCGGTCACACTCAGGCCGTCGTCCGAGACCCGGCCCACCAGCCTTTGGCCAGCATGTTCATAAGTGGCGATACGCAAGGGCACACTCCAGTTGGATGAAAAAGCTCGGCAGTCTAAACCGAGCGCCAAGGCCGAGTACGGGGCTTGGACGATGCCGCGCTCAGGCGGCGCGGTCCAGGGGCGGGGCGAAGAGGTTTTGCATCTCGCGTCGCACCTTGTAGGCATCGGTGCCGGTGTCCATGGCCACATCGTCCCAGCTCAGCGACTGTCCTTTGCGCACCGGTCGCACCAGCTTGACGTTGTGGGCCAGGCCCAGCGGCAGGCCGCCCATGGCTGCCGAGGTTTGGGCGGGCAGCAGCTTGCCCCAGACCGTGTAGCCGCCTTCACCGTCGAGCATCTCGCCGGCTTGCAAATCGCGCTTGGCGGTGGCCACCACGTCGGCGTTCCAGCCGGTGGCCACGCCCGTAGGCTCGTGCCGCAGTGCGACGCTGGCCACCGAGACGCCGACCTCCAGGCCGATGAGGTGCCAGCGCTTGTAGAGCGTGAAATAGCGCCCGCTGGGGTCGGTGTGCGCGTTGTACTCTTCAAAGCAGTGCTTGATGTAATCGGTTTCGGCCTCGACCGTGACCCACACACCCATGCGGATGTCGTAGGGGATCTTGCGGCCATCGGCTTCGAGCGACGAGATCACCTCGACCATGCCCTTGCGCTCGAGCACGCCGCCTTCGCTGCGCGGCCGGGTGACGAAGGGGATGTCCTCCACGCTGGCCGGCGGGTAGAGCAGGCCGTTGCTGGGCACCCCCAGACCGGTGGCGTTGGAGACTGCGGTCGATTCGATCGAGGGCTTGGAGCCGTCGAGGAAGCTGTTGAACATTTTGGGGTTGAGTCCACCGCGCGCCGCCTGTTCGGGCGTCAAGCCATAGTAGCCCCACACCGTCTCGGGGGTCGATTCGCAAAAATGCGGCAGCCACTTGTGACCGCGGCCGGCAGCGACCACCGGAAAACCACAGGTGCGCGCCCAGTCGACCAAATCGCAAATCAGCGCGGGTTGGTCGCCAAAGGCCATGGAGTACACCACGCCGGCCTGCTGGGCCTTGCGCGCCAGCAGCGGGCCGCAAAACGCGTCGGCCTCGACCGTGACGTTGACCACATGCTTGCCATGCTCGAAGGCCTTGAGGCAGTGGGCGACGGCGGCAATCGGGTTGCCGGTGCATTCGACCACCACATCGACCTGCGGATGGCTGACCAGGGCTTGCCAGTCGTCGGTGATCCAGGTCTGCCCGGTTTTGAGCGCCTGCTCGATGCTGTCAGCCTGGCTCTGTTCGGCCTTCCAGCCCACGCGTGCCAAATTGGCGCGCGCCGCATCGGGCGACAGATCGGCAATGGCCAGCAGGTGCACGCCAGGCGTGCGCGGCACCTGCGCCAGGTACATGGAGCCGAACTTGCCGGCGCCGATGAGCACGATGCGCACCGGCTTGCCGGCGGCCGCGCGTTCTTGCAGTTTGGCGTAGAGGTTCATCAGGCGGCCTTGCGGGGGGTGTCGATCGGCTCGGTCGAGGTCACGAGGGCGCTGCCGGGCATGCCGTTTTTCCAGGGCAGCTCGACCGGCACCTGCGTGCGCAGGCAGTCGTCGGGCAGGCATTCGATGGGCGTGAAGTCCCGGTGCGCGATGTATTCCGGGCGCTTGAAGCGGCGGATGTGGTTGGACACGGCGCACAGGCTCAGGTAGACGCTGACGCGGTTCCAGGGCGAGAGGTTGCTGGTGGACGCATGGACCAGGCAGCTGTGAAACACGATCATCGAGCCGGCCGGCCCCGTTGGGCTGACGATGCCGCCTTGTTTGCCGCCGGCGCGCTCGACAAGTTGCGTGATCAGCTCGTTGCTGACGGTCCACAGCGGGTAGCTGGTGGTGGTCAGGTCGTGTTTGGCATCGACCACGCCCTTTTTGTGGCTGCCCGGGATGAACATGAGCGGGCCGTTGAACTCATTGACATCGTCCAGGAAGATGGCCACGTTCATGGCGCGCTCGGTGGGCATCATGTCGTCGTTGAGCCAGGTGCCGTAGTCCTGGTGCCACTGCCAGACGTCGCCCTCAAAAGCCATCTTGCCGTTGATCTTGAACTGGTGCATGTAGAGCTTCTCGCCAAACAGGTCCTCGACCGGCTCGATCATGCGCGGATGCCGACCCAGCTTGGCAAAGGGCTCGCTGTACATGTGCGCGGCGAAATTGGTGCGCACCGCATCGCTGCCTTTTTCGCGCACGTTGTAGGCCTCGCGCCGGCTGTAGAGCTCGGGCACCGCATCGACCAGCGTGCGGGTTTCGTCGGGCGTGAACAGGCTGGGGAAAAACAAATAGCCCTCGCGGTCAAATTGCTCGATCTGTTGTGCAGTCAGTTTCATGGGCGCTCTCCTGAGAAGGTCGGGGATGGGGTGTGGGATGGGGTGTGGGATGGGTCGAGGCTGGCCGCGCTGCCCGCGCCGGCCAGGGCCTGGGACAACTGGCGCGCCAAGTTGCTGCCCGCCTCTTGCGAGTGGCTGGCGCTCAGTTGCCGTGCCTGCTCGGCGTCGCCGCGGGCAATCGCTTGGGCTATGGCCTCGTGCTCGTCCCAGATCGAGGCGCGCATGCTCGAGACCTGCAGCACCGCGCCCATGGCGCGGCGAATGTGGGCCCAGTGCAGCTGCGCGCTTTGCTCGATCAGCGGATTGCCCGAGGCTTGGTAAATCGCGCTGTGAAAGCGCACATCGGCCAGCAGCATGGCCTTGATGTCGCCGTTTTTGAGCGCCTGCCGGCCGCTGGCGATGATGTCCGGGCTGATGCGACAGCGCTGCTGCGCGGCCAGGTCTGCGGCCAGCGCATCGAGCGCGCCGCGCACCTGGTAGATGCGCAGCAGGTGCTGGCCATCGAGAGGGCTCACGCACACGCCGCGGCCGGGCGCATCGATCAGCAAGCCGTCCTTCTTGAGCAGCCGCAAGGCCTGCAGAACGGGCTGGCGCGAGACCGCCAGTTGCTCGGCGATCTCTTCTTGCGTCAGGCGGGTGCCGGGGGCAAGCGAGCCGTCGCAGATGGCATCGAGCAGGGCGCGCCAGACCTGCTCGACCCGATCGGGCGTGCTTTCGAGTTCGATGAGCTGGGGCATGAGACTTTGTGTTCTGTATACAGAATACATCAAGATGTTACACCAGAGCCAGGGCGGCAACTGGCCGGCCTGCGGGCTGGCCACTTTGTGACAAGATGGCGGCCTGATCAAAACAGGAGAGGGCATGTCGCAGTACGACCCGATTTGGCTGGAGCAGATGTACAACAACCGGGCTTTGGTGCCGGCTTTTCCCGAGCACGCGCAGCGCTGGCTGCGCGATTCGGCGCAGGCCCGCGTGCAGCTGCGCTGCGCGCTCGACCTGCGCTACGGCCTGGGCGGGCGCGAGCGACTGGACGTGTTTCCCGCCGAGCGGCCGGGTGCACCGGTGGTGGTCTTCATTCATGGCGGCTATTGGCGTGCGCTGGACAAGAGCGACCACTCCTTTGTCGCGCCCGCCCTGCACGCCATGGGCGCGACGGTGGTGGTCCCTGGCTACGAGCTGTGTCCGGCGGTGAGCATCCCGCAGATCACGCTGCAGATGGTGCGCGCGCTGGCCTGGGTCTGGAAGAACATCGACCGCTACCACGGCGATCGTTCGCAGATCACGGTCATCGGGCATTCGGCCGGGGGGCACCTGGCGGCCATGATGCTGCGCTGCCTATGGCAGCAATTCGATCCGACCTTGCCAGCCGACCTGGTGCGCAAGGCGCTGTCGATTTCGGGCTTGCACGACCTCGAGCCGATCTCACAGGCGCCGTTTTTGCAAGTCGATCTGCGCCTGAGCCCGCAAGACGTCGGCCGTGCCAGCCCGGCCCGCCTGCCCGCGCCGGCCGGCACCTTGTATGCCGTGGCCGGTGCGGACGAAAGCGCAGAGTTTGTGCGCCAGACCCGTTTGATTGAGCAGGCCTGGGGCCGGGCGGAGGTGCCGGTGTGCGAGGCGCTGCCGGGCCTCAACCACTTCAGCGTGGTCGAATCCCTGTGCGAGCCCGGCTCGCGCCTCAATCGCTTGGCCCGTGAGTTGATAGGGGCCAGCGGCTCTGCCTGATCGACGGCCGCATCGCCGCGAGGGCGCGGCTCCCAAAAAGACTGGGGCCCCTTACATCAGTAGATGCTCGCCCGCGTTGTCCCCGCCGAGGATGACGTAGTTGACCTTGCGGATGTCCATCAGCTTGGTGCCGCCGGCGTAGCTGATGGAGCTTTGCACGTCCTGCTCCATCTCGATGAGCGTGTCGGCCAGCTTGCCCTTGATCGGCTCGAGGATGCGCTTGCCTTCGACGTGCTTGTACTCGCCCTTGTTGAAGTCAGAGGCCGAGCCGTAGTACTCTTTGAACAGCTCGCCGTCGACCTCGACCGTCTTGCCCGGCGACTCTTCGTGGCCGGCAAACAGCGAGCCGATCATCACCATCGAGGCGCCAAAGCGCACGCTCTTGGCGATGTCGCCGTGGCTGCGGATGCCGCCGTCGGCGATGATGGGCTTGGTGGCCACGCGGGCACACCACTTGAGCGCAGACAGTTGCCAGCCGCCGGTGCCAAAGCCGGTCTTGAGCTTGGTGATGCAGACTTTGCCCGGACCCACGCCCACCTTGGTGGCGTCAGCGCCCCAGTTCTCCAGATCGATCACCGCCTCGGGCGTGGCCACGTTGCCAGCGATCACAAAGCTCTCGGGCAACTTGGCCTTGATGTAGGCGATCATGTCGCGCACGCTGTCGGCGTGGCCGTGCGCGATGTCGATCGTGATGTATTCGGGCTTGAGGCCCTGTGCCACCAGGGTGTCGACGGTGGCGCGGTCGGCTGCTTTGACGCCCAGTGAAATCGAGGCATACACGCCCTTGGCGTGCATGTCGCGCACGAACTGAACGTTGTCCAGATCGAAGCGGTGCATCACGTAGAAGTAGCCGCCGCGGGCCAGTTCGGTGCAGATGGCCTCGTCAACCACCGTCTTCATATTGGCCGGCACCACGGGCAGGCGGAACCTGCGCCCGCCGAGCTCGACGCCCGTGTCGCACTCCGATCGGCTGTCCACGCGGCACTTGCGCGGCAGCAGCAAAATATTGTCGTAGTCAAAAATTTCCATGAAAACCAAGCTCCTGAAAAGCAATCGTTGAAAAAACGAATGAGCGCTTGGCTTGGCCGGCTTGTGCAACCCGGCGCGGCCAGCGGGGGCTGGCGGCGGGCCACAAAAAACCGGGCGCAAGAAACTTGGGCCCGGTGGCTGATTCTACCGGCAAGGCGGCGGCGTTGGCGGTGCCGCGGCCCTTCCTACAATGGCCTGCATGCAATCTGACCCCTTGTTTCGAGACGGCCCCGCGCCCGCGTCGCCTTTGCTGGATCATCTCAACGCCGAGCAGCTCGCTGCCGTGAGCTTGCCCGGCGAGCACGCGCTGATTCTGGCCGGCGCCGGCTCGGGTAAAACCCGGGTGCTGACCACCCGCATCGCCTGGTTGCTGCAGACCGGGCAGGTCTCGCCCGGTGGCGTGCTGGCCGTGACGTTCACCAACAAGGCGGCCAAGGAGATGCAGGCACGCCTGTCGGCCATGCTGCCGGTCAATGTGCGCGGCATGTGGATCGGCACCTTTCACGGCTTGTGCAACCGCTTCCTGCGTGCCCATTGGCAGCTGGCCCAGCTGCCCCAGAGTTTTCAGATTCTCGACACGCAGGACCAGCTGTCGGCCATCAAGCGGCTGTGCAAGCAGTTCAATGTGGACGAGGACCGTTACCCGCCCAAGGAGCTGATGTGGTTCATTGCGGCGTGCAAGGAAGACGGACAGCGCGCCAAGGATGTGGCGGTGCGCGACGAGCAAAGCCGGCGCAAGGCCGAGATCTACGCGCTCTACGAAGAGCAGTGCCAGCGCGAGGGCGTGGTCGATTTCGGCGAGCTGATGCTGCGCAGCTATGAGCTGATGCGCGACCATGCGGCGGTGCGCGAGCACTACCAGCGCCGCTTTCGCCATATTCTGGTCGACGAGTTTCAGGACACCAATCCGCTGCAGTACACCTGGCTCAAGCTGATGGCCGGGCAGGGCGGCGCGGCCGGTGCGGCGGTGATGGCCGTGGGCGACGACGACCAGAGCATCTACGCCTTTCGCGGCGCGCGGGTGGGCAATATGGCCGACTTCGTGCGCGAATTCGCCGTGCAGCACCAGATCAAGCTCGAGCGCAATTACCGCAGCTTTGGCAATATTCTCGATTCGGCCAATGCCTTGATCAGCCGCAACGCGCAGCGCCTGGGCAAGAACTTGCGCACCGAAGCCGGTCCGGGCGAGCCGGTGCGGGTGTTTGAGGCCACCAGCGACTTTGCTGAAGCGCAGTGGCTGGTCGAGGAGGTCAAGCAACTGCTGCGCGAGGGCACCGAGCGGCGCGAGGTCGCCTTGCTCTACCGCAGCAATGCGCAAAGCCGGGTGATGGAGACGGCTCTGTTTAATGCCGGCATCGCCTACCGCGTCTATGGCGGACTGCGCTTTTTTGAGCGCGCCGAAATCAAGCATGCGCTGGCCTATCTGCGCTTGCTGGAGAACCCGCGCGACGACACCAGTTTTTCGCGGGTGGTCAATTTCCCGCCGCGCGGCGTGGGCGCGCGCAGCCTCGAGCAATTGCAGGATGTGGCGCGCCACCGGGCTTGCTCGCTGCATGAGGCCGTGGGCGCGGTCACTGGCGCGGCAGGCACCAAGCTGGGCGCTTTTGTGGCGCTTGTCGATGTCATGCGCGAGCAGACGGGCGGCCGCACGCTGCGCGAGATCATTGATTTCGTGCTCGAGCACAGCGGCCTGCTGGCCCACTACCGGGGCGAGCGCGAGGGGCAAGACCGGCTGGAGAACCTGGCCGAGTTGGTCAATGCGGCTGAATCGTTTGTCTCGCTCGAAGGCTTTGGCCGCGATGCGGTGGCCTTGCCCATTGACGAGCAGGGTCAGGGGCTGGGCCAAGGGCTGAGCCAGTCACCGGTCAGCCAGGGGCTCGACCCCGATGCGCCGCCCTGGGATGACGATGCGGCGGGCCTGCAGTGGCCGCCGGCGTCCGAGCCTGAGGCGGCCACCACTGGCGAGACCGTCTCGCCTCTGGCGGCCTTTTTGGCGCACGCTGCACTGGAGGCCGGCGACAACCAGGCGCAGGCCGGGCAGGATGCGGTGCAGCTGATGACGGTGCACGCCTCCAAGGGGCTGGAATTTGACTGCGTCTTCATCAGCGGGCTCGAAGAGGGCTTGTTCCCGCATGAAAACGCCATGAGCGACCGCGCAGGCCTGGAGGAGGAGCGCCGCCTGATGTATGTGGCCATCACCCGGGCGCGCAAGCGCCTGTACCTCAGTTGCTCGCAAACACGCATGCTCCATGGCCAGACCCGCTACAACCTCAAGAGCCGCTTTCTCGAGGAGCTGCCCGAGGCCGCGCTCAAGTGGATCACGCCTCGCCACGGCGGCTTTGCCACGCCCGGCTGGGGTGGGCAGGGCTCGGCCTCTGATATCGGCGCCAGCTCGGGCCGCAGCGACTGGGCCGCGCGCATGGTGGCCTCGCGCCAGGGCGCTGGCTCAGAGGCGGGGCAGGCCTTGCCCGAGCGCAAGGCGGCTGACACGCATGGACTCAAGGTGGGCATGGACGTGTTTCATGCCAAGTTCGGTCAGGGCCGAATCAAGATGATCGAAGGCGCCGGGGCCGATGCCCGCGCCCAGGTCGACTTTTCACGCCACGGCGTCAAGTGGCTGGCGCTGTCGGTGGCCAAGCTCACAGTGGTGCAGTAAGCGACGATGCCGTCAGCGGCGGCGCCGCGGGCGCGGCTCAGGCGATCTCGTCGACGCGTGGCAGTGGCGGCGGGTTGTCGTCGGTCACAAAGCAGTCGCGAAAGGTGCCGTAGACGGAGCTAAAGAACATGGCCGCCAGCAGCAGGGCCACGGGCAGCATTGAGGCGGCGGCCAGCTGCGGGCTGCCCAAGGTCGACACCAGCAGCGTCACCAGCACACCGGTGAGCAGGAAGAGCGCGCACCAGCCCAGGGCGTAGACGGTGAAGGCGCCCTTGTTCTT
>JAIXWZ010000125.1 GCA_027491035.1 Comamonadaceae bacterium | reverse complement strand
GGCCAGGTCGGCTTGCAGATAAGGCGCCAGGTCTTGCGCCTGCGCGGCACTGTAAGCAAAGGGCACCTGCTCGGCCTGCGGCTCCAGAAAAAAGTCAAACGGGTTGTAGACCGCCATCTCGACCAGCAGGTCGACCTTGACCGTGAACTCGCGTGTCGGCTTGGGGAACACCAGCCGCGCCTGGTGGTTGGCAAACGGGTCTTGCTGCCAGTTGATGAAGTGCTCTGCCGGTTCGACCTTTTGCGAGTAAGCCAGGACCCGGCTGCGGCTGTGCGGCGCCGGACGCAAGCGGATCACCTGTGGGCCCAGGTTCACCAGCCGGTCGTATCGGTACTGTGTGACGTGGCTCAGAGCGACATGAAGGGGCACGGGACGGTTCCTTGTTGTCAATGATTGTTGCTACCGCGACTGGCCTGTGTACGCCGGCATGTTGGTGCGACATACTGCTTGGGCTGCAGGACGGTGGCGGGGCGGCGCCATCCGGACAAGTCGACGCCCATTGAAGTCAGGAAGGTTAGCAAGAGTTGCGCCCGCCAGCTGACTTTGCCGTTCGCACGACGGTGCATTGTCCCCCCATCGGAGCCGATCATTTTGGTGCAAGCGCACAACTTTACGCTTCCGCTTGGCCCCACGGCCTGCCTGCTCGGCTGGGTGCTGGGCGCGGCGGTGCAGTTGCAGCAAGCGCACTTGTGGCCGCTGGGTGCCTATGCGCTGATCGGCACGGTTGCACTGCTGGGCTTGCTGCTCGGGCTGCTGGTGATCAGGCGTGGGCTGGGCGCGCGCTGGGTGATCTTGGCGGCGATCTCGGCGCTGACTGGGGCGCTGATCGCCGCAGGGCTGTCGTTTGCCCAGACCGGTGCTCGGGCGGCTGGGTATGCCGCTCAAGCCCTGCCTGCCGAGCTCGAGGGGCGCGATTTGCGGGTGATCGGGCGCATCGAAGGCCTGCCTCGCAGCGGCGTCGATGCGCTGCGCTTTGAGCTGCTGATCGAGCAGGCCTGGATCGACTCCCGTCCCGTGCACTGGCCCGGCCGGGTCGAGCTGGCCTGGTACAGCGGCCGCGGCGGGTGGCGCGCCAGCAGTGCTGCGGCGCCGCCTGGCACGCCCGAGGCGCAGGCCGACTGGCAGCGCGATCGCCAGCAGGCCCTGCACCCGCCGGCCCCCTTGCAGCCCGGTGAGCGTTGGCAAATGACGGTGCGGCTCAAGGCGCCGCACGGTCAGCGCAACCCGCATGGCTTTGACCACGAACTGCGGCTTTGGGAGCGCGGCGTGCAGGGCGTCGGCTATGTGCGCACGACCGCGCGCGATCGGCTGCATGATCGCTGGCCCGAGCGGCTTGCGCCGGCCCAAGGGGCCTGGGTCGATCGCGCCCGGCTGGCCACGCGCCAGGCCATCGCACAGCGGGTTTCGGACGCATCGCTGGCTGGCGTGATTGCCGCTTTGGTGATGGGCGACCAAAGCGCGATCGAGCGCGCCGATTGGGACGTGTTTCGGGCCACGGGCGTGGCCCACCTGATGAGCATCTCGGGTTTGCACATCACCTTGTTCGCCTGGGTCAGCGGCGGCCTGATTGCGGCAGCCTGGCGGCGCTCGGCGCGCTGGGGCAGCCCAGCGTGCCTGGCGCTGCCCGCGCATGTGGCGGGGCGCTGGGGTGGCTTGTTGATGGCCCTGGCCTACGCCGTGTTTTCGGGCTGGGCGGTGCCGGCGCAGCGCACGATCTGGATGCTGGCCGTGGCGGTGCTGCTGCGCGCCAGTGGCGTGCGCTGGCCCTGGCCCCAGGTCTGGCTGACTGCCATGGCGGTGGTGGTCGGGCTCGATCCCTGGGCCTTGCACCAGGCCGGCTTTTGGCTCTCCTTCGTGGCCGTCGGTCTGCTGTTTGCGACCGATGCGCCACTGCGGCCCGCGCAGGCCGCGGTCGGGCGGTGGAGCGCCTTGCGCCACTTGCTGCGAGCGCTGGTGCGGCTTGCGCGCGAGCAATGGATCATGACGCTGGCGCTCAGCCCCCTGGTGCTGGTGCTGTTTCAGCAGGTGTCTCTGGTGGGCTTGATCGCCAATGCGCTGGCCATTCCCTGGGTGACGTTTGCGGTAACGCCGCTGGCCTTGATCGGCGTGCTGCTGCCACCGGCCTGGCCGCTGGCCGCGGCTTTGCTCGATGTGCTGATGCAGATCCTGGGCGTTTTGTCGCAAGTGTCTTGGGCGGTGGTGGAGCGCGCCGCTGCACCGTGGTGGTGCGCGGCGGCCGGACTGCTTGGAGGGCTTTTGCTCGTGATGCGCTGGCCGCTGGCGCTGCGCAGCCTGGGGCTGCCCCTGATGCTGCCGGTGCTGCTGTGGCAGCCCGCACGGCCGCCCCCGGGCGCTTTCGAGGTGCTGGCCTTTGATGTGGGCCAGGGCAGCGCCGTGCTGGTGCGCACCGCCCGCTACAGCCTGCTCTACGACGCTGGCCCGCGGTATTCGCGCGAAAGCGATGCCGGCCACCGGGTGCTGGTGCCGGCGCTGCGGGCCATGGGTGAGCGGCCCGACACCCTGGTGCTCAGCCACAGCGACAGTGACCACATCGGCGGGGCGCGTGCGCTGCTGGCCGCCCAGCCGCAAATGCGTTTGCTCAGCTCGCTCGCGCCCGATCATGAGCTGCTGCGCACGCGCGCCGAGCCCCTGGCTTGCCGGGCCGGTCAGCGCTGGCAGTGGGACGGTGTGCGCTTTGAAATCCTGTACCCCAGCGATGACGATGCCGCCCGTCTGCGCAAGCCCAACGCGCTCAGCTGCGTGCTGCATGTGCAGGGCGAGCATGCGGCCGCCCTGCTGGTCGGCGATCTTGAGGCGGCCCAGGAAGCCGCGCTGGTTGAACGCGCCTCCATTCGCGCCGACTGGTTGCTGGTGCCCCACCACGGCAGTCGCACCTCGTCGAGTGCCGCCCTGCTCGATGCGGTGCAACCGCGCTGGGCGGTGGTGCAGGCCGCTTACCGCAACCGCTTTGGCCACCCGGCCAGCGACGTGATGGCGCGCTACCAGGCTCGCAACATCGAGGTGGTGCAATCGAGCCGCTGCGGTGCGGCCACCTGGCGCAGCGATGAGCCGCAATCCATGGACTGTCTGCGCCAGCAGGTGCCGCGCTACTGGCAACATCTGCCGCCCGCCGCACCACCTTGAAGAGGCGCCGTCTTGGCTTTGCATGGCCCAGGTGCTTGGCTTGCGCGCTTGGCCGACCAAGCCCCGCGCGTGGGAGTCTGGCAAGTTCCTTGCTAAGCTCTACCCCATGCAGCGCAGGCTTGCGCGTCGAAAGACGCGCCGAAAACGCGCAGACAAACCAGCGCAGGGACGGTTCGACAAACGATGTCACAGGGGAGGGCCGCTTGATGAGCCAAACCGGCTTCGACGAAATGCACGACAGCACCCAATCGGTGCGACCGCACTATTTTGGGTACCAGCAGTGGCTGGCTGAGCAGAACGCGGCGGCCATGCAGGCGCGCCGAGAAGAAGCCGAGATGATTTTTCGGCGGGTGGGCATCACCTTTGCGGTCTACGGCGCCAAGGACGAAGAGGGCGCCGGCACCGAGCGCCTGATTCCTTTCGACCTGATTCCTCGCATCATCCCGGCGCACGAGTGGAAGACCCTGCAAGACGGCCTGGTGCAAAGGGTCAACGCACTCAACCGCTTCCTCGATGATGTTTACCACGGCCAGGAGATTTTGCGTGCCGGTGTGATCGAGGCCGACCAAGTGCTGCGCAATGCGCAGTTCCGGCCCGAAATGATGGGCGTGACTGTGCCCGGCAAGGTCTATTCGCATATCAGTGGGGTCGACATCGTGCGGGCGCCCAACGCCCAAGGGCAGGGCGAGTACTACGTGCTCGAAGACAACCTGCGCGTGCCTTCGGGTGTGAGCTACATGATCGAGGACCGCAAGATGATGATGCGGCTCTTCCCCGACCTCTTTGCCCGCAACCGGGTGGCGCCTGTGGCGCACTATCCGGATCTGCTGCTCGAGACCTTGCGGGCGATGGCGCCGGCCGGGCTCAACGAGCCCACGGTGGTGGTACTGACCCCGGGCATGTACAACTCGGCCTATTTTGAGCATGCGTTCTTGGCCCAGCAGATGGGCGTCGAGCTGGTTGAGGGGCAAGACCTGTTCATGAAGGACGACTTCATCTACATGCGCACCACCCGCGGGCCGCGGCGCGTCGATGTGATCTACCGCCGGGTTGACGATGACTTTCTTGATCCGCAGGTGTTTCGGCGCGATTCGACGCTGGGCTGCGCGGGTCTGCTGCAAGCCTACCGGGCAGGCAATGTGGCCGTGTGCAATGCGATGGGCACCGGGGTGGCCGACGACAAGTCCATCTACCCCTATGTGCCCGCCATGATCGAGTTCTACCTCGGAGAAAAACCGATCTTGAGCAATGTGCCGACCTACCAGTGTCGCAAGCCGCAGGACCTGCAGTACACCTTGGCCCACCTGTCCGAGCTGGTGGTCAAGGAGGTGCACGGCGCGGGTGGCTACGGCATGCTGGTGGGGCCAGCGGCGAGCAAGGCCGAGATCGAGGCCTTCCGGCAGGTGCTGCAGGCCAACCCCTCGGGCTACATTGCCCAGCCGACCCTGACGCTGTCGACCTGCCCGACCTATGTCGACAGCGGGATCGCGCCGCGGCACATCGATTTGCGCCCCTTCGTGCTCAGCGGCAAGCAGGTGCAGATGGTGCCGGGCGGGCTGACCCGGGTGGCGCTCAAGGAGGGCTCCCTGGTGGTCAATTCTTCCCAAGGCGGCGGCACCAAGGACACCTGGATCCTCGAATCGAACGACGCCCCACCGCCGGGTGCCGGTGCCGGCCAGAGCCGGTTTGAAGCCCAATGGCTGCGGGCGATGGCCGGCGGCCTGGCCTGAGCCTCACACGCTAAACAAGGGGCCCCATGCTCTCTCGCACTGCTGACCACCTCTTTTGGATGTCGCGCTACACCGAGCGCGCCGAAAACACCGCGCGCATGCTCGACGTCAACTACCAGACCTCCTTGCTGCCGCAGTCGGCCGCTGCGGCGCAGGCCGGCTGGATGGGCATGCTCTCAATCAGCGAGCTCAAACAGGCTTACGCCCTCAAGCACGGCGAGCGCTTGCAGCCTCGCGCGGTGATGGACTTCATGGTCCGGGACGAGAACAACCCTTCGAGCATCATTTCCTGCCTGCGCGCGGCCCGCGAAAACGCGCGCGCGGTGCGGGGCACCTTGACCACCGAAGTCTGGGAGACGCAGAACCAGACCTATCTGGAGGTGGTGCGCATGCTCGCCGGGGGCGCGCTCGAGCGCGATCCGGCGGCTTTTTTTGAATGGGTCAAGTTCCGCTCGCACCTCTCGCGTGGGGTGACGGTGGGCACCATGCTGCAAGACGAGGCGCTCAACTTCATCCGGCTGGGCACCTTTCTCGAACGCGCCGACAACACTGCCCGCTTGGTCGACGTCAAGTTTCATGCGGTCGAGAGCGATTTTTTTGGTCAGGGCACCGAAAAAGACCAGGAACTCGACTTCTACCACTGGAGCGCGATCTTGCGCAGCGTCTCGGGCTTTGAGATCTACCGCAAGGTCTACCGCGATGTGATCAAGCCCGAGCGGGTGGCCGAACTGCTGATCTTGCGCCCCGACATGCCCCGCTCGCTGCTGGGCTGCATGAACGAGGTGATGGTCAATCTGGGCTTGGTTACCTCGCAGGTCGACAGCGAAAGCCGGCGCCGGGCGGGCAAGCTGCGAGCCGACCTGCAGTTCGCCCGCATCGACGAAATCCTGGCCACCGGCCTGCACGCCTTCCTGACCCAATTTCTCGATCGGGTCAATGAACTGGGCAGCCACATCAGCCGGGAGTTTTTGGTGCCGACCTGAGGGTTGGGGCTATTGCAGGATCGCCCAGCCTGGCTTCCTTGAGCACCAGGCACAACTGATAGCCCGAGCCCCATACCGGACGGATGAGGGCGCGCGGTGCCACAGCGTGGGGCTGCAATTTCTTGCGCAGGCGACTGACGATGTTTTCCAGTGCGCGCTTGCTCAAGGGCTCGGCCGAGTCGGCAGGCTCCATCAGCTCACAGACTGTGGTGCTCTCTAGCGTGTCCCGCGCGGCGCGCGCGAACAAAAGCAAAAAGGCCAGTTCCTTGGAGGTCAGGGCAATGTCCGGATGACCGGCAGGCGGGCGGATGAGGGCCTGCTCCCGATCGAGCAGCCAGGTCGGCGCTTGATGTTGCCCACCCAGGCGTCGGTGCAAGCTCATGATGGCCGCCTTGAGCTCCTCTGCGGGCACGGGCTTGGCCAGATAAATGTCAGCCCCGCTCTCGTAGCCTTTGACCCGGTCGGGCAAAGCCGAGCGGGCCGTTAGCATGACAACACCCGTGGCGGGGTTGTGGCGCTTGAGACGCTGGGCAATCTCGAAGCCGCTCTCGCCGGGCAGGTTCAGATCCAGCACCACCACGTCGACCGGTGTGCCCGGCAAGAGGTCGTCGATCCCACGCCCGCTGTTGGCCACCAGGGTCTCAAAACCGTGCTGGCCAAGGAACCAGGCCAGTTCCTCGCGCAAGATGGCATCGTCCTCGACGATGGCCACGCGAATCGGGGCGCTCACCGGGCCAGCTCCAAGCTGAGCTGCACGGTGCCGGCCGAGCCCTTGAAGGCGATTTGAGCGCCCATCTTCTGACAGATCTCGCGCACGAGAAACAGCCCCAGACCGGTGCCTCGCACCTGCTGGGCCTTGGGGTGGCGGTAGTAACGGCTAAAGATCTTGTCGGGATCGGGCTGCATCTCGGTTTCGACCAGATTTCTGACTTTTAGCTGCACCATGGTGGCTCCCGCGTGGAGCTCGACATCGATGGCCGAGCCCGGCGGTGAGTACTTGAGCGCGTTGTCAAGCAAGTTCGATGCCACCAGTCTCAAGAAGTCGGGATGGCTGTGAACGGTGGCGGGCATCAGGCTCAGCCGAAAGCGCTGGGGCTCTGCAGTGGCGTTGACCAAATCTTGCAGCAAGGTGGCGAGTTCCAATTCAGACAGGTGCGTGTCGGGCTGTTGCTGCTCCAGTGCATTCATCAGCTCGCAGCGTTCAAGCACGTTTGTCATGTCCTCAATGGAGCGTTGAATGTTGTGCAGCCTTCTGGCATTTGCCTGCTCATGCACCTGCGACGGCGCAAACAAGGAGGCCAGGGCCAGTCGGATGGAGGCCAGCGGGTTTTTCAATTCATGCACCAGCATGTCGATCAGCACCTGGCGCTCGGCCAGCAGGCGCCGTTCGAAGTCTGACTGCAGGCGCGCGCGCATCAACTCCTCCCGCACCTCCTGCAGCTGGGTCAGTTGTGAGCGCTGCTGCAGGACCACCAGCGAGAGCAAAACCAGGGCGTTGGCGACATCGGTCATCCAGGCGGCGTAGCGTGCTGCGTCGAAGGCCCAAGGCGGCAGCAGAGCCAGCACCAATACCAGCACGATGAGAGCGCCGCTGAGCAAAGGCCCTCCCGTCAGGATGCGCTTGAAGGGCGCGGGCACCTCCTGGGTGCGCCAGGTCGCCCAGGCCAGCACCACGGGGGTCGCCAGCAGCAGGGGCAACATCAGCGCGTAGGTGGCCGTCTGAAAGCCCAGCAGGTTCAGGGCCACGGCCACGGCCACGGCCGCATGCAGCGCGCCGCATGCCTTGCCAAACCAAGTCGGGGGCTTGTAGGTGTCGATGAGGGCCTGCGAGACCCAGATCCACAAACTCACGCGCAGGCACACCAGCGTGTGAAAGAGCAGTTCGTCCAGCTTGGGATGGTCTTGCAGCCAGGTCAGCGCCAGCAAGCCGCTGCCCGAGGCCATGCACAGCAGCATGTTGACGGACGACAGCGCAAAGCGACCCATCACCCGTTGCGGATGCAGGGCGAAGCCGATCATTGCAAGCAGCGCCACCATGGCCAGCAGCCCCAGTTGCACACCGATGTCCACCCGGCCCAGGCCAGGCACGGCCTGGTCAGCCCGCCAGTGGGTTTTGACTTTCAGGCCGATGGCGTGGACGTTCTGGCTCTGCACCTCCAGGTAAAGCAGCTGTTCCTGAGGGTGAGGCGTCAAGGGAAACTCATAGCCACCGAGGACGGCGAAGGCTTGCGAGCCGGGCAGTTGGTTACCGGCTGATCTGTGCTGCCAAAGACCTTCTGGGCTTTGCTGATGCAAATCGATGCGACCCAGAAAATGCGGTTGAACCTGGAGCGCCAGAAGCTCGGGCGTGGGCTCGCTCTGGGCGGCAATGCGCACGCGCATCCATCGGCTGGCCTCGCCCCAGCCCTTGCGCGGGGGCGGTTCGGCCTGCCACTGGCATGTCACCGCCTCAGGCAGTTGCCTGACCCCAGTGTCGGCGCAATGCTCAATTTGCCAGGCAGGTGCCGCCGCGGCAGACAGTACCCACCCCAGCCAGAACAGCAGCACCCGCAGGCCGTGTGCCAGCATCCGGGCGGCCCTGGCTGCGGCCTCCTCGGCGAGGTGTCCCAGCGCCGCCTCCAGCACGCCAGAGGCTTTGTTGCACAATGTGTTCATATGGTTGAGCTTGACCGATCCGTACTGCGTCGCTCATTGGCCCGATGCGTGATTGGCCTGACGGCGACGCTGGGCTGGGCTCTGCCCTCTGCCTGGGCTGCCGCCGAGGTCGCAGTGTCGCCGTTTTCTATCGCTTATTTCCCCAAAGCCTCGCAATGGGAGTGGAACGGGCGTTTGGGCGTGCTGACGTCGGAGCACCGCACCGAGTCGGCATTGCTGAGGCACGAGGGCATCACCGTCACAGGATTGGTCACACCCGGTTTTCGCTGGGGCTGGCGCGAGGACTTGGCGCTCGAGGTGCAGCAGCCGGTGGCTCACCGATTCAAAATTGATCCTCACAACCCCAATGTCGGGCCGCAGGGCTTGCGAGCGCCGACGGTGTCGCTCACGCAGCGGCTGGGCCGCGATCCGGCCCTGCACTGGCGCCTGACTGGCATGGTGCAGATCAACCCCTGGAACAGCTCGGGCCTGAACCAGTGGGGCGGCTCCCTTGCAGCCGTGGTCCCGGCTGCGCCGGGCGGCGCCGCCTCGCTCACCTTGGGCGCCAGTCGCTATCCTGAGACTGGGATGTCGGTCATCACCGCTTCGGGCGCGTGGGAGCTGCCGGTGGGTGCCTGGTTGTTGCAGGGCAATCTGGGGGTGTCGCAGTACAGCGCTTACGCCACCGCAGCCGCCCGCATGCAGGACGCGCAAGGCTGGTCTGCCGGTCTGGAGGCCAGCCGCCAGGTGCGCCCCGGCTTGTGGGCGGGTTTGAGTTATGGCGTGGCTGACCACCGCCAGCAGTTGACCACCGTGCCCACAGCAAAGCTGCCGCTGGCGCTGCCGGTGTCCAACCGCACGGCCGTGCAGACGCTCACCGTGACGCTGCGGTCTTTGTACTGAGCCGGTGTGCTTGCCCGAGGTCCAAGCCTGGGCCGCCGGGGGCGGGGAGGGCGCTGGATGAGGCATTGAATCAGGCCAGTTCCAGCTGGGGAGGTGTAAGGGTGATCAACTGGCTGAACGCAACACCCGGGGCCAGGTAGAGCGCAGCGAGACTGGCGTTGTGCTCCCAGACTTGATAGCTGGCACCACCGATGGTGGCGGCCGCTTCCTTAACTTCCCATCCGCTGTCCACCAGTTCGACCCGATCGACCATGTCACCCTGGTCACCCTCACCGCCTTTGATCAGCAGTTGCCGACGACCCGTGTCTTCGAAGGCGTTGAAGCCGACCAAGCCCAATACATCGGCGACGCTGAGCCTGAGGGTGTTGTCGCCCGTGCCAGTGAGGTCGATGATTTCAATGCTGCTCAGGCGGCTGCCACCGTGCGGTGCGCCCGCCGCCGGGTTGGCCACCTGAGTCAGATCGAGCTCCAGGCCTGAACCACTGAGCGCCAAGGTGTCGATGCCGCTGCCGCCGTCGATGCGGGCGAGTCGATGCACATTGCCGCGGCTGCCCATGCGGCTCTGTAGGGCCTCGATCATGGCGGCATCAATCTGGAAGACGTCGTCACCCGCACCGCCATAAAGCACGCTGGCGGCGGTGGCCGTGAGGCTGTCGTTGCCAGCGCCGCCCACCAGGGTTTTGG
>JAIXWZ010000128.1 GCA_027491035.1 Comamonadaceae bacterium | reverse complement strand
GGCAGGCCCACCCCGGCGGCCAGCGCACCGGCCAGTGGCCAGGCAGCCGCAGGAGCCGGTCGCGCCGAAATCACTGGCAGCGAACGCCGCCGGGCCGGCCGTCGCAGCGCGATCATCTTCATGGCTGGGTGCCGCCAACAGCGGCTTTTTCGGCGGCTTTTTCGGCGCGCCCAAAGCGCGCCACGAAGCGCAGCAGATCAGGCGGCTCCCCCGCTGCCAGGGCGCTGCGGCCCGGCGGCGCAATTTCGATCAATTCGGGCGGGTCCCAGGCCCGCGATCGCTGGCGCACCGCCTCGAGCCAAGCTTGCATGCGCTGCGGCTCAATCTGACCGACCAGCTGCAAGCCCTGCTCGTCAAGACGCAGCTCCAGCAGCTGAGAGCCAGGCACCGAGCCCAGCGGCTGCGCCACCGCACGCAAGGTCTGGGCGGCCAGGCCCCACTGGGCCTGCTGCTGCTCGTGCAGCAAACGCTGCGCCTGCTCGCGCTGGCTCGCCTGCAACACCTGCTCGAGCTTGACCCGCTCGGCTTGCAGGCGCTCAAGTTCGCCCTGCTGGCGCGCCAGCTCGAGCGCGGCCCGCTCAAGCTGTTCGCGGCGATCGGCCAGTGGGAACCAGGCGATCGCCACGCCGCCCAGGAAGGCCAGCGCCAAAGTCGCGCGATGACGGCGCCAGCCAAAGCGGCGCCGCAGCGTTGCCGGCAGCAGGTCAAAAGCAGGAACCAGCGCGCTGGTCATGTCTGGTGCGCCTGCCAAGCAAGCCCCAAAGCCGGCCAGAACGCATCGCTGAGGCGATCGAGCGGCCCGCCTGCAACCCACGATGGTGACTGCGCTGGCGAAGGTCTCAGCAAGGACCGCCCGGCCGCGTCCAAGTGCGCGCGCAGCTCCTGGGCCAGGGGGCTGTCACCGATCACGGCCAAAGGGCTCTCATCGCTGACCGCCCGCAGGCAATGCTCAAGCAGGGGCTGGGCATCGGCTTGCTCGCGCCACAGCCAATGCCATTGCTCGCCCTGCCAGTGCAAGGCCTGCACGCTGGCGCTCCCCACTTGCAGCAAGAGCGTTGACTGTGGCGCATCACAGTACCAGTGCGCCAGGGCCTGCCAGCTGGCCTGATGCACCTCATCGAGCGCGATCAGGTCGCACCCGGCGGCCTCGGCCAGGCCCATCCAGTCTTGCACCACATCCAGCGAGGCGCACAGCACGCGCCAGCGCGGCGGACGCCCGGGCAGGGCATGGGCGCTCCAGGTCAACTCGGTCAGTGGGCGCTGGAGCAAGGCTGCGGCCTGACTTTGCAGCCAGGCGCGCCTGCGCAGCCGGCTCCAGCCGCCCGGCTGCTCGAGCACCGCGCTTGCGCAAGCCTCGGCGGGCAGGGCCATGGCCAGACGGCTCACGCCGCTCTCGGCCAGCCACTGCTGCAGCGTATCGGCCAGAGGCAGGAAGTCGGCGATGCGCCCGCCTTGCAGCCAGAGCGGCTCCAACGGCCATTCATGACACTGCTCAAGACGCCAGCTGCGGCCAGCTCGCGCCAGCACCACCAGACGGGCATGGTCGTGCCCCATGTCCAGGCCGGCCAGTGCTTGGTCGGCCTGATCGGCAGCAGTCGCAAAGGCAAAAGGCATACGCCATCGGCTCCCACACAGTCCAATCGGGCAGCGGCCCGACGCAGAGCCACCTGAAGGAGCTCAAGGCTATCGAGAGGCCGACCGGGTCTGGTTAAATTGCGTAAAACCTGCGGCGCCGTGGCACGCGAGTGGCCCAAGAGTGGCCCGCTCCAGCCAATTGAGCGTCGTGGCGCAAGAGCGATTTCTATAATCGGAGCCGGAGTGAGCCCTTCTCGGGCCCTTCTGCACCCGATCCTCCATGGCCCCACCCCAAGCACCTGCCGGCTCAAACACCCAAGACAGCAACCCTCTGGGACGGATGCTTTGGCGCCTGACACTGTGGACCGTGGGCCTGCTCGGTGCGGCGGCGGCTGGGGTGCTGATGGTGGTGGCCATCGCGCTGGCCATGGCCTACCCCAACTTGCCCGATATCTCCGATCTGGCCGAGTACCGCCCCAAGCTGCCGCTGCGCATCTACTCGATCGACAAGGTGCTGATCGGCGAGTTTGGCGAAGAGCGGCGCAGCTTCACCCCGATCGAAGACATTCCGCAGGTCATGAAGGATGCGGTGCTGGCCATCGAAGATGCGCGATTTTTCCAGCACGGCGGGGTCGACTATCTGGGCGTCATCCGGGCGGGACTGGCCAATGTGCGCAGCTTCAAGAGCCAGGGGGCCTCGACCATCACCATGCAGGTGGCACGCAATGTGTACCTGAGCGCCGAAAAAAGCTACACGCGCAAGATCTACGAAATCTTGCTGACCTTCAAGCTCGAGCATTTGCTCACCAAGGATCAGATTCTGGAAATCTACATGAACCAGATCTTCCTGGGCCAGCGGGCCTATGGCTTCGCCGCGGCCTCTGAAACCTACTTCGGCAAACCCTTAAAGGACATCAGCATCGCCGAAGCGGCCATGCTGGCAGGCTTGCCCAAAGCGCCGTCGGCCTTCAACCCGGTGGCCAACCCCAAACGGGCCCGAGCCCGCCAGCTGCACATCATCGAGCGGATGGAAGAAAACGGCTTCATCACGCAGGCGCAGGCGCTGGCTGCGAAAAAGCAAGACGTCAAGGTGCGCACCAGCCAAGACCCAGGGCGGGTGCACGCCGAATTCATCGCCGAGACGGTCAGGCAGCTCGTCTTTAGCCAGTATGGCTCTGAAACCTACACCCGCGGCCTGAACGTCTACACCACGGTCAGGGCCGGCGACCAAACGGCCGCCTACCAAGCCCTGCGCAAGGGCATCATGGACTACGAGCGGCGCCAGATTTACCGCGGTCCCGAGAAATTCATCAATCTTCCGGCCAACCCCAAAGAGGCCGAGGACGCGATCGACGACGCTCTGGCCGATCACCCAGACAACGGCGATGTGATGTCGGCCGTCGTGCTCGAGGCCAGCGCCCGCAAGGTGGTGGCCGTTCGCGGCAACGGCGAGACCCTAGAGGTCACAGGCGAGGGCCTCAAGGCGGTGCAATCGGGCCTGGCCGCCAAGGCCCCGCCGCAAATCGCGATTCGAAGAGGGGCGGTGATCCGGGTGCTCAAGTCATCTGAGGGCCGCTGGGAGATCACGCAACTGCCCGAAGTCGAGGGCGCATTGGTGGCAATGGACCCGCGCGACGGCGCCGTCCGCGCGCTGGTGGGCGGCTTCGACTTTGGCAAGAACAAGTTCAACCACGTGACCCAGGCCTGGCGGCAGCCGGGCTCGAGTTTTAAGCCCTTTGTCTACTCGGCCGCCTTGCAAAAAGGGCTGAGCGGGGCGACCATCGTCAGCGACACCCAGGTGACGGTGGAGGCCAGCGAAAACGGCGGCACGCCCTGGACGCCCAAAAACTACGACGGGCAGTTTGAAGGCCAGATGTCGCTGCGCACCGCGCTCAAGAAGTCCAAGAACATGGTCTCCATCCGGGTGCTGCAAAGCGTGGGCACGCAAAACGCCCACAGCTGGATCACGCGCTTTGGTTTTGATCCGGAAAAAAATCCGCCCTATCTGTCGATGGCTCTGGGCGCGGGCGCCGTGACCCCGATGCAAATGGTGGCCGGCTACGCCGTCTTTGCCAATGGCGGGATGCGCGTCAACCCTTACCTGATCACGCGCATCACCGATCAGCAGGGCAAGGTGCTGGTGGAGCCGCCCACGCCGGTGGCCGACGAGAGCCAGCGGGTCATCGAGGCGCGCAATGCCTATTTGATGTCGAGCCTGCTGCAGGAAATCACCCGCTCGGGCACGGCCGCCCGGGCCCAGGCGCAGCTCAAGCGCAGCGACCTGTATGGCAAAACCGGCACCACCAACGACTCGATCGACACCTGGTTTGTGGGCTACCAACCCACCGTGGTGGCCGGCGTGTGGATGGGCTACGACAAGCCGCGCAAGCTCGGCGACCGTGAAACCGGCGGCGGGCTGAGCCTGCCGGTGTGGATCGGCTTTATGGAGCATGCGCTCAAGTCGGTACCGGTGACAGAGTTGCCCGTGCCGCCGGGCGTGGTGCAGGTTGGCGGCGAGTGGTACTACGAAGAATTTGCCCGCGGCAATGGCGTGACCAGCCTGGGCGTCGATGGGCGCGCGCTCGAGACGAGCGCCGCCCCTGGCAGTGCGTCATCAGTCGGCGCCGAAGAGCGACGCAACGCCGGCAACGCGTCTCGCCCTTGAGCCCGCGGGGCCGGGCCGGTTCAGGCGGAAAACTGCAGGGCCAGACCGCTTTGCTCGCTCGCACAGCGGCTGAGCGTCGCAAAGAACTCGCTGCCGTCCTTGGTGTCCGACCACCGACCGGCAACGAACTTGTAGTGAAAGCCGCCCGACGCCGCGGCCATCCAGACCTCATGCAGCGGCTTTTGCAGATTGACAATGATCTGGCTGCGATTGGCAAAGGTCAGGGTGACCATGCCGCCGGTGCGCTGGTTGTCGATGTCGGCATCGCTGTCGTCGTTGATGCGGTCGCACGCCGCCTCAAGCGCCCCAAGCAAAGCCTCTGCCAGGTCCAGGTATTGAAGGTCGGTCATTACAATGCTTGCACCATGGTGGATAAACGCCCCGCAATTTTAGGCATGCGCCGCATGGCCGGTGCGCTGCTGATCGGCAGCGCCCTCGCCGGCTGCGGGCAAAAGGGGCCCTTGACGCTGCCCAGCGAAAAATCCAACGCCCAGAGCACACCTCAAAAGCCGGCCGGCCCAGGCAACGCGCCAGCCCGGCAGCCCGATAAATGAACATGACCACGAGCACCGGCAAGCTGCCGGGCCACCCTTTTTTGCACCGTCGCGGCCAGCAGCTCATGCTCGAGGAGGTGCCGCTGGCCGACCTGGCGGCCCGCTGGGGCACGCCCTTGTTCGTCTACTCCAAGGCGTCCATGCTGGCTGCGCTGGCGGCCTACCAGCGAGGGCTGGCCGGGCGTAAGGCGCAGATTTGCTACGCCATGAAAGCCAACTCCAGCCTAGCCGTGCTGCAGCTTTTCGCCCGCGCTGGCTGTGGCTTTGACATCGTCTCCGGTGGCGAGCTCGAACGGGTGCTCGCAGCTGGCGGCGATCCGGCCAAGGTGATTTTCTCCGGGGTGGGCAAGACCCGCGCCGAAATGGCGCAGGCGCTGCGGGCAGGCATCGGCTGCTTTAATGTGGAGAGCGAATCGGAGCTCGATGTGCTGCATCGCGTGGCCAGCGAGCTCGGCCGCATCGCGCCGGTGAGCCTGCGCGTCAATCCCAATGTCGACGCCAAGACACACCCCTACATTTCCACCGGTCTGAAAGACAACAAGTTCGGCATCGCCCACGAAAACGCGCTGGCCGCCTACCGCCACGCGGCCAGCCTGAGCGGGCTGCGCGTGGTGGGCATCGACTGCCACATCGGCTCTCAAATCACCGACTCGGCCCCGTATCTGGACACCATCGACCGCATCCTCGATCTGGTCGAAGAGATCGAGAAAGCGGGCATAGCCATCGCTCACATCGACCTTGGCGGCGGTCTGGGCATCAGCTACAACGGCGAAGCGCCCCCGGCGGCCGACGACTTGTGGAGCGCTCTGCTGGCGCGCTTTGATGCCCGTGGCCACGGCGGGCGGCAGTTCATGATCGAGCCGGGACGCTCACTGGTGGGTAACGCAGGCGTCTGCCTGACCGAAGTGCTCTACCTCAAGCCCGGCGAGGAGAAGAATTTTTGCATCGTCGATGCGGCCATGAACGACCTGCCCCGTCCGGCCATGTACGAGGCCTTTCACCAGATCGTTGCGGTCTGCGAAAACCCGGGCCCCGGCACGCTCTATGACGTGGTCGGGCCGGTCTGCGAAAGCGGCGACTGGCTGGGCCGCCAGCGCCTGCTGCACGTCGCACCGGGCGAGCTGTTGGCGGTGCTCTCAGCCGGCGCCTACTGCATGAGCATGGCGAGCAACTACAACACCCGCGGGCGCCCCGCCGAAGTCTTGGTCGATGGCAGCCAGGTGCACCTGATTCGTGAGCGCGAAGACGCCCGTGACCAGATGCGCAGCGAGCGCCTGGTTTGAAATCGGTCTGAATGAGCAGCTAAGCGGACCGCAGCACAGCCCGCTTCAAGCCGGCTGCCGCAGCGCTCGCCAGGCTCTCCAGCCGAGCAAAAAGGCCACCAGCGCGGCATACGCGGCCACTTCTGCAAAATCGCTCTTGCCAGCGCGCATCCAGAAAAAATGCAGCAGCATGGTCAGCGCCGCGCCATAAACGAGCCGGTGCAGCCGCTGCCAGCGCCGCGCGCCGAGCCAGCGCACCGCCCGGTTCAAGGAGGTGGCGGCCAAGGGCAGCAGCAGCAAAAACGTCAAGGTACCGACCAAAATGAAGGGGCGCTTGATGATGTCCTGCACCATCTCGGCCGCGTCGAGCCCCATGTCGAACACCGCGTAGCTGAGCAGGTGCACACTGGCATAAAAGAAGGCAAACAGGCCCAACATGCGCCGCCAGCGCGCCACAGCCGACCAGCCAGCCATGACCCGCAGCGGCGTGACCGCCAGTGTGATGCACATGAAGCGCAGCGCCCAATCGCCCGTCGACCGGATCAGGGCTTCCTGGGGGTTCGCACCCAGGCCATCAGTGGCTGCCTGCAAAAACAGCCACAAAAAGGGCATCAAACTCAGGCCAAAGAGCAGCGGCCGCGCCAGCGGGTGGAGCAACAAGTTATTCATGCGCCCACCGGGCCAGGCAGCCATCGGCCGGAGCCAAGCTCAATAGAACTTCTTGAGGTCCATGCCCGCGTACATCTGCGCGACCTGGGCTTCGTAGCCATTGAACATGAGCGTTTTGCGCTTCTTGGCAAACAGGCCGTCCTCGCCGATACGCCGCTCGCTGGCCTGACTCCAGCGCGGGTGATCGACCTGCGGATTGACGTTGGAGTAAAAGCCGTATTCCTGCGGCGCCGACTTGACCCAGGCGGTGCGTGGCTCGGTCTCGGTCAGGCGGATCTTGACCAGGCTCTTGCTGCTCTTGAATCCGTACTTCCAGGGCACGACCAGCCGCACCGGGGCGCCATTTTGCTTGGGCAAGATCTCGCCATACATGCCAAAGCTGAGCAAGGTCAGCGGGTGCATCGCCTCGTCCAGGCGCAGGCCCTCGACATAAGGCCACTCGAGCACGCCTGAGCCCACAAAGGGCATGGTCTTGCTGTCGGCGGCTGTGACGAATTCAACAAATTTGGCGCTGCCCAGCGGCTCCACCCGCTTGAGCAATTCGGCCAGCGAATACCCGATCCAGGGAATGACCATGGACCAGCCCTCAACGCAGCGCAAGCGGTAAGTCCGCTCCTCCTGGGCGCTGAGCTTGAGCAGATCCTCCAGGGCAAAGGTGCGCGGCTGCTTGACCAGGCCCTCGACGCTCACGCTCCAGGGGCTGGTCTGGAAACGGCCACTGTTGCGCGCCGGATCGGCCTTGTCGGTGCCAAATTCAAAGAAGTTGTTGTAGGTGCTGGCGTCTTGGTAGCTGGTGAGCTTTTCCATCGTGACCGCACCGGCAACCTTGCTGCCGACCGCCGGCAAGGCGGACAGCTTGCCCGGCCGGGCCGTGCCCATCTGGGCCCGCGCATCGCGCGCCGCCCACGCCGCCAAGCCCAGCCCAGCGGCTCCGGCCGCCACTTGTCGCATCCAATCGCGCCGACCATGGTAGAGGGCAGCGGGCGTGATTTCGCTGCCAAGGCGATGGTTCCAATCGCGGTCGGTGTTGCGGATCAACATAGCGGGCTCCTGTGGTTCGAGAAAGCCCGAATTAGACAGGCAATTCAATACCCGAGTGCGCCCACGCATCACAGCCGTGCCGAGGACGCGAGGACACTCGCGCGCGCTGCGCCGGGCTCAGAGCTCGCCGTAGCTGTGCAGACCCGACAGGAACATGTTGACGCCCAGGAAGGCAAAGGTGGTCACGCCCAGGCCGGCCAGAGCCCACCAGGCGGCAACCGTGCCACGCAGACCCTTCATCAGGCGCATGTGCAGCCAGGCGGCGTAGTTGAGCCAGACGATGAGCGCCCAGGTTTCCTTGGGGTCCCAGCTCCAGTAACCGCCCCAGGCCTCGGCCGCCCACAGGGCGCCCAGCACGGTGGCGATGGTAAAAAATGCAAACCCCACCGCAATGGACTTGTACATCACATCGTCCATGATCTCGTAGCTTGGCAGCCGCGCGGCAATCGCCTTGCGCGCCAGCACCATGAGGGCGGCGATCGCGGCCGAGACGGTGATGTAGCCCATCCAGTACATGCCGCCGGCTTCATACGATGATTTGCGAAACACCAGCGGCACCAGGCAAATCAGCAGACCGAGCAGCCACAGCGGTGCCAGCTTGTGCCATTGCGTCTGCTGCGCCTGCTGCTTGATCAGATAACCCAGCGAGACCATGGCAGCTATGGAAAACATGCCGTAGCCGACGAAATTGGCAGGCACGTGCAGCTTCATCCACCAGCTCTTGAGCGCCGGCACCAGCGGCTGGATTTCATGGGCCTCGCGCACCAGCGTGTACCACAGCAAAAAACCAACCGCCGCGCTGATCACCAGCATGACCATGGCGCCCAGGCTGCGGGTCTGGTATTGCTCCTCGAAATACAGATAAAAAAGCGCCGTCATCCAGCAAAACAGCACGAACACCTCGTAGAGGTTGCTCACCGGAATATGACCAATGTCCGGGCCCATCTGATGGCCCTCGTACCAGCGCACCATGGTGCCAATGAGAGCCATGGTCACCGCCGCCCAGGCCAGGCGCGAGCCGAGTAACTCCAGCGTGCCGCCCTGCCCCTTGATCAGCACGGGCAACCAATAAAACACCGTGCTCATGAAAAACAGCACCGCCATCCACAAGATGGCCGATTGGCTGGAGAGGAAATACTTGAGCCAGAAGACCTGCTCGGCACGGGCCAGATCGCCCTGATAAGAAAAAAGCGCCAACAAAGACGCCAGCGCCACGCCCACCATCAGCCCTTGCAGGGGCCGCCAGAACCAGCCCAGCCAAATGGCAGAGGGGATCACGCCCACCAGGATGGCTTTTTCATAGCTGTCCATGGCGTGCTGGTACTGCGTCAGCGCAAACAAGCAGCCGACGGTTACCAGGACGGCAAACAACCATTCCCAGGCGGAACGGCGAGAAAAATAGCCTTCACGCAGGACGATGCCGCCCCGACCCAATGTGCTGCTCATGTCACCCCCTGCAAAAGTCGGCTCTTCAAGTGCTCAAATTCCTTGTCGCCATCGAGCGTCTTGCGGTTGCTCGACAAGGCCATGCTGACCCGTGAGCCCTGTCCCTGGGCTCCCGGCTCCAGCCAGATCCACAAGCGCCGCTCGCGCACGTAAAGCATGGCAAAGATCCCCAAGATAAGCAAGAGGCAGCCCAAATAGACAATGTTGCGCCCAGGGGCCCGAGCCACTTGGAACACACTGGCCTGCACATGCTCGAAATCCTTGAGCTCGAACGTCATGGGCGCCGGATAAAAGCCCGCATCAGACCAGCTGAGCACGGCCTGGGCCATGAAGTTCTGGGTTTTCTGATTCGACTCCAGCAGGGGCAGGCCCGCTTTTTGACGGCTCATCTGCACCAATTCGAAGAGCACGCCATTGAGAATGCGGATCAGCACCTCGCTGGCTTTTTCACGCTCGTCCTGCGGCACATTGGCCTCCATGAAGTCAGAGATCGCTTGCAGACCGGCCACCGGCTTGCCGTTGACGCCGGCCGCGCCGGACTGTGGTTCGGCACCGGCATACAAGGCCAGAGCGCGCTGGGCCGAGGCCGACAGCTGCGAGGCCATGTCGCTGCGGTGCGCGGGGATGGCCTGGCGCACGTAGCGGCTGACCGCTTCCTGCCGCAAGCCTTCGTCTTTCAGCGCCTGACGGGTGAGCAAGAATGTTTGCTTCGTGCCCTCGGGGTCGGCCGGAATGCGAAGGTACTGGAACTCGTCGGCCGGCGTGTCGCGCACGCCCAGCAAGAAAATCGGCACGGTGTCGGGCTGATCGTCGAGCAGCACTGGCAGCATGTAGTTGTTGTACTCGCGCGCCTGGCCCGCGGCATCGCGCAGCTTGTAGCTCACACTGGGGCCCACGTTGCGCAAGTCCTTGCGCGTGGTGGTCTTGTTGGCCGCGCCCATGCGCTGATCGAGGGCGTGGGCCATCCGGGACTCGCCTTCCTGGCGGGGATCGCTCACCGTTTTGCCCAGATTCTCCACATTGATCACCCGCAGGCCTGAAAACTCCAGGGTCATCTGCTCGTTGCCATTGGACAAGGGGGTCGAGCCGCCAATGACGCCGCTGACCTCAAAAGGCGCAACGGGAGAGCCCATGGCAATGGCCCGCAGCGTCACGCGCGAGCCGCCGTCATCAAAACCGGACTGGAAAACATCGATGCCGCGGTGACGCACAGGGTGGTTGACCTCCACCCGTTTCTCTATCGCCTCACCGGTTTGCTTGTCATGGATGACGATCTCGCTGGCAAACAACTTGGGCATGCCCGTCGAGTAGTACTCGACGATGAACTTGCGCAACTCAATCGAAAAGGGCAGCTCCTGCAAGACCACGCCACCGGGCTGAGCCAGCAGGGCGGTGCTCGAATGGGTGCCCTCGCCGACCAAGATGTTGCCGCGAAAGGTGGGGTTCGAGGGGCTGAGCCGGTACTGCGCAGGCACATCGGCGATCATGCCGGCGCCGCTGAAGACGGCCTTGTCACCCCACCACATCTGCATGCGCACCATCAGGTCGCCGTCGAGCAAGCCGCCGATGCACACCATCACGATCGAGCTGTGGGCGGCAATGTAACCGAGCTTGTTGGCCGCGCCTTTTTTGGCCGCCACCATCCAGCCCTGCTCACGCTGCTGCAGTTTGACCTTCCAGCCGCCCTGGCGCAAGGCCTGACTGAAGTCTTGCGCGGCCTGGTGCGAAGAAGCGCCCACCGCAGCCTCGGCTCGGTGCGGAAATGCCCTGAAGCTTTGCTCGCGAATGTTTTCCTTGAACGCGCGAACGTCCACCAGAATCTTGGGCGTGTTGCGGGCGATGCACAGCGAGGTGCTGAGCACCAAAAACGCCAGGATCAGCAAGAACCACCAGGCGCTGTAAACCGTGAACAAATTGAGCTTGCCGAACAGCTGCGCCCAAAAGGGGCCAAACTGGTTGACGTAGTTGACAGCGGGCTCTGCCTGCTTGATCACGGTGCCGATGACAGAGGCAATGCAGATGACTGTGAGCAGCGAAATGGCAAAGCGCATCGACGAGAGCAACTCGAGCAAGCCCTTGCCCACACCGGCTCCAGCGGTTGCGGCAGAGGGGTCGAATTCGGTGGTGTCGGTGCTCATGCGTAGCCAAACCTCAGCGCCAGGGCCACCTCAAGACGTGGCGGCTGCTCAAAAAGAAACGGGCCTGCCTGCATGGAAGGCCCGCCCGTCTGCATGTGTTGTTCGGGGGCAAATTCCAATGGAGCCACTTCGCACTGTAACGGCCCCAAGCGATCGGACCAAGCCCCTACGCGCCGAGTCCCTTTAAATAACGCGCGTTTGCGCGCCAGCCGTTCAACGCAGACCGGCAATGTAGTCCGCCAGGGCCCGGATTTCCCGGTCGTTGAGTTTGGCCGCCACCTGGCTCATCTGCAGGCTGTTGCCGCGGCCGCCGTCGCGATAGGCCGTCAGCTGCGCGGCGGTGTACTCGGCATGTTGTCCGCCCAGGCGGGGGTACTGGGCCGGGTTGCCCGCGCCGCTGGGGTTGTGGCAGCCCGCACAGGCGGCAATCTGGCGATCGGCCACGCCGCCGCGGTAAATGCGCTCGCCCAAGGCGACCAAATCTTTTTCTTTGGCAAAACCGGGCTTGATCTTCTTGCTGGCCAGCCAAAACGCGATGTTCTTCATGTCCTCGTCGGACAGGCCAGCGGCCATGCCTTGCATCACCGCGTTCTTGCGCACGCCCGACTTGTACTCTTTGAGCTGCTTGATCAAGTACTCGGGGTGCTGCTGGGCCAGCTTGGGGTTGACGGGCGAGCCCGAGTTGCCGTCGGCGCCATGGCAGGCCGCGCAAGCAGCATTGAACTTGGCCTCGCCTGCCACCAGGTCAGGTTTGGCTTGGGCTTTGGCCGTCGCGTTGGCGGCCTGGACCAGGGGAGCCGAAAGGGCCAAGAGGGCAGCCAGGAGAGTGGGGGCGAGCAGCTTCATAGGGACGCTTTTTGATGAACGCAAAATTCAGGAGCCGGTGATGCAAACGGCAAACGCCCGATTTTACAATGAGTGCATCGACCGGTTTGAACTAAGGCCACAATCGCCACGGCCGCAGCCCGATCGTGGCGCTGCCACTGCCGACCCTGCTGCCCCAACCACTGCCCGCCATGACATCCACCGAGCCGGTCCGCGTAGACGCCAAGTTGGCCCTGGGCTGGCTGCACACCGCGCGCTTTCTGACCACCGCACCGCAGCTCGAGCACTTGCCGGCGCTCGATGTGGCCGAGATCGCTTTTGTCGGTCGCTCCAACGCCGGCAAGTCGACCTGCATCAACACGCTGACGCAGCAAAACCGGCTGGCCTTTGCCTCCAAAACACCCGGGCGCACGCAGAGCATCAACCTGTTTTCTCTGGGCAAGCAAGGCATCACCGACGCGGTGCTGGCCGACCTGCCCGGATATGGCTACGCGGCCGTGCCCAAGCAGGCCAAGCTGCGCTGGCAGCGCGTCATGGCCAACTACTTGGTCACCCGCGAAAACCTGCGCGCTGTGGTGCTGCTGTGCGATGCCCGCCTGGGGCTGACCGAGCTCGACGACATCTTGCTTGACGTGATCCGCCCGCGGGTGGAGCAGGGGCTGCATTTTTTGGTGCTGCTGACCAAGGCCGACAAACTCAATCGCAGCGAGGCGGCCAGGGCACTGTCGATCGTGCGGCTCCAAGCTGGCGGCGGCCAGGTCCAGATGTTTTCTGCGCTCAAACGCCAGGGCGTCGAGCAAGCCGCCCAAACCCTGTGGCACTGGATTCATCCGCCAGCACAGGCCGTAGGCCCGTCCCCAGACCCTGCATGACAGGCATCGAGCAGTTCGATGTCGCGCTGCCTCACGGCATCACCCTGGCGTGCCGCGCCGCCGGCGAGCCGGGCCGGCCCGTCATGGTGTTCCTGCACGGCTTTCCCCAAGCGGCTTTTGTCTGGGACGCCATGCTGCTGCACTGGAGCGCGCCCGAGCATGGCGGCTACCGCTGCATTGCGCCCAACCTGCGCGGCTACGCCGGCTCGAGTGCCCCGGCCGATGTGCAGGCCTATCGAGCGCGCCACCTGGTGCAAGACATCAGCGCGCTGGCACGCGCCCTGGGCGGCCCGCGCCTGGCGGCGCTGGTGGCCCACGACTGGGGCGGGGCCATCGCCTGGAATCTGGCGGCGCAAGAGCCTGAGCTGCTTGAGCGGCTGGTGATCATCAACTCACCCCACCCCCTCATCTTCGCGCGCGAACTGGCGCGATCGCCAGCCCAGCAGGCGGCCAGCGCCTATATGAACTTCCTGGCCCGCCCAGACGCGGCGCAAAAATTGGCCGAGGACGATTTCAGGCGCCTGTGGGCCTTGCTCAGGGGCATGGGAGTTGGCCAGGACAGCCACTGGCTCAATGAGGCGCTGCAGGAGCAGCACCGGGCCTGCTGGCAAAACGGCGGCCTGACAGGGCCCTGCGCCTACTATGCGGCCACGCCGCTGCGCCCACCGGCCGCAGGCCAGCCACCTGGCGACCGGCCGGCACCGACCCGCGGTCGCATCGAGGTGCCCACGCTGGTGATCTGGGGTCTGCGCGACCAGGCCTTGCTGCCGGG